>CAVHWE010000183.1:0-5194 GCA_963639495.1 bacterium | reverse complement strand
GAACAGCCATCTGGTCACCATCGAAGTCGGCGTTGAACGCTGTACATGCCAATGGATGCAACTGAATAGCCTTACCCTCAATCATCTTAGGCTGGAATGCCTGGATACCGAGTCGGTGAAGCGTAGGGGCACGGTTCAACATAACCGGATGACCCTTCATTACATTTTCAAGAATATCCCAGATAACTGGCTCGCGACGATCAACAATCTTCTTGGCACTCTTAACAGTCTTTACGATACCACGCTCTATCAACTTACGGATGATAAATGGTTTGTAAAGCTCTGCAGCCATCAGTTTAGGAAGACCACACTCACCCATCTTCAACTCTGGACCTACAACGATTACAGAACGGGCAGAATAGTCAACACGCTTACCCAGCAAGTTCTGACGGAAACGACCCTGCTTACCCTTTAAAGAGTCAGAGAGTGACTTCAAAGGACGATTGCTCTCACTCTTTACAGCAGAACTCTTGCGTGAGTTGTCGAACAAGCTGTCAACAGCCTCCTGCAACATACGCTTCTCGTTACGGAGAATAACCTCTGGAGCCTTGATCTCAACCAATCTCTTCAAACGGTTGTTACGGATAATCACACGACGATAGAGGTCATTCAAGTCTGATGTTGCAAAACGACCACCATCCAATGGTACCAACGGACGAAGCTCAGGTGGAGTAACAGGAATAATCTTCATGATCATCCATTCTGGCTTGTTAATACCTTTACTAGCACGGAAACCTTCTACAACTTGCAGACGCTTCAGAGCCTCAGTTTTACGCTGCTGACTTGAATCGTTATTTGCGCGATCGCGGAGTTCGTATGACAAAGAGTCAAGGTCTACATTCTGGAGCAACTGATAAATTGCTTCAGCACCCATTTTTGCAATAAACTTATTTGGGTCCGTATCGTCCAAAAGTTCATTGTCACCATTAGGATCATACTGGTCAAGAAGAGCCATATATTCATCTTCTGACAAGAGATCGAGTTTGTGAGAACCGTTCAATTCAAGACCATCAGCATCAGTCTTTCCCTCAAGAATACCAGGCTGGATAACTACATACTTCTCGTAGTAAATGACAGCATCAAGTTTCTTGGTCGGCATACCCAAAAGGTAACCAATCTTATTTGGAAGAGAACGGAAATACCAAATATGAGCAACAGGTACGACAAGCTCAATGTGACCAGAGCGTTCACGACGAACTTTCTTCTCTGTAACCTCTACACCGCATCGGTCGCAGACGATTCCCTTATAACGGATACGCTTGTACTTGCCGCAGGCGCATTCATAGTCCTTAGTAGGACCAAAAATACGCTCGCAGAACAAGCCATCACGCTCCGGCTTATATGTACGATAATTAATGGTTTCCGGTTTAGTAACCTCACCATACGAATTTTCCAAGATCTCCTCTGGCGAAGCGAGACCGATGGTAATCTTCGTAAAATTATTCTTTACCTTTGTATCTTTTTTGAAAGCCATGTTTCTATATATAAATTAGGGGTTCTCAAAATTAATCAAGTTTGATGCTCAAACCAAGGCCACGAAGCTCATGGAGCAATACGTTAAGTGACTCAGGAATACCAGGAGTTGGCATTGGATCGCCCTTTACGATTGCTTCGTATGCCTTGCTACGTCCTACAACATCATCTGACTTAACAGTCAGGATCTCCTGCAAAACGTGGCTTGCACCGAATGCCTCGATAGCCCAGACCTCCATCTCTCCAAATCGCTGACCACCAAACTGTGCTTTACCACCAAGTGGCTGTTGTGTAATCAAAGAGTATGGACCGATAGAACGAGCGTGCATCTTATCCTCAACCATATGACCTAACTTCAAGAAGTAAGTCATACCAACAGTAGCTGGCTGGTCAAACTGCTCTCCAGTCTCACCATCATAAAGGTAAGTTGAGCAGAAACGTGGCAAGCCTGCCTTATCTGTCCATTCAGAGAGATCATCCAATTTAGCACCATCAAAGATAGGAGTAGCAAACTTTACACCCAACTTTTTACCTGCAGCACCCAAGATACACTCAAAGATCTGACCAAGGTTCATACGTGAAGGCACACCCAATGGATTCAATACCATATCTACAGGACGACCGTCAGCCATAAATGGCATATCCTCCAAACGAACTACCTTAGACACAATACCCTTATTACCATGACGACCGGCAAGTTTATCACCAACCTGGATCTTACGCTTCTTAGCAATATATACCTTAGCCATCTGAAGAATACCTGATGGAAGTTCATCACCAATAGTGATAGCAAACTTACGACGCTTTAATTCAGCATCAAGTTGCTTATACTTGCGGATATAGTTCATAATAAGTCTCTGAATCAAGCCATTGGTATGCTCATCCTTAGTCCACTTATTAGACTGAACACCATCATACTCCAAATTCTTCAAGGCTGTAGCAGTAAAGGTACTGCCCTTGGTGATAATCTCAGCACCTGTATAATCCTTAACACCCTCAGAAGTCATACCTTCTGTAAGTGTAAGCAACTTGTCTACGAGAATATCCTTCAAGTCATCACCCTTTGCCTCATACTCCTCATCAATCTTAGCAAGAATAATCTTATCCTGCTTCTTTGACTCACGGGTCTTGATAGCACGAGAGAACAACTTCTTGTCAATAACTACACCGCTCAATGATGGATTTGCCTTCAATGAAGAATCCTTCACATCACCAGCCTTATCACCAAAGATAGCGCGAAGCAACTTCTCTTCTGGTGAAGGATCACTTTCACCCTTAGGCGAAATCTTACCAATCATGATATCACCTGGTTCAATTCTTGCACCAACACGCACGATACCATTATCATCAAGATCCTTTGTAGCTTCCTCGCTGACATTAGGGATATCAGATGTGAATTCCTCTACTCCACGCTTAGTTTCACGGACATCAAGAGAGTATTCGTCAACATGTACAGATGTCAATACGTCATCACGAACCATACGTTCAGAAATAACAACAGCATCCTCATAGTTGTAACCCTTCCAAGGAATATAAGCTACAAGCAAGTTACGGCCCAAAGCCAGCTCACCGTTTTCTGTCGCATAACCCTCAGTCAGGATATCACCCTTCTTTACACGCTGTCCCTTATTACAGATAGGACGCAAGTCGATTGTCATATTCTGGTTGGTACGACGGAACTTAGGAATACGATACTCCTTCAAAGCTGGTTCAAAGCTTACAAACTCATCGTCTTCTGTGCGATCGTAAAGGATACGGATAGTTGTAGCATCAACATATTCGATAACGCCCTCACCTTCTGCAGTAACCATAGTACGTGAATCCTCACAAACTTGCTTCTCAAGACCAGTACCAACTATTGGTGCATCATTATGAAGCAATGGTACAGCCTGACGCATCATGTTACATCCCATCAACGCACGGTGACCATCATCATGCTCCAAGAAAGGAATCAAACCAGCGGATACAGAAGCAATCTGCTGTGGAGAAACGTCAACATAGTCAACTTGGTCTGGACCAACAACTGGATAATCTGCATCCTGACGACACTTTACTACATCGCGAATGAAAGAACCATCAACAGTTAAAGGAGCATTACCCTGACCGATAATCTTAGACTCTTCATCTTCAGCAGTCAAGTATACAACATCCTCATTAGCCATATCGACCTTGCTATCATTCACCTTACGATAAGGAGTTACAATAAAACCAAGATCGTTTATCTTTGCATACATACAGAGAGAAGAAATCAAACCGATGTTTGGACCTTCAGGACTCTCAATAGGGCAAAGACGACCATAGTGTGTATAATGTACATCACGAACCTCGAAACCGGCACGCTCACGAGACAAACCACCAGGACCTAAGGCAGAAAGACGACGCTTATGAGTTACCTCAGCCAGAGGGTTAGTCTGATCCATGAACTGTGACAATGGATTAGTTCCAAAGAAAGAATTGATAACACTAGAGATTGTCTTAGCATTAATCAAATCTGTTGGAGTAAACACCTCATTGTCGCGAACATTCATACGTTCACGGATAGTACGGGTCATACGTGCCAAACCAATAGAGAACTGGTTAGCCAACTGCTCACCTACAGTACGAACACGACGATTAGACAAGTGGTCGATATCGTCAACTGTTGCACTAGAGTTAATCAGCTGAATAAGATATTTAATGATCTCAATAATATCTTCCTTAGTCAAGACACGAACATCAATATCAGTATCAAGATTCAATTTCTTATTGATACGATAACGACCTACCTCACCCAGATCATAACGCTTATCCGAGAAGAACAGGTTTTGGAAAACCTCACGTGCACTTGCGTCATCTGCAGGATCTGCATTACGCAACTGACGATAGATATAGTTAACAGCTTCCTTCTCAGAGTTACTTGGATCCTTTGCCAAAGTATTGAAGATAATAGTAAACTTGTTGGCAGCTTCCTCATCCTTATGAAGCAGAACAGTCTGCGCACCACTCTCAACAATCTCCTCAATATTATCAGCAGTAAGTTCAGTCTCACGCTCCATGATTACTTCGTTACGCTCAATAGATACTACTTCACCGGTATCCTCATCAACGAAATCCTCATTCCAACTCTTCAAAACACGAGCAGCAAGCTTACGACCAATAGCAGCCTTCATATTCTTCTTGTTAACCTTCACCTCCTCGGCGAGATCAAAAATCTGAAGAATATCCTTATCCTGTTCGTAACCAATAGCACGCAACAATGTGGTTACAGGCAACTTCTTCTTACGATCGATATATGCATACATTACATTGTTAATGTCAGTTGCAAATTCAATCCAACTTCCCTTAAAAGGAATAATACGAGCAGAATAAAGCATGGTACCGTTAGCATGAACACCCTGGCTAAAGAAAACACCAGGAGAACGGTGAAGCTGAGAAACAACAACACGCTCAGCACCATTAATAACGAATGTACCGTTATCGGTCATATATGGAATAGTACCAAGGAACACATCCTGGATAAATGTACCGAAATCTTCATGTTCAGGATCTGTACAATACAGTTTCATCTTAGCCTTCAAAGGTACGCTATATGTAAGACCACGCTCCAGACACTCATCAATAGAATAGCGAGGAGGGTCAATATAGTAATCCAAGAACTCAAGAACGAAATTGTTACGTGTATCGGTAATAGGGAAGTTCTCAGAGAACACCTTATACAAACCGTCATTCTTGCGTTCCTCAG
>CAVHWE010000182.1:0-5246 GCA_963639495.1 bacterium | reverse complement strand
ATTGGCTATATCCTAGCCTTTTCAGGCCCGATGATTTCTAAACGGGACAGCAGTGACAAATAATATTTAAAAAGAGGGTGCATCATCAACTTATGACGCACCCTCTCTTTTTATTTTTGTACTGCTGCAGAATCTTTCTTCCTTGCAGCAAGTGAATCTTTCTGTCTGCCAGATATAGAATCCCGCAACATCTTGTCTTTCTTATTCTTATATTCCTTATACTCTTTTTCGTAATAATGGGCAAAGTTGGCGAAAGGCTCTGTCGTTACCTCATCGCTCGATGCCGTATAGGTATTTCCGTATGGATCGGATGCCTTGATGATGATTTTGGCATTCGGATTCCTAGGAGTATAATAATAAAGGTGGTTCATGATGAGATAACCGTTGCCCTTGCTCACGAACCGGTAAGATACACTCTCGCTATATTTATGATGATAGCCGGCGGCAAAGGCATCCTGCCCCTTTCCGCTGAGGCGGCCCATCAGATATTCCTTGCCATCCTCTACGGCTACAATACGCCAATGACTGGTAGCATTGAAGACATTGGCTACCAGGATATTCCTGTTGTTTGCCAACTGCCAATCCCTAGAGTATTTCTCGCCGTTGAAATCGGTCTGCGCACGGAACAAGGTCATCTGCTTGCTCTTATCCCAGAAAGTTCCCTTGTAATAGCAGTTGCTGATGCTGGTACCCACAAAACTGTATACATAATATCCGTTCGGGGTGCCGCAGATGTTGATATTCGACTGCCATATATTGCCACAGGCGGCAGCATGACAATGCTCCATCACATCCTCGCCCTGATAATTGATCTCGTGGTTGCAGGCAAAATGAGTATGGCCGCAGAAGAGTTCATATCCTCCCTTGAATGGCTTCAAAAGAGATAACAGCAGCGAGAGACGAGAAGAAGAATAGTGTCCCTCCTCATGGGCATTGGTCAGCGGCTTCGCCTTGCTGAAAGGCGCATTACCAAAGGTAAAAGGAATATGATAACAGAGTACCACCTTCATATCCTTAGGCGTAAGGGCGAGATCCTGCTTCAGCCACTTCACCTGGCGTTCACGTAATTCTCCAGGAGAATAATAAGACATGCCGCGGTGGAAGAAGCAGTTGTTGATGCAGACATAATGCACATCGCCACGGTTGAAGGAAAAATCGGTAGGACCGAAATTCTCCTCCCATTTCCTGCGGTAGAGCGCCTTGCCATCCTGGTCGTGATTGCCGATGACGGAGAAGAGACGCATCTCTGAAGAGCCCAATGCCCGGCGTATCTGACGCTCCAGTTTGGCGTTGTAACCGCCATAATACTGTACATCATCGCCCATGCTGAGTCCGTAGACCGGTGTTCCGGCAGGCAGCGAACTGATGGTTTGCCTGATGTCCGCCATCGTCTGGGTAGTGAATCTTTCTACATCGCTCTTCTTGATGGGATTATCATCCGGAGAAGTATAGTAAGGGCTGTAGGCATTGGTAACCTGCGGGTCGCCGATGACAATCATCTTATAGTGAATCTCCTTGCCGCCCGGCAATCGGGTGAGGGTGAAGTTATAGGTTTTCTTCCCCTTGGATACCTTTTGGTAGAAGAAAGCCGTGCGATCGGTCTTAGAATGGGTAGGAACCTCGCAATCGGCTGGAACAGAATAGTATATGAATCTTGCCAGGCTGTCTCGCTTCATCTTATATCTGCCCTGTGCATCGGTTTTCACACAGTTGAATCCATCGCTCACGATGACGCCAGCCACTCCCTTTCCCTCCTTATCTCTTAAAGTTCCGGAGATATTGAAATCCATCTTCTTCACAGGTTTCTTCTTCAGTGTATCTGCAGGCTGTGGCTTGAGCCGGAGAACCGGTGGAGTTTTCACCAGGTTCTGTATCTGTTTCTTGGGGTAGAGCAGGTGCAAGGTGATGCCTATTGCTACGAGAGCGCAGCAAGCAACCGACAGAACCCCTATGTATAATTGTTTCTTTTTCATGAGTACAAAAGTACGGCTTTATTATGGTAATGCAGCATATATTCATTTAAAAAACTCTAAATATTACCTTAGGGTAACTTACCTTAGGGTAATATTTCGTAACTTTGTACTAAATTACTAGGAATATGGCAAAATGTCTATCACCATTTCTCCTCGCAAGCCGTGAAACAAATCTATAATCTTGGTAATCCGAATACGATTGTCAAGAACAGGAAAACGCTCCAGAACAAAGATATTATCGAAAAGCAAAACGATGCTTTTGTCTTTGTTGACCCGATATACCGGCTGTGGTTTAAGGAGGAGTATTGTAGATAGAAACTATGTAAATTTAAAGAAATAATATAAGGAGAAAAAAGATAATGGCAAACGATAATAAAGGTCTTACACCGATGATGAGACAGTTTTTCGAGATGAAATCGAAACATCCCGAAGCGCTGCTGCTCTTCCGTTGCGGTGACTTCTACGAAACTTACTGCGAAGATGCGGTGGAGGCATCCCGTATACTCGGCATTACGCTGACACGACGTAACAATGGCGGTTCTACGGGCACGACCGAGATGGCTGGATTCCCTCATCATGCTCTGGATACCTATCTGCCTAAACTTATCAGGGCAGGTAAGCGCGTAGCGGTATGCGACCAGTTGGAAGACCCGAAGAAGAAACGACTCGAAATAAAAGGTAAGAAGGGACTGAGCCAGATGGACAAGATGGTGAAGCGCGGTATTACCGAACTCGTTACACCGGGTGTGGCGATGGGAGATAACGTGCTGAACTACAAGGAGAACAACTTCCTGGCAGCCGTACACTTCGGCAAGACCGCCTGCGGTGTGAGCTTTCTGGATATCTCGACCGGAGAATTCCTGACCGGCGAGGGAACCTACGACTATGTAGAGAAACTGATGGGCAACTTCATGCCGAAAGAGGTGCTCTACGACCGTGCCCGAAAGAACGACTTCGAGAAATATTTCGGCAGCAAATACTGTACCTTCGAACTGGACGACTGGGTTTTCACCGAACAGACAGCCCTGCAGAAACTCCTGGGTCATTTCAAGACCAAGTCTCTGAAAGGTTTCGGTGTAGAGCATCTCAAGAACGGCGTGATAGCCAGTGGTGCCATCATGCAGTATCTCGAGATTACCCAGCATACACAGATTAATCATATCACCGCCCTTTCACGTATCGAAGAAGATAAGTTCGTGCGTATGGATAGGTTTACTATCCGCAGTCTGGAGCTGGTTGCCCCTATGCAGGAAGACGGTTCTTCTCTCCTGAATGTTATCGACCGTACGGTAACGGCGATGGGTGGACGTATGCTCCGTCGCTGGCTGGTCTTCCCGTTGAAGGACGTGAAACCTATCAACGAGCGCCTCGATATCGTGGAATATTTCTTCAAGGAACCGGAATTCCGACAGCTTCTCGATGACCAGTTGCACCGCATCGGCGACCTGGAGCGTATCATCTCCAAAGTAGCCGTGGGCAGAGTTTCACCTCGCGAAGTGGTTCAGCTGAAGAATGCACTCGAAGCCATCAAACCTATCAAGGTGGCATGTCAGCATGCCACGAACGAGGCTCTGAAGCGGGTAGGCGAGCAGCTGAACGTATGCGAGACACTGAAAGACCGCATTGCCAGGGAAATACAGCCCGATCCGCCACAGCTGGTCAATAAGGGTGACGTGATAGCCGACGGATTCAATGCCGAACTCGACGACCTTCGTGCCATCAGCCGCCACGGCAAGGATTATCTGCTCAAGATACAGGAAAGGGAGATAGAAAAGACGGGAATTTCGAGTCTGAAGGTAGGTTACAATAATGTTTTCGGATACTATCTGGAGGTGAGAAACACCTTTAAGGACAAGGTGCCTGAAGAGTGGATACGTAAGCAGACGCTGGCTCAGGCAGAGCGTTATATCACCCAGGAACTGAAGGAATATGAGGAAAAGATTCTCGGTGCTGATGAGAAGATTCTGGTATTGGAAGCGCAGCTCTTCAACGAACTGATAGCTGCCATGCAGGAGTATATTCCGCAGATTCAGATCAATGCCAACCTCATCGCCCGTATGGACTGTCTTTTGTCATTCGCCAAGACATCTGACGAGAACCGCTACGTGCGCCCTATCATCGATGATTCTGAGGTGCTCGACATCAAGCAGGGTAGGCATCCGGTGATTGAAACCCAACTGCCGCTGGGTGAACGCTATGTACCTAACGATGTGCTGCTCGATACCGAGAAACAGCAGATCATGATGATTACAGGTCCTAATATGGCTGGTAAATCGGCTCTGCTGCGCCAGACCGCCCTTATCGTGCTGCTGGCACAGGTAGGCTGTTTTGTGCCCGCAGAGAGCGCCAGAGTGGGACTGGTGGATAAAATCTTCACCCGTGTAGGTGCAAGCGACAATATATCGCTCGGCGAATCAACCTTCATGGTAGAGATGACCGAGGCGGCGAATATCCTGAACAACGTTTCTCCGCGCTCGCTGGTGCTCTTTGATGAGCTGGGAAGAGGTACATCTACCTACGATGGTATTTCTATCGCCTGGGCTATCGTGGAATATCTGCACGAACATAAGAAGGCGCAGGCACGTACGCTCTTTGCTACCCACTATCATGAGTTGAACGAGATGGAGAAGAACTTCCCTCGCATCAAGAACTTCAATGTGAGCGTGAGAGAGGTAGACGGCAAGGTTATCTTCCTGCGCAAACTGGAACCGGGAGGCAGTGAGCACTCTTTCGGTATCCATGTGGCTGAGATTGCCGGTATGCCTCGCAGCATCGTGAACCGTGCCAATGTGATTCTCAAGCAGTTGGAGGATGACAATGCCGGGGTTGGCGGTGCCGGTAAACCGAACGTTCAGCATATCGATGAGCCAAAGGACGGAGTGCAGCTCAGTTTCTTCCAGCTCGATGATCCTGTACTGACGCAGATACGCGATGAAATACTCGGACTGGATGTGAACAACCTTACTCCGGTAGAGGCATTGAACAAGCTCAATGACATCAAGAAGATTCTACTGGGAAGATAAAAATATAAATCCCTCCCCGTGGCAGCAGATGCTGTTTCACGAGGAGGGATTTTTATAATATGAAAATAAGTCGTCTGATATTATTTTGCCTCTACGTTCTTTTCTTTCGCTCTTTTTGTGCTGGAAGCGATGCTCCATACACCGGCGATGATGAGCGGAATGCTCAATATCTGTCCCATATCCATAGGCAGACCAGCCTCGAATGCCACCTGAATCTCCTTCGTATATTCGATGAAGAAGCGGAAGGTGA
>CAVHWE010000181.1:0-5249 GCA_963639495.1 bacterium | reverse complement strand
GTCCGACTTGATACCATTGGAAAAGAAGTAACGATTCGGGAGCAGCGTTCTCCCATTCGTACTGTTACCAGTCGAATTAAAGAGCCTCACAGCATTTATCAAAAACTGCAAAAGCGTGGATACCCTTTGACATTGGATTCAATAACGGAACACTTGAATGATATAGCTGGTGTTCGAGTTATCTGTGAATATCTCCAAGATGTTTATGCAATACGCGATGCCTTAATCAACGGTGACTTTATTCGTTTGGTTCAGGAAAAAGATTACATCAAGAACCCAAAGCCTAACGGCTATCGCAGTTTGCATCTGATTGTAGATGTTCCAGTTATGCTGTGTGAGGGGGATAAATATGTTCGCTGTGAAATACAGATTCGCACAACTGCTATGGACTCGTGGGCGGGATTGGAACACAATCTACGATATAAAAAGTATCGTGCGCAGGATAACAATACTGATCAAAAGCTCAAAAAATGCGCAGCACTTTTAGCTGAAAGCGACACTCTGATGCAGGAAATTGCAGATGACCTCGGATTGTTCTGGAATATGTGAAGAATAACTATTAGCGACAAATTACTGCGTTCAAGAATAGTGAATGAGCCGCACAGATTGTGCGGCTCATAGCTTTTTGAAAGGAGGCTCCGCGTGGCTGAGTCCGCTCTTGTGGTTGGATATGATTATGATGAATTTAGAGAATTGCAGGACGCTGGTGCCGCGAACAGAATTGTTTGTGACCGTGCGGATTCTCCTGCTGAATTAGTGCGATTAGCACAGGCAAAGAGATATAATTGCATTTTCTGCGATATAAGCGTTTTGGATTCTGTCCCATACATCTATGCAATACGGAAAATCCAAGTCACGCCTATCATTATCGGGGCTATTGAAGAATGTAAAAATATCAGCATATTCAGCCGCTATATAAAAATCACCGATCAGGCCGCCGCAGCGCCCCATCTTGCGCCCATCAAGGTTGGAGATTTGCGGCTATACCCTGAATATCGTTTTGCCAGTACCCATGAACGGGAGATCGCGCTGACCGCAAAGGAGTTTGATATTCTTTCCCTGTTAGCATCCAACCCGAAGCGCGTGTTCACCTATGAAATGATCGTTGATCTTGTCTGGCACGAAGATTACACATTCTATTCAAGAAAAGCCATCAGCAATCATATCAGCAACATCAGGAAGAAAATCCGTGTCATATCCGGCTCACACGGATATATTGTTTCTGTATATGGCATCGGCTATAAATTTGATCCTGATTTTTAATCTTGGAAATGTCTTGGATATTGCGAGGATGTGTTCAGGAATTGTCCCGGTATAATCCCCTCAAATGATGAAGCGGGGCCGGGTCAGACCACACTTCACCCGGCTCTCTTTTTGCGGGGGATACGGGTATGTTGTCAGGATCAAGGCAGCGACCGCGTTGCCATTACCGAAGTTCATATCCGCATTACGCCATAGTCCTTAGGTGGACTATGGCGTTTTTTGCATCTTTTAGCAGTTTTGACGCCGACCCGCCTCCGAGTAAACTCAAATCTTTTCTTCATGCGCACATATCTCCGTTATGGAAGATATGTGCGTTTTTATTTTCTGTCGGTTGCCGTTCACCGCCAGCCTCCGTTCAATCCTTTCCACCCACTTGGACTTGAACGGAGGATATATGTTCAACAGAAAAAGCAGCTATGCGCTGAATAAGAAAGACCCCAACGCCATCGTTTACATGGACGCCAACGACACCATCATCCGTCTGACCTGCAAGGATTTTGCCAGCAAGGAAGAATTTCTGAAATGGAAATCCCTATCGGACGAGGACTATCACGCCTCTGAAAAGGAAGCTCATGTCTATGCCAATCACACGCTTGCGCTGGATGAGCTATCCGAGGAAGCGGCCTCCATTCCTGCCGTGGATGTCTGCATGGAGCAGGCACATGACCGGGCAGAGGAAATCCACCGCAGCGCCAGAAAGGTCACGCAGATTCGGAAGCACCTGACGGATACGCAGTTCCGCAGGGTGTGGATGTATTTCGTGGACGGGATGACGGTTGATGAGATCGGCGCAGCCGAGGGTATCAGCCATCAGAATATTTCCAAGAGCATTGGCGCAGCGATGAAGAAAATGAAAAAACTTTTCCCTGATTGCTGAAAACAGGGTGCAAAAGTGGCCCCAAATCGGCGATAGGTGAAGGGACATTCTCCACGAAGTCTTTCACCGAACGTTGAAAACTGAATAGACCATGATGCAGGCACAAAACCCGCGTGATAGCGGCATAAGGTGCGCCGCCACGACGATGGCTTTAAGGATGTGATTCCGGACAAGCCATCCGAGCGATCTACGCAGCCTTAGACCCGATTCGGCAAATCGGGCGCGATGACAGCGCGGCGGATAATGAAACTTGCTCACGCCCTCCCACAGACTTGAGGGGGAACCCTGTGGTATGCGCCAGCCCTTCGGGGCAGCGGTATCGTGGAGTTATGACAGCCCTGCCAAGGGCGGCCTGCATCATGCCCACTATCCGGGGCGCGTGGCAAATAG
Source organism: bacterium (assembly GCA_963639495.1). Classification (GTDB taxonomy): domain Bacteria; phylum Bacteroidota; class Bacteroidia; order Bacteroidales; family Bacteroidaceae; genus Prevotella. Next base: position 2,719 of record CAVHWE010000181.1, on the reverse strand, counting down.
GATGGATCTTCTCAAATGGACAAGCAGAGCGGCTGCGCCGGTATTCGCCATTATGTTATGTGGCTCCAATTCTGCCCTCGCAGCCGCCTCTCAAAGTCAGATACCATGCGCTGACGGGCTTTCCCGTCAGCGTATTCATGTGACCTTGAGGAAACCCACCAAACCGAGAAAGGAGATCGCCATGATGCAGCCGACGCCGAACGAATCCCGAAACCACACGGATGAGCTGGTGGACATCCGGGAAGTATCCGTAGACAAAAATCTTCCCAAGGAAGAACGCATTGCCGCCTTTATCCGCCAGATCAAAAATCCTTACCGCTTCCGCTGCGGCGATTTCGTGGTAAACGCCTGCTTTGCCGGGAACGGCGTTACGTTGGAGGAATGTCTGCAAGGCATTTTGCGCTGAGCGACATCCTCGCTTTTTTCCGCAGAGAGTGTTATGATCGGTGTGGAAAAGGATGAAAACCAAATAGCCAGATAACCACTCTTTTCATGCGGGAGCAGTCCGGGAGAAAGGAGTGCTTTTTCATGCCTAAATTCAAAGCCACCGCTTATATCCGCCTGTCCTACACCGACGATCATTCCAGCGAGAGCGACAGCGTTTCCAATCAGCGCAAGCTCATTGAAAACTTTGTAGAGCACAACCCGGATATTGAAGTTGTTTCCGAAAAGATCGACGATGGTTATAGCGGCATCATCTTTGACCGCCCCGCGTTTAAGGAAATGATGCAGGATGTCACCGACGGCAACATCAACTGCGTTATTGTAAAAGACCTTTCCCGGCTGGGGCGTGAGTACATTGAAACCGGCCGGTATCTGCGCCGGGTATTCCCGGCCTACGGGGTGCGCTTCATCGCCATCACCGACAGCATCGACACCGCCCACGACAGCGGCGATGATCTGACCGTATCGGTCAAGAACATTATGAACGAAGCCTACTGCCGGGACATTTCCATCAAGACCCGTTCCTCTCTGGACGTGAAGCGGCGCAACGGCGATTTCGTCGGCGCGTTCCCGGTGTACGGCTACATGAAAGCCGAGGACAACAAGAATTTGCTCGTCCCTGACCCCTACGCCGCCCGCGTTGTCTGCGACATCTTCCGTATGCGGCTGGAGGGCGCAAGCGCCTCCAAGATCGCATCAGAGCTGAACCGGCTGGGTATTCTCTCCCCGCTGGCGTACAAGAAGAACAACGGCCTGCCCTATGCAAAAAAAGGCTATGCAGACAAGGCAGACTGCAAGTGGTCTGCCACCACCATCATCCGCATCTTGCAGGATGAAACCTATACCGGAACGCTGGTGCAGGGCAAACAGGGTACGCCGCATTACAAGATCAAGCAGATGGAGCAGCGCCCCGCCTCCGAGTGGGTGCGTGTCCCGGATGCCCACGAAGCGCTGATCGCCCGTCAGGATTTTGAGCTGGTGCAGCGCATCAAGGGACTGGATACCCGGACTTCTCCCAACGAGGACACGGTGTACCTGTTCTCCGGTATTCTGATCTGCGGGTGCTGCGGAAGCCGCATGACCCGCAAGACCAACCGTGCAAACGGCAAGGAGTACCACTACTATTATTGTCCCACCGGCAAGAAAAAGGGCTGCGCCCATCCGGTCATGCTGAAAGAAAGCAGCCTGATCGACTGTGTGCGGGACAGCCTGAAAGCCTATATCGGCAACATTGCTTCTCTGGAGGCGCTGCTGACCGGCATCGACCAGTCCAGCATCAATCAGGCACTTGCCAAGGAATACAGCGACCACATCACCGATAATGAGCGCCGGTTGGAGCAGGTGCTGGAGTTCAAGGCACGGCTTTATGAGAGCCTTGTGGGAGGTATGCTCACCAAGGAAGAATACGCTTCCTATAAAGCCAAGTACACCAAGCAGGCCGAGGACATCCGCGAAAGCGTCCGCGTTCTCAAGGAAAAGCTCGCGGAGGTGCTGGAAAACCGGAGTGAGCGCAATCGTTGGATTTCGCAGTTTACGCAGTTCTCCACGCTGGAAACCTTAGACCGCAGAGCGCTCATTCACATGGTACAGAGCATCCGCGTCCGTGGGAAAAAGGAGCTGGATATTACCTTTACCCATGAGGACGAATACAAAAAGGCGTTGCAGCTTCTGGCGCTGGCAGCGCAGCAGAAAGATTACGAACAGAGAAAGGTGGGCTGAGCATGGCAAGGAAAAGCAGAAAAGAAACGGCTGCGGTGGCCGTGCAGGAGGCCGACGCCGCTTGCCGCGCCGCGATCTATGTCCGCCTTTCGGTGGAGGATACCCACACGCACAGCGTATCCATTGAAACCCAGCAGATGATTATTGCCCGCTATCTGGAGCAGTACCCGGAAATCAGCGTGTACGATACCTACATTGACAACGGCGCGACTGGGACAAACTTCCACCGTCCGGGCTTTCAGCAGATGCTCTCGGATATTGAGGCCGGTCACGTCAACTGCGTCATTGTGAAAGACCTCTCCCGTTTGGGGCGGAACACCATCGACACCGGCTACTACATCGAGCAGTATTTCCGTATCCGCAGCATCCGCTTTATTGCGGTCAACGAAAACTTCGATACCGCCGCCCCGGAGGATGCCCATTCCGGTATCATCATCCCGCTGCGGAACATGATAAACGAAGCCTACGCTTTGGACATTGGGCGCAAGATCAGGGCGCAGCAGCGGCAGGCCATGAAGGACGGCAAGTTCATCGGTGCGCGTACTCCCTACGGCTA
>CAVHWE010000180.1:0-5253 GCA_963639495.1 bacterium | reverse complement strand
CAATATCAGGTAGATGACCGGGCTTATAACAAGCTCGGTTTTTCCATTCACGACTACTTCTTTGCAAAAACGCTTGACCAAGTACGTCCGGGCGGCGTGATCGCGTTCGTGACCTCCCGCTATACGATGGATAAACAGTCGCCCGAAGTCCGCAGATACATCGCGCAGCGGGCGGAGCTGCTGGGTGCCATTCGTCTGCCCAACAATGCGTTCCGCGCCAACGCCGGTACGGATGTGGTTTCGGACATTCTCTTTCTCCAAAAGCGTGACCGTCCCATTGAGATCGAACCGGATTGGGTACACCTCGGCCAGAACGAGGATGGCTTTGCCATCAACCGCTATTTTGTTGACCACCCGGAGATGATCCTCGGCAGGCAGACATCCGAAAGCACCCAATACGGCAAGCAGGATTTCACCGTTGTCCCCATCGAAGGGCTGTCACTTGCAGATCAGCTCCATGATGCCGTGAAAAACATTCGCGGCACCTATCAGGAGGCGGAACTGCCAGAGCTGGGCGAGGGCGAACAGATCGACACCTCCATCCCCGCAGACCCCAATGTGAAAAACTACTCCTACACCGTGGTGGGCGGCGAGGTGTATTACCGGGAAAACAGCCGCATGGTCAAGCCGGAGCTGAACGCCACCGCCGCCGAGCGTGTCAAGGGCATGGTCGCGCTGCGGGATTGCGTGAATGAGCTGATTGCCCTGCAAATGGACGAGTACAGCGCAGAAAGCCGGATTCAGGAAGCGCAGACCGAGCTAAACCGCCTCTATGATGCGTTCTCCGCAAAACACGGCCTAATCAATGACCGTGCGAACCGTCTTGCGTTCTCTGACGATTCCTCTTACTACCTCCTGTGTTCGCTGGAAGTGCTGGATGACGACGGAAAGCTGGAGCGCAAGGCGGATATGTTCCATAAGCGCACCATTAAGCAGCAGCGCAGCGTAGATTCTGTGGATACCGCCAGTGAAGCCCTTGCTGTCTGCATCGGAGAAAAAGCCTGCGTCGATCTCGATTTTATGGCCACCCTCATGGGCGGCAGCGAAAAGATTCCACAGATCGTTGAGGATTTGAAGGGCGTCATTTACAAGGAACCCAACAGTGGCCCATTTGACTTGGAGGACGGCGGCGAGCATTGGGCGAAGGGCTGGCAGACGGCGGACGAATATCTCTCCGGCAACGTCCGGCAGAAGCTCCGCACCGCGCAGCGTGTAGCAGCGCGCGACCCGTTCTTCGCCGGGAATGTGGATGCCCTGATCGCCGCACAGCCGAAGGACTTGGAGGCCAGTGAAATTGAAGTGAGGCTGGGTGCAACGTGGCTTGACAAGAAGTACATCGAGCAATTCATGTATGAAACCTTTGAAACGCCCCGCTATCTGCGCGGACAGATCGAGATCAGCTATGTCCCGTACACCGCAGAATGGCAGGTTTCCCGCAAGAGCATGGTGCGCTACAACGACGTGGCGGCATTCACCACCTATGGCACAGACCGCGCCAGCGCCTACCGGCTGCTGGAGGATGCGCTGAACCTCCGCGACATTCGCATCTACGATACCATTGAGGACGCAGACGGACGGGAGCGCCGTGTCCTCAACGCCAAGGAAACCACCCTTGCCGCGCAGAAGCAGCAGCTTATCCGGGATGCGTTCAAGGACTGGATTTGGAAAGACCCGGAGCGCCGCGAAACGCTGGTACGGCAGTACAACGAGGAAATGAACAGCACCCGCCCCCGCGAGTATGACGGCAGCCACATCGTTTTCTCTGGGATGAACCCTGAAATTATCCTCCGGGAACACCAGAAAAACGCCATCGCCCATGTGCTGTACGGCGGGAATACGCTGCTGGCACACGAAGTTGGCGCGGGAAAAACCTTTGAAATGGTAGCCTCTGCGATGGAATCTAAGAGGTTGGGACTGTGCCAGAAATCCATTTTTGTCGTGCCGAACCATCTGACGGAACAGTGGGCGTCTGAGTTTCTGCGGCTTTACCCTTCGGCCAACATCCTTGTCACTACCAAGAAGGACTTTGAAACCCACAACCGCAAGAAATTCTGCGCCCGCATCGCCACCGGCGACTATGACGCCGTTATCATCGGCCACAGCCAGTTTGAGCGTATCCCCATCAGCCCGGAGCGGCAGGAACGGCTCCTTCACCAGCAGATTGAGGAAATCACCGATGGCATTCAGGATACCAAGCTCACAGGCGGCAACAGCTTTACCATCAAGAGCTTGGAGCGCACGAAAAAGGGACTGGAGGCGCGGCTGAAAAAGCTGCAAGCCAGCGACCGCAAGGATGATGTGATTTACTTTGAACAGCTTGGCGTAGACAGGATGTTTGTGGACGAGTCGGACAATTATAAAAATCTTTTCCTCTATACGAAGATGCGCAACGTGGCAGGGCTTTCCACCACCGATGCGCAGAAATCCTCGGATATGTTCTCCAAGTGCCGCTACATGGATGAGCTGACCGGCGGGCGCGGCGTGGTGTTTGCCACCGGCACCCCGGTTTCCAACTCCATGACAGAGCTATACACCATTCAGCGCTATTTGCAGCATGACCGGCTGCAAGAGATGGGTATGGGCCACTTCGATTGCTGGGCAAGCCGCTTTGGTGAAACCACCACCGCGCTGGAGCTTGCCCCGGAGGGGACGGGCTATCGGGCAAGGACGCGCTTTGCAAAGTTTTTCAACTTGCCCGAATTGATGAATCTGTTCAAAGAGGTCGCCGACATCAAAACGGCGGATCAGCTCCACTTACCCACGCCGGAGGTTGCGTACCACACCATCGCCACCAAACCCACACAGATCCAGCAGGACATGGTGAAAGCCCTCTCGGAACGAGCGTCCAAGGTACACAGCGGTGCGGTCAGCCCGGATGTGGACAACATGCTCAAAATCACCTCGGACGGACGCAAGCTGGGGCTTGACCAGCGCATCATCAATCCCATGCTCCCCGACGAGGAAACCACCAAGGTCAATCAGTGCGTGGCGAACATTCTCCAATACTGGCACGACGGCGAGGAGGAAAAACTGACTCAGCTTGTGTTTTGCGACATTTCTACGCCAAAGACCACGCCCTCGCAGCGGGCGGCAAAGGCTTCCCCCGGTACGCTGGACAGCCCGGAAATCCATGCGCTGGAGAGCGCGATTTCATTGGAGGAAAGCGCGGAAACGCCGTTTACGGTCTATGAGGATGTGCGTCAAAAACTCATTGACGCCGGTATGCCCCCGGAACAAATCGCATTCATCCACGACGCCAATACGGAGGTCAAAAAGCGGGAATTGTTCGCAAAAGTCAGAAGTGGTCAGGTGCGCGTCCTGATGGGCAGCACGGCCAAGATGGGCGCGGGAACCAATGTGCAGGATCGTTTGGTCGCACTTCACGATTTGGATTGCCCGTGGCGTCCCCGTGATCTCACACAGCGAAAAGGCCGCATCGAGCGTCAGGGCAATCAGAACAAGCTCGTTCATGTCTGCCGCTATGTGACCGAAGGGACGTTTGACGCCTACCTCTGGCAAACGGTGGAAAATAAGCAGAAATTCATCTCTCAGATCATGACCTCAAAATCCCCGGTTCGCTCCTGCGAGGACGTGGACGCTACGGCGCTGTCCTTTGCGGAGATCAAAGCACTATGCGCCGGTGATCCCCGCATCAAGGAGCGTATGGATTTGGACATTGAGGTGTCAAAGCTCAAAATTATGAAGGCAGACCACAACAGCAAGCAATTCCGATTGGAGGACAGTCTGCTGAAATACTTCCCGGAAAAGATAGAAGAACACAAGGGCTTTGTTCGTGGGCTGGAGGCGGATATGCAGACCCTCGCAGCGCATCCACTCCCGGCAGAGGGCTTTGTCGGCATGGAAATTCGCGGCGACCGGCTCACCGATAAGGAAAACGCCGGTGCCGCACTGCTGGACACCTGCAAGGAGGTCAAGGGCAAAGACCCGGTACAGATCGGCAGCTATCGCGGCTTTACCATGTCCGTTGCTTTTGATTCCATGTGGAAAACGTACACGCTGACGCTGAAAGGCCAGATGACCCATCGCGTTGAACTCGGTTCGGATGCCAGAGGCAACCTTGTCCGCATCGAGAACGCGCTGGATAAAATGCCGGAGCGTCTGCGTAGCGTTCAGGAGCAGCTTGAAAACCTCTATAACCAGCAGGCGGCGGCAAAGGCCGAGGTCGGTAAGCCGTTCCCGCAGGAGCAGGAGCTGGCCGCAAAAACTGCGCGGCTCATTGAGTTGGATATGGAGCTGAATCTGGACGGCAAGGGACAGCCGCAGCCTGAGCAGGCGATTGCAAAATCGGCGCGGCCTTCTGTTCTGGACAGGTTGAAAGCGCCGCCTGTTCATGGCGCACCGGAAAAGCCCCACAAGAAAGAAATGGAGGCACGATAATGAAAAATATCCCCGTTTACAAGCACCCGGCAGCCTACGCCAGAGAGCATGACGAGCTTGCGGCCTACCGCGCTTCCAATCAGGCGAACACGGCCTGCAAGGAAGCGATTGAAGCCGCCATCCGCGACCACTACCGGGATAACCGGCTGGATGCAGCGGCGGTCGATCAGGTGGTGCAGCAGTTCGGCTATGACCGCGCGTTTCATATCCTCGCCATCACCGTCTGTCAAGCAGATTGGGACAGACGCTATTCTCCCGACAACCGGGCATGGGCAAACGCCATGTCCATCCCCGCCAATCCCGACGCATGGGGTACTGACCGCAACTGCTATCTGGCCGTCAACAGTCATCCTGGTCTGGTCGATCTGTTTCTCAGCCAGACCCGCAAAGCCTACGCGCAGGAGCAGCAGAAAACCTCTGTCCGGGATAAGCTGAAAAAGCTGCCTGAAACAACTTCGCCGAAAATTTCGGCGAAGTCCAAAGCCCCGGAGCGTTGAGCGATGGCAAAACGCAAGCGGGATATTCAGCTCAAATTCCGCGTCACGCCGCAGGAACGAGAAATGATTGAAACGAAGATGGCGCAGTTCGGCACCACCAACATGGCGGCGTATCTCCGCAAGATGGCGATTGACGGATATGTGGTAAAGCTCGATCTTCCGGAGCTGCGGGAGCTGGTGTCCCTGCTTCGGTATTCCAGCAACAACCTCAACCAGCTTACCCGCCGCGCTCACGAAACAGGCCGCATCTATGAGGCCGATCTGGAGGACATTCAGCAAAGTCAGGAACGGATATGGACGGCGGCGGAGAAAATCGTTTCCTCGCTGGCGGCGCTGAAATAAGTCGCAGGGGCGGCGG
>CAVHWE010000179.1:0-5280 GCA_963639495.1 bacterium | reverse complement strand
AGGATGAACTTGATGAGAAGGAAATGAGATGGCTGGAACTGGCTGAAATGCTCTAGACTTTGAACTTTGAGCGTTGAACATTGAACTTTATGATTAGTTGATGTGCGGCCGTTAATAATAAACATTTATAAAAGAAAATAGAAAGAATGGAAATTAAGAAATCAGAATTTACAATATCGGCTCCACGAGTGAGCATGTGTCCGAAAGATACGAAGGCTGAATATGCTTTCATCGGCAGAAGTAATGTGGGAAAATCGAGCCTCATCAATATGCTCTGCAACCACAAGGGTTTGGCTAAGACTTCAGCTACACCGGGTAAGACGCTGCTTATCAACCACTTCATCATCAACAACGAATGGTATCTGGTTGACCTTCCTGGCTATGGTTTCGCCAAGCGTTCGAAGACCGTACAGAAGCAGCTGGAACAAATGATAAGCAGTTATATTCTGCAGCGCCAGCAGTTGGCTAATGTCTTTGTGCTCATCGACGTGCGCCACGACCAGCAGAAGATAGACCGCGAGTTTGTAGACTGGCTGGGCGAGAGCGGCGTTCCTTTCTGCATCGTCTTTACCAAGGCCGACAAGTTGGGTCCGGTCAAGGCTCGCATGAATGCGGAGAAATGGATGCATGCGCTGGAAGACCGCTGGGAAGCACTTCCACCTTATTTCATTACCAGTAGTGAAAAGAAGATGGGACGCGACGAGGTGCTCGACTATATTGACGAAATCAACAAATCTCTCGCCGGAGAATAATCTTTCGGGAGAGAATAAACCAACAGAGAATGAAACAGATTAATTGGGGATTTATCGGCTGCGGAGAAGTAACCGAAAAGAAAAGCGGACCGGCTTTCAACGAAGTGGAGGGTTCGCAGGTGGTGGCTGTGATGAGCCGAAGCGAGAACAAGGCACGCAGCTATGCTGAGCGCCATCATGTGCGCAAATGGTACACGGATGCATCGGAATTGATAGAAGATCCCGATGTGAATGCTGTTTACATCGCCACGCCACCTTCTTCTCACGCCACCTTCGCCATTATGGCGATGCGTGCGGGCAAACCCTGCTACATAGAGAAACCGCTGGCAGCGAGCTACAACGACTGCATCCGCATCAACCGCATCAGCGAGCAGACGGGTGTCCCCTGCTTTGTAGCTTATTATCGCCGTTATCTTCCTTACTTCCAGAAGGTAAAGGAAATTATCGAGAGCGGAACCATCGGTAACGTGGTGAATGTTCAGGTGCGCTTCTCGGTTCCTCCGCGCGATCTCGACTTTCAGAGCGGCAAGGAAATGCCTTGGCGACTGCAGCCGGATATTGCGGGCGGCGGCTATTTCTACGACCTGGCTCCTCATCAGATAGATTTGCTCCAGAATCTGTTTGGTGTGATTACCCGTGCGCACGGCTATCCTGCCAACAGAGCGCATCTTTATCAGGCTGAAGATACGCTCTCGGCGTGCTTCTTCTTTGAGAGTGGAATTCCGGGCAGCGGAAGCTGGTGCTTCGTGGGACATGAGAGTGCGAAGGAAGACTGCATTGAGGTGATTGGCGAGAAAGGTTCGCTCTCATTCTCGGTGTTCACTTACCAGCCGATAGAAGTGATTACGAGCGAAGGAAAGAACTTGATTACGGTTCCGAATCCGCCTTATGTGCAGCTGCCGCTCATCAAGAGTGTGATTCAGCATCTGCAGGGAATAGGAAAATGCGACTGCACCAGCGTTTCGGCTACGGCTGTCAACTGGGTGCTGGACCGAGTATTGTGGAAGAACTGATTTTTTACAAAATCATCATCAGGATTAGAGCGTAAGTTATGAAGAGATGTTTCTGTATAGTAGGATTTATCTGTTCTCTTGCCTGCACTTCGGCAAGGGCAGGGGAGCCCGTGGATTCTACCATGCTGGGAACGCTCTTCAACAAGACGATGTTCATGTCCAATTCCCAGGACAGCCTCGTGAAAGAGCGCCATCGCAAAACCTTCTTCCATCAGGTGGGAGATGTGTTCACCCGGTTCTTCAGAGAATTCAACAGTACGGATTCGGCTTATATAGAAGACCAGCATTACAATTATACGGTGATGCTGCAGAACACCAATACCTACGAGGAATATACGCTCAGAAACAGCGAAGGACAGAGCATTTCCTTCTCGCCTGATCCTTCTTACCGCCTGGGGCCTTATCTGGGCTGGCGATGGGTGTTTCTGGGTTATACGTTCGACCTGAAGCACATTAATTTCAGGAATAACCACACTAATAAAAAGGAGTTTGACCTGAGCCTCTACAGCAGTCTGCTGGGAATAGACCTGTTCTGGCGACAGACGGGAAATGACTATCATGTTCTGCGGATGAATCTGGGTGAGCACATCGATTGTAACCCTATCCGCAAGGCACCTTTCGACGGTTTCAAATCGAGCATCAAGGGATTCAATCTTTATTACATCTTCAACCATCGCCGCTTCTCTTATCCTGCCGCCTATTCGCAGAGTACGGTGCAGCGGAGAAGTGCCGGTTCCATGCTTCTGGGAATCGGTTACACGGAGCATGAACTGGAGGTGAACTGGGATAAACTGACCAATCTTGTAGATGAACGGCTGAACAAAAATCTGACAAACGGGGGAACTCCGGAAGCCAAGATAGACAGTTCGCTGATGTTCAGTAAGGTGAAATACAGCGATGTGAACGTAACCTGCGGCTATGCTTACAACTGGGTTTTCGCCAAGAACTGGCTCTTCAACGCTTCGCTCTCGGTAGGTGTAGCTTACAACAGCTCGAAATCGGATAATGAAAGGGAACATCTGGACATTACCAACTTCAGTTTCAAGAATGTGAACCTGGATGGAATAGGCCGCTTCGGTATTGTGTGGAACAACACGCATTGGTACGCGGGCGCCAGCACCATCATCCATTCCTACAACTATAAGAAAAAACAGTTTTCTACCAACAATTCGTTTGGCTCACTCAATATTTATGTGGGTGTGAACTTCGGCAGGAAACGTCATCATTAACATATAAAAAGAGAAGAGATGAAAATATTTACGAAAATGGCAGCCGTTCTGCTGGCTTGTCTGCTGGCTGTTCCGGGAGAAGCCAGGGTGAATGTGGTTTATCAGCGGCAGGATAGTCTGCGGATTGTAGGACTGCTGCAGCAGGCAAGGGCTATGAAGAAGAAACCAGCCAGTTGGATGCTCTGGTTCGGCAAGCAGATGGCGGGCGTTCCTTATGTGGGCGGCACGCTGGACCGGACGAAGGAAGAGGTGCTCATCGTGAACACCCATGAGCTGGACTGCACCACATACGTAGAGATGGTTACGGCGCTCACCCTGTGCGCCAAGAAGAACGAGACTTCTTTCTCGGCTTTCTGTGAACATCTCCGAAATGTGCGTTATGTGGGCGGAGAGATTTCCTATGTGAAGCGCCAGCATTATTTCACGATTTGGATGGATGCAAACGAGCGCGAGGGAATCGTGAAGAATATTGCACCCAATCCTCCTTTCTCGGCTGTTCAGACCGTAAACATCAACTGGATGAGTACGCATGTTTCGAGCTATAAGATGCTTAAGGCTCATCCGGAATGGAAATCGGGAATCAGAAAACTGGAACAGAGTGTGAACGGCAAGCGTTACCGTTATGTTCCGAAGGGTAAGATTGCCAACACGGCAGTTTTCCGCAACGCTATTCACGATGGTGACATTATCGCCATCATTACCAACAAGAAGGGTCTCGACACGACCCACATCGGTATTGCTTCCTGGCACAAAGACGGATTGCATCTGCTCAACGCCAGCAGCATTCACAAGAAGGTGATTGATGAACCGATGACGCTTTATACTTACATGCACAAACATCCGGTGCAGATAGGAATCAGGGTTTGCAGAGTTCAGTAAAAAAATATTAGAAAAAGAAAAGATAAATGGAAGAGAAAAAGAATTTTGAAGCTATTTTCAAGGAAGATCTTTATCAATATCTGCTGAGTATTGATAAGGTAGATGCTCATTTGCCGGAAGCTCCGGATTTGGAAGAGCTGTGGCAGAAAGTAGGCGAGAGTTATCTGCCTGATGCGATTCGCGAGTTTGCTAAATATCCTACGGTTTCATTGGGTTGGATCATGTATGTAGGAATGGCGCTAGCCAAGTATTGGGATGAGGATTGGGAACTCTACAGCAAGGTAGAGAATCATTATGAATATCTTCGTGACAGAATAGATTTCGACCACATGGATGATTACATCTGCGAAAAGGTTCTGCTGCTGAATGAGGAAGCGCATAAGGCTGTTACGAATGTAGTGGCAGAATGTGCTTCGCGCTCTTACAGCAAGCTGATTCATCTGAATCTGGAGCCTGGAAGCGAGGAAGCCTTCCGTGGTTTCGTTGCCGCCCTTCACCAGATGTTCCTCATGGGAATAGCCGTAGAGCTAAAAATGCTGGGTTACCACATGACTAAAATGTAAAAGAAAGTCCGTAGGCGTTCTGTTAAAATGCCTACGGACTTTCTTATTTATTACTAAAATAATTACTTCATTTTCTTGAGATATTCTCCAGCGCGGGAATCGCCGAGTTCCTGGGCTTTCTTCAGGTTCTTGATGGCCTCTTCCTTATTTCCTTTCTCCTTCTGGAGCAGACCTAAGAGAAGGTAGCCGTCAGCATATTCAGGAGCTAACTCTATGCAATGGGTGGCTGCGCTGATTCCTTCATCATAACGCTTTACACGCAAGTCGAGACTTGCCCATTCTGCAAAATATGTAGGCTCTTTAGGAGCCAGGTAACAGGTGCGGGCAATATCAAGCAGGGCTGGCTGCCACATGCGTAACTTGGTTTCGCATTGGTAACGGGTGTAGAAGAATGCTGGCGAAACAGGACGGGCAATGGAATCGTACATATTATAATCCTGAATAGCGCGGCGGAATTCACCCTGCTCCTTCAGAAATTCTCCACGTGCCAGATAATAATTCGCAACCATTCCGGTCTTGTTTCCAACGCTTACCGCACTATCGAGCAAAACTTCAATCTCCTTGGCAGGAGCCTTGAGATTCTTCTTAGCCTGGGCAGCCTCAAAATAGAGTTCGCCGCTGAGAAGTGAAGTATTGGTCAAATCCATGAAAGTATCGTAAGCTTTCTGGTACTCACCCTTTGCGAAATTAATCTGCGCTTCCTGATGGCGGTAAATAGGCTGAGCCTTGATTTCGTATGCCTTCTGAGCCTCAGCTATGGCCTTATCAAGCGTCCAGTCCTTATAAACAGAATCGCCCTTGTAAATAATCTTCTGATAAATCAGGTCGGCATAGTTGGAATGAG
>CAVHWE010000178.1:0-5291 GCA_963639495.1 bacterium | reverse complement strand
TAGGCGTGTGGATATAAGGTTGGCCGTAGCAAGCCAGATCGCCATATCCCATGTCGTCACACAGTATGAAGAGAATGTTGGGTGGGGTGTTCTGTTTTGCACAGAGCTGGGTAGGAAGACACGCCAAACCTACCCCTGTAAGCCATATTGTCTTGTTCATATCAATATTATTTTGTTCGGTTTCTTTACTCATCTACCTTCAGATTCCTGCGATAGGTAGCGAGGAGTTTCTTCATTTCCTTTTCTACCTTCTGCATGCCAGGCTTGCCGTAGAGGTTGTGCAGCTCGTTCGGATCAACCTGGATATCATACAACTCGTAGTAGTCAATATCGGCATCATCGGTGATGTAGTTGATGGATTTGAGATATTCGAAACACCAGTTTTCTGAAGTTCCCGGTTGGCACTGATACTTGTTTTCTGGAACGGCTCTTTCACCACCCTTGCCGTAGAAATGAATCAGTTTGTAGCGCTCGGTTCTCACACCATCGTGCTTGCGTACCAAATGATAATTAGGGTAGTCATAATAATGGTAATACAGACTCTTACGCCATTTTCTTACAGGCTGTCCGGCAAACAATGGTTGGAGCGAAGTGCCCGGCATATAGGCAGGCTTCTTCAAGCCCGCCAGGTCGAGGAAGGTAGGAGCAAAGTCGATGTTCTGTACCATCTGGTTGCACTCGCTCTTAGGCTGGATATGCTTAGGATAGCTGATGATGAGCGGTGTATGGAATGATTCCTCATACATGAAACGCTTGTCAAACCAGCCGTGTTCGCCCATGTAGAATCCCTGGTCGGAGGTGTATACGATGATGGTATTATCCGTGAGATGATGCTCATCGAGATAAGTCAGGAGTCGGCCTACACTCTCATCCACCGAAGCAATCACTGCCATATAGTCGCGGATATAGTTCTGGTATTTCCATTCTACCAGTTCCTTACCCGTGAGATTCTTGCTCAGGAATTCTCTGTTTCTCGGCATGTAATAGGCATCAATAGCCTCGCGCTGCTGCGGTGTCATGCGGTTCATCTCTCCCATGAGTCCGGCATACGAGTCTCTGCCTTCCGGTGTAGAAGGGTCGTACATTTCGGGCACTTTCAGGTCGCGTACCATTTCCATATATTCACCGATAGTCATCTTCTGGGTGGATGCAGCCGAGCCTCGGGTCGCATAGTCGTCCCAGAAAGTTTCAGGTAGCGGGAAGTTTACTTTGCCGTATTTCCCAACATACTTGGTGCTAGGCATCCACAGACGGTGGGGTGCCTTATGATGAACCAGCAGACAGAATGGCTTGTTTCTGTCTCTTTGGTCGAGGTATTCGATGGCATGGTCTGTGATGAGGTCGGTGGCATATCCCATTTCCTGCTTGTATTCTCCGTAATGGTCTGTTGATGCGAAGGTAGGGTTGTAATATTGTCCCTGGTCGTTGAGGATGTGATAGAAATCGAAACCTTTAGGGCGGCATGACATGTGCCATTTTCCCACTACTGCCGTCTCATAGCCTGCCTTCTGCAGTATTTCAGAGAAGAAGGTCTTGGTGGAATCGATGCCCTCTGCCAGCATGCGCTGTCCGTTCTGATGACTGTAGAGGCCGGTCATCAGACAGGCACGGCTTGGTGTAGAAAGCGAGTTTTCAACGAAAGCCTCGTTGAATTTCATTCCCCTTTCTGCAAGTCGGTCGATATTTGGGGTAGGCGCCAGTTGGGAGATGGCACTGCCGTAGGCGCTGATAGCCTGTATGGCGTGGTCATCGCACATGATATACAGGATGTTTGGTTTTTCGCCTGTATTCTGGGCGAAGAGAGATAGCGGCAAGGCTTGAAGGGCAGCCATCGCCAGCAAAGATCGGTTGAAAGATAGATAATTATTAGCCATAATGTTTTGTATTAAGTTATATCTTGCAAAGGTACGCTGAATATTCGTAATTACCAAAAATTTCGGGAGATTTCTTAAGAATATTTCTCTTATTCTTCATAAAGAAACAGTGCCCTTCCTGTTTCACGACAGAAAGGGCACACAACCTAGTCTATTCTCGTACATGATGTGTTGATATAACATAGAATAGTTGATTTCTTATGAATTGATTACTTAAAAAGTTTACCTCTTCAAGTTTGGGTTCTTCTCAACCTCAGTTGTTGGATAAGGGCAGTAAATACTATTCTCACCCTGCCAAGTGCTATTCTTAACAGACACACTTTCCTTAACCTTAACTTCATTGCCCTTAGCATCCTTTGCAACAACGATAGGAGCATTAGCAACGCGGTAGTCGAAGTTTTTCTTGAGTTCGTCCATACGGAGCTCGTCTGCACGGCGGGTAACCATCTGTGTCCACTGACCGGCAACCTCCCAACCATGCTCAATGTAGCAAGCATCAGCAAGCTGATCAGCACTCATAGCGTCAATCTTAACAGTTGTACCATCGCTAAGAGTTACGTTCTCGTAGTCTGTAACGGCACGTTTACGAACCTGCTTTAAGTACTTCTTTGCATCTGTCAAGTCCATACCTGCACGGGCTGCACTCTCAGCATACCAAAGTAAAACCTCAGAATAGCGGATCAGACGGTGACGGCGTCCGTTAGTCATGTTGGTATAGTTAGGCTTCGTATAGTCGTAAGGCTGCTTGAGCTCTACATTAGAATCAGAAGGGTCGCAATTGGTCGTGTAGATAGAGAACATAGGGTGGTTAGCTTCTACGAAAGGCTTGCCCTTGAAGAATTTATGTTTTTCGTAAATACCATTTTCCTTTCTGATAGTTCTGTCACCTTCCTTCATGTCACCGGCAGCTATCTTGCCAGACTCTTCCTTGATAGTTGCGTCAAGTTTCTTAATCTGTTCCTCTAATTTCTTGGAATCTTTTTCCATTTCGATAGCTTCCCAAACATCTTCTGGAGAGATCTCCCACCAATAAACCGACTTGTAAATCTCAGTACCTTTTTGGAAAGTTACCTTTGGTGCATAGATAGCATCCTTACGAGGACCTTCTGGGAATTTTGTCCAGAATTTGATTTCACCCCAAGAGTCACCCCAGCCGCCGTCACCGAGACCTTCGAAACGGTTGCATGATGTCAACTCAGAATCATGATCCCAAGAACCGTTTGCCCAGTTGTTGTCAATACCAACAAGAGTTTCCTTGTTGTAGTTGTGGGCAATAGAATATACATGGCTCCAGTTATCATCGAGATAGAAACCATATGTGCTGTTGTTATCGATTACAGCCTTAGCTTTTTCTGCAGCAAGTTGGTAATAGGCTCTGCCTTTATTGAGAGGGTAACCTGCCATTGCCATATATACAGCAGAAAGGGTAGCTTGTGTAGCCTGCTTTGTAACCCATGCATCAATACCATCGTGATTACGTGGTGCTGATTCGTATTTGATAGGTAGCAACTTTTCTGCTTCCTCCAAATCCTTTGCAATCTGATCATATACTTGCTCTACGCTTGAAAGTCCGCAGTCCTGAACTGAAAGACTAGTGGATGTAATCAATGGTAAAGGGCCAAAGACACGAACGAGATAGAAGTAGCCGTAAGCACGCCAATAAAGCGCATTACCACGGGCGATGTTCTTCTCTACTTCTGATGTAGGGGTTTTGTCTGCACCTTCAAGAACGAAGTTACATGCCTTGATAAGACCATAGTGCTGATTCCAAGCATCTGTAACACCCTTGTTGGCACCATCAGAACTGAAACCATCGAGGGCTGCTACTGCCTGCTTGTTTGAACCTGGATTGGCGGTCATATCGTCACCCTGCCACTGTGGGTACATAGGGTTGGTCCAACTCTGTGTCTGGTTCAGTTTCTCGTATATGGTGTTGATACTATTGTCAAGGTCAGCCTGGCAGGTGAAGTAGTTGTCTGGAGCCATCTGGCCTTTAGGATCTTCATCAAGAAATCCGCTGCATGAAGTGGTTGCTGCAAGCAATGACGCTGCAAGAAAACAGCCTAAATATATCTTTGTTTTCATATTTTATTCAATATTTTGGTTATTAGAATACTTTATTTTATCATACAAGCTCCGATTAGAAGTTCATACGAACACCAAAGGTGAAAGTACGTGGGTTAGGATAAACACCCATATCAATACCATTGTTGTTATCGACGTTCTTGTCGCTGAATGAAGCTCCAGCTGGATCCATACCCTTATAGCTTGTGATGGTGAAGAGGTTCTGGCAAGAAAGTGTCAGGCGAAGGTCTGCAAACTTAAGCACTGAACGTGGGAAAGTATAACCAATGCTGATATTCTCGCAGCGGAAGTAGTTAGCATTCTCAAGCCACTTGTCTGAATTGCCATAGGTTTTGTTCTCTGCACCGATTGTTGGCATTGTAACACCTACATTATCGAAGTAATCCTTATCGGTAACGAACATGGAAGCACCAACCTCGGCGTTCATTACGTAGCGAACGATATTCAGGCGCTTTGCACCAAAGGCTGCGTTGCAGAACATGTTGAAGTCCCAGTTCTTGTAGGTTACCGTATTGTTCCAACCGAATGTGAAGTCAGGATTTGAGTGACCGAGAATGAAACGGTCGGTACTTGCATCAGGATCAGTTGTAATTGTACCATTGCTCTTGTAATATGTATCTACCCACTGGCCCTTGTCGTTCTTCTGCAAACCTGCCCACTTGAAACCGTAGAATGTACCAATAGCTTCACCTTCCTGGATGATAGTACATGGGTCAACGGTACCTGGTGCAGGTTTCTCACCATAGAGGCGTGGAGTCTGTGCAGATAGCTTTGTTACCTCATTCTTCAGGTAGCTGGCATTGAGGCTAGAACTCCACTGCAAGTCCTTGGTCTGGATAATCTGGGCATTAATATTGATATCAAAACCCTTGTTGCTTACTTCACCTGCGTTGGTCCAGTATGTAACTCCACCAAGGTATCCTGTAGAAGACTGCTGGAGGAGAGCATCTGTAGTCTTCTTTGAGAAGTAGTCGATACCTACGCTCAAACGGTTGCCGAGGAATCCGAGATCAATACCGAAATCAAGCTGTTTAACCTTCTCCCATGTTAAGTCTGGGGTAGCAATGCCGCCTGCCCAGTAACCAGTATAGTTGGTGTTAGTACCATAGTTGAAAGAAGTTGCTTTAAGACTTGCCAATGTTGAGTAAGGAGTAATGTTCTGATTACCGATAATACCCCAGCTGGCGCGGATCTTCATATATTCTACTGCATTTCTGATAGGTTTCCAGAACTTTTCGTTAGAAACGGTCCAAGCACCTGCAATTGATGGGAAGTACCCCCACTTCTTGTTGGTGAAACGGCTGGAACCATCGGCACGGAATGTACCGGTCA
>CAVHWE010000177.1:0-5298 GCA_963639495.1 bacterium | reverse complement strand
TGTTTGATGGCGAACACATGTTTATGGAAGAATATGTGGAAGGCGAAAGCCAACCGTAAAAGCAAAAAAACAAGAACAAAACAAACGATAATAATAAAGGGCAGCCCAAACAGGTTGCCCTTTATTATTGGCAAGTACTCTTATTACTTATTCTTAACGCTGGATTCTTCCTCCCGAAGAAGTCATGTTCGAGATGATTTCCTCTTCACTTACCAGGTTCTGATCGCCCGGAATCGTATTCTTGATGGCACTAGCCGACAGCGAGAAATCCAGGCAATACTGGTTCTTGTCGCCCCACTTCTGATGTGCGTGAATATAGGCAGCAACGAAGGCATCGCCTACACCCATCGGATCAACAATCGGCTCTATATCATATATTCTTGTTGTATAGAGCTGATCTTCCACAGCATCATAGAGCAGACCACTCAGTGTATGATGACTGCTGGCAATCTGGTTTCTTACTGCCATCACCATCTTCTTGCACTTAGGGAAGAGATGGTGCATCTTACGGAAATACTCCAGATAAGCCTCCTTGTCTATCACATAGTTCTCATCCAAAGCCTCAAAAGGAATATGAGGCACACCACTGGCTATTTCCCACTCGTTCTGGTCACCGAAGATGATGTCGCTATACTGCATCATCTGGAATAGAACGTCATGAGGTTCCAAACCATATCCCCAGAGATTCTTGCGATAGTTGATGTCGCAGGCAATGGTCAGGCCATCGGCTACAGCCAGCTTGATGGCATCCATCGTAGATTCCATCGCATCACGACTGATAGCACAGGTGATGCCCGAACAATGGAACACGGCAGCATCAGCCAACACCTGATTCCATTTCACCATACCTCGCTTCAAGGTATAGAAAGAAGAATTCTTGCGGTCATAGACTACACGAGAATTGCGCATCGCCACAGCTTCCTCGAAATAATAAGTTCCGAGACGGTCGCCACCATGCACCACATGAGAAACATTCAGACCATACTCCCTGAGGTGCATCAACGCAGCCTCACCCATCTCTCCATATGGCACTCGGGTAACATACTCAACATTGTCACCCAGATAAGCCAAAGAAATAGCTGCATTTGCCTCACTGCCACCATAGTTGCCAAACATACGATGCCCCTGGAATAAACGTTGATAACCAGGCTTAGAAATTCTAAGCAATATTTCTCCGAAAGTTACAATCTTTGTTTTCATCATTCTCAAAAATCTCAAAAAATTAAAAAGGTGAAGACCTATCACATTTGTTTTAGTCTTCACCTTATTATATTATATCTTTGTGCTGGATTACTTCTTAGCAACCAACTCCATTGTATCGCGAGCGATAACGATCTCCTCGTCGGTAGGAACTACTACAACCTTCACCTTACTGTCGTCAGTAGAGATGATAGCTTCCTCACCACGAACCTTGTCATTTACTTCCTTATTGATCTTGATGCCAAGATACTCCAGGTTCTTGCAAGAATCCTCGCGGAGGTCGGTCTGGTTCTCACCAACACCTGCTGTGAATACGATAGCGTCAACGCCACCCATAGCAGCTGTGTAAGCACCGATGTACTTCTTGATACGATACTCATACATACGGAGAGCCAACTGAGCCTTCTCGTTACCCTCGTTAGCTGCCTTTTCGATGTCGCGCATATCAGAAGAAATACCTGTAATACCGAGCACACCACTCTTCTTGTTCAGGAAGTCAGCCATCTCCTGTGGCTTCATGTTCAACTTCTCCATCAAGTAAGTAACAGCAGAAGCATCGATGTCACCACAACGTGAACCCATCATCAAACCAGCCAATGGAGTCAAGCCCATTGAAGTATCCAATACCTTACCATTCAATACAGCAGCTACAGAGCCACCGTTACCAATGTGGCAAGTGATGATCTTAGAGTTGTTCTGGTCGAGACCGAGAATCTCGCAAACACGCTTAGAAACATAACGGTGAGATGTTCCGTGGAAACCATAACGGCGTACGTGATACTTCTCGTACAACTCGTAAGGAATTGCATAGAGGTAAGCGTAGTCTGGCATTGTGCTGTGGAATGCGTTGTCGAATACGCAAACCTGAGGAGTGCCTGGCATCAAAGAGTCAACGGCACGGATACCCTTCAGGTGACCAGCGTTGTGAACAGGAGCGAGGTCGCAAAGTTCCTCGATACCATCCTCTACGCTCTTGTCAACGATGACACTCTCCTTGAACTTATCACCACCCTGCACTACACGGTGACCTACGGCATCGATTTCCTTCAAGTCCTTGATAGCGCCAATTTCTGGGTCGAGCAAGCACTTGAATACGAAGTTCACACCTTCCTTGTGGTCAGGCATGTCGTGCATGATCTGCTTCTTCTCGCCATTAGGCAATTTCACCTTGATGAAAGCGTTATCAAGACCGATACGCTCTACACCACCCTGTGCCAATACAGACTCATCGTCCATATTATATAACTTGTACTTGATAGATGAACTACCACAGTTCAGAACCAATACTTTCATAATGTTAATTTTGTAATGTTATTGATTGAATAAAGTTAGTTTACGCCTTCTTAGCATCCTGTGCCTGGCAAGCTGTGATAGCTACCATGTAGTAGATGTCGTCTACAGAGCAACCACGAGAGAGGTCGTTAACAGGACGGGCAATACCCTGGAGGATAGGACCGATAGCAATGGCACCACCCAAGCGCTGAACGAGCTTGTAGCCGATGTTACCAACCTCAAGGTTAGGAACTACCAATACGTTAGCCTTACCAGCAACGTCAGAACCTGGAGCCTTCTTGGCAGCAACCTCTGGAACGAGGGCTGCGTCAGCCTGAAGTTCACCATCAAGGTGAAGCTCTGGGAACTTCTCCTTAGCAATAGCTACGGCATCCTTTACCTTATCAATGATATAAACGCTCTTGCCTGTCTCCTTGTTGATAGCATCCTTAGCGCTACCCTTTGTAGAGAAGCTCAACATGGCTACAGTAGGCTCTGCGACACCTGCTACAGAGTGAGCAGTCTGAGCTGTTGTGTAAGCAATCTGAGCAAGCTGGTCTGCTGTAGGGTTTGGAGTTACAGCAACGTCACCCATTACCACTACGCCATCCTGACCATACTGCTTCTGGTCTGTGATGAGCAACATAGCACCACTTACGCAAGTGATACCTGGAGTGCACTTGATAATCTGAAGAGCTGGACGGAGAGTATCGCCAGTAGTGCTCAATGCACCAGAAATCTGACCGTCAGCGCCCTCAGTCTTGATAATCATACAACCGAGGTAGAGGTTGTTCTTAGTTACGAGTTCACGAGCCTGCTCTACTGTCATGCCCTTCTTCTTACGCAGTTCAGCGAGTTTCTCAGCATACTCCTCAGTCTTAGGGTTGTTTTGTGGATCAACGATAGTAGCCTTGTCGATGTTGTTAAGACCCCACTGAGCAGCGAGATTCTTAATATTGGCAGGGTTACCGATGAGGATGATGTCTGCGAGATCATCAGCCAAAACTTTATCGGCTGCTTTCAATGTACGCTCCTCTTCTGCTTCAGGGAGCACGATGCGCTGCTTGTCAGCTTTAGCGCGAGCTACGATTTGCTGTAATAAATCCATTTTACTTTATTGTTTTATATATTTTTGTTGTCTCCAAAGTAAGTTTGTCAAAGTGTAAAGCCTCTTCGCATAGATTTTAGCTTTTTTTGCCACATCGACTTTGCAAAAGTACATATTTATTTTGAAATAACACCTACTAAAATGTGTAAAAAAAGCTAAAACGGTAGATAATAATCATCGTAAAGGTTTACGTTCCAAGAAAAGTGAAGAACGAAGAGTGAAAAAGGAAGAATTTAAGAGTGAAAAGAGAAGAACGAAAGCACATGAATTCTTCACTCTTCGTTCATCACTCTTCACTTAACTTATAGCATTTCCTGGGTGAGGATGCTTTCCAGTTCCTCTGCCGAGAGTCGGAGTTTGAACTCTCCCTTGATGGCAACGCTGATTCGTCCCGTCTCTTCCGAAACGATGACGGCGATGGCATCACTGCTCTGCGAGATACCCAAGGCTGCACGGTGACGGAGTCCCAGTTCCTTCGGGATATCGAGATTATGGCTCACCGGTAAGATACAGCCGGCAGCCATGATTCGCTTGTTGCTTACCACCATGGCACCATCATGCAGAGGCGAGTTCTTGAAGAAGATGTTCTCTATCAGACGCTGATTGATTTTTGCATCTATCTCTTCGCCCGTATCCATGATATCCTTCAAAGGTACACCCCGTTCGATGACGATGAGCGCACCCACGTATTTCTTCGCCATACTCATGCACGCCATTACGATAGGGATGATAGTCTCCTTGTTTGCCTCCTTCTGGCTCTCCTTGCTGGAATGGAAGAAGCGGACCAGTCGGCGCATACCTTTCTGGGAACCTATCTCGTAAAGGAATCTTCGGATGTCTTCCTGGAAGATGACGATGAGGGCGATGACTCCCACGCTCACCAGTTTATCCAGGATAGAACCCAGCAGACGCATCTCCAATACCTGACTCACGAAAAGCCAGATAAGCACGAAGAGCATGATGCCCACGAAGATGTTGAGTGAGCGGGATTCCTTCATCAGGCGATAGACGTAGAATAGCAGAGAGGCTACCAACAGGATATCGATGACGTCTTTAATTCCAAATTCTATCATGTGCGTCCCTCCTTCATTGCTTCTACAATCTTGATTGCCTCAGCTGCTTCCTTCACATCGTGAACTCTGAGGATGCTGGCGCCCTTCATCAGGGCGATGGTGTCGAGCACGGAAGTTCCATTGAGCGATGTAGTGGCATCGCCACCCAGCAGCTTGTATATCATACTCTTACGGGAGATACCTACAAGTACCGGAAGTTCCATCACGTTCAACTTCTCCATCTCGTTATAGATCTGATAATTCTGGATGAGATTCTTGCCGAAGCCGAAGCCCGGATCGAGGATGATATCCTTGGCACCCAGGTCACGCAACTGCTGTACCTCTCTGGCAAAGCCCTTCATCATCGTAGCAAGCGTTGGCTGCACTGACATTAATATATAAGGTACCTTCAGCTCGCCCACCACCCGGAACATTTCAGGATATTCCTCCTGTCTCTGCTCCAGCGGCACATTGGCGATGCCTGTGATTCCACCTTCTGATACATCGTTGATGATATCAGCTCCCCACTCTTCGATACACTTGCGTGCCAAAGTTGGGCGATAGGTATCTACGGAGACGGCAGCATCCGGTTGCTCCCTGCGAACGATGTCGAGAGCGAACTTCAGGCGTCTTCCCTCCTCCTCTTCCGATACTTCATCGGCACCG
>CAVHWE010000176.1:2859-5354 GCA_963639495.1 bacterium | reverse complement strand
ACGCTACCTCCCACAATATCAAGCAATTCATTGGTAATGGCCTGTTGACGACTCTTGTTGTACTGCAAGTTGAGTTCGCGCAAGAGTTCATCGGCATTATCCGTAGCGGTCTGCATGGCCACCATTCTGGCAGCATGCTCACTCGCCTGGCTATCCAGCAACGCTGTATAAATCATCAGACGAAGCTGCTTAGGAATCAAGACTCCCAAAACAGTCTCCAAGTCTGGCTCTACAATGAAGTCATCATTCAGAGGTTTTGCCTCAGAACTCTGCCGTCCGTCAGCTTCAGCCTGCTTTTGGCGCAGATATTCCTGAGCCTTTGCCGTAGCCACATTAGAGGTAAGGTCACGATCGTTGTCCACTCCTATCGCCTCAGTGCTGAGGTCAATAGGCAAGAAAGTCTTGCGGGTCAGAATCTGTGAGCCGGCACTCTTAAAGTGATGATAAATCATCTCCACCTTATCGAGCTCACCAGCAGCATACTGCTTGGCAAGTGAATGGGCGATATCTGCACAGGCGCTGGCATGAGGATGATCGGCAAGATCATTAAAGTTACCGCCAATCTTCAAACCCAGTTTCTGTGCCTTCTCTGCCACTTTTCGTCCGATAGGATATACCGTGATGTCGTCAATGCCTTGAGCCTTATACTCGTCCACCGCATGCATCATCATCTTGATAACGTTGGAATTGAATCCACCACACAAGCTGCTGTTAGAACTGTATACCACAAGAGCTACACGCTTGGTTTCCTTGTGCTCCAACTGCAACGGATGGTCGACATTCGGAGTACTTACCAGGAAACTCTTGAGGATATGTTCCAGCATATTTCCATAAGGCAGCATATTCTGGATAGCTACCTGAGCATGATGCAACTTACTGGAAGCCACCATCTTCATCGCACTCGTAATCTTACGGGTACTGTTAACGCTGGCTATGCGAGTTTTAATCTCTTTTAATGACGGCATAGGCTATTACGCTTTATATTGTCCTGCAACATTAGCCATGGTCTCCTCGACAGCCTTAATGGCATCGTCGGTGAGTTTACCATCGCCCAAAGTCTCAATCACATCAGCGTGCTGGCTGCGCATTGCATCGAGGAACAGATCCTGACAGTCGCGAACCTTATCCATTGGCACGTCGTGCATCAATCCGTGAACACCACAGTAGAGAATAGCTACCTGCTCGCCTACCGGCATTGGGCGGTACTGAGGCTGAACCAGCAACTGGTCGTTCTTACGGCCACGGTCCAGAGTCATCGCTGTTACGGCATCCATATCGCTAGAGAACTTAGAGAAAGCCTCCAGCTCACGATACTGAGCCATATCAATCTTCAGTGTACCAGCCACCTTCTTCATACTCTTGATCTGGGCAGAACCACCTACACGAGATACGGAGATACCTACGTTGATAGCTGGACGGAAGCCCTGGTTGAAGAGGTCGGTCTCAAGGAAGATCTGACCATCGGTGATGGAAATCACGTTGGTTGGGATGTATGCTGATACGTCACCAGCCTGTGTTTCGATGATAGGAAGGGCTGTCAAAGAACCACCACCCTTAACGTGACCCTTCATGCACTCTGGAAGGTCGTTCATCTGCTCGGCTACCTCCTGCTGGTCGTTGATACGAGCGGCACGCTCCAACAGACGAGAGTGGAGATAGAAGACATCACCAGGGTAAGCCTCACGTCCTGATGGACGGCGGAGGATCAGAGATACCTCACGATAAGCCACAGCCTGCTTACTCAAGTCATCGTATACTACGAGAGCAGAGTAACCACGGTCGCGGAAGTACTCACCGATAGCTGCACCGGCAAATGGTGCGTAATACTGCATGGCTGCAGGATCGGCAGCGGTAGCACTTACGATGATGGTATATGGCAGGGCTCCATGCTCCTTGAGGTTCTGTACCAATGCAGCAACGGTAGATGCTTTCTGACCGATAGCTACATAGATACAATATACTGGCTTGCCAGCCTCATAGAAACTCTTCTGGTTGATGATGGTATCCACTGCGATGGCAGTCTTACCGGTCTGACGGTCACCGATGATCAACTCACGCTGTCCACGACCGATAGGAATCATAGAGTCTACCGCCTTCAAACCAGTCTGAAGAGGTTCCTTTACTGGCTGACGATAGATTACACCAGGTGCCTTACGATCCAAAGGCATCTCGAAAGAATCGGTGAGGTCGATGTCACCCAGACCATCAATAGCCTGACCCAGAGGGTTTACGACACGTCCGAGGAAGTTGTCATTTACGCGGATAGAAGCAATACGGTGTGTACGCTTCACGCTCTGTCCCTCCTTGATGCCAGCTGTAGGACCTAAGAGGACACAACCTACATTGTCTTCCTCCAAGTTCATGACGATAGCCATGGTTCCGTTCTCAAACTCAAGAAGTTCATTAGCCTCGGCATTGCGCAGACCATAGATACGAGCCACGCCATCGCTGACGGTAAGCACGGTACCCACCTCGTCAAACTGCTGAGAGCCATT
>CAVHWE010000176.1:0-2713 GCA_963639495.1 bacterium | reverse complement strand
TTTTACTTTTTGAGCTGTGTCAGAATGTTGTTGAGCTTAGTCTTTACGCTCGCATCCATTCTGTAAGTATCATACTCAAGGATGAAACCACCAATCAGTTCAGGGTTCACCTCGGTCTTGAACTCCACAGTACCTTTCGTTCTCTGCTCCACCATCTTGCGCATCTTATCCTCAGTAGAGGCGTCAACGGCAGTGGCGGTGATCAGCTTACCGCGGATGATGTTCTTCTGTTTCCTGTAAAGAGTGATATACGAAGCAGCCATGAATTGCAGGGTGCTCTCCCTATCCTCTTTCAAGACAAGAGCGATAAACTTCTTGCTCAGTTCCGTAGGCTCTTTGCCCAGGGCTGTGATGAGAAGTGCCTCTTTCTTGTCTTTGGAAAGCATAGGGTTGTCTATCGTAAATCTCAGTTCAGGCACGTCGATGTAGCTCTTAAAGAGCGTCTGCATCTCCTGGTAGACCTGATCTTCGAGCTTCATGCCGAGTGCAGCCTTGATGAGGGCACGGGCATAACGCACCGATATTACACCTATATCCATAAGCTTTACTATTTGTTGTCAGAAGAAACCTCGTCCAGCAGTCGATTTATCATATCCATCTGTGCCTTGTCGTCAGAGAGCTTAGCCTTGAGCACCTTCTCTGCAATCTGAACAGAGAGTTCGGCTACCTGGCCGCGGATTTCACGAATGGCATTCTGCTTCTCGGTCTCAATCTGCTTCTTGGCATCAGAGAGGAGACGTGCGCCTTCTTCGCGTGCTTTATCCTGTGCTTTCTCTACGATGGCATCGCGGGTATCGGCAGCCTCCTTGAGGATGGCAGCCTGCTTCTCGCGAGCTTCCTGCAAGATGGATTCACCTTCTTTTTGGATATTGGCAAGCTTCTCGTTGGCTTCGTGAGCCTTCTTCAGACTTTCATCGATGAAAGCCTTGCGTCCGTTCACCATCTTAATGATGGCTGGGAATCCAGCCTTCCAAAGAATGATGAAGACGATGATGAAGACCAGCGTCATCCAGAAGAGCAAACCGCTATCAGGAATTAATAAATCCATATATACTGGTTAAAGTTTTACTTAAACGTTTTATTTTAACTAACTCTAGAGAATCACCTTCTTCACCCCATACGTACTAGTTGCAACATTCATAAAAGCCAACCGCATGGGGCGAGAAGAGTGATATTCGTTTATTACATAACGATTGCCAGGATGGCGATGATGACAGCGAAGAACGCAACACCCTCAACCAACGCAGCTGCGATAATCATAGAAGAACGGAGGTCGCCCATCTTCTCTGGCTGACGAGCCATAGCGTCCATAGCCTGGCCACCAATGCGACCGATACCAATACCTGCGCCAATAGCGGCCAAACCTGCACCTACTGCGGCACCCAACTTTGCAATCTCTGCTGCTAATAAAAGTGATAACATAATCTTAATAATTTAAGTTGTTAATATTTTCTTTGTTTATTATCTGAATGAAATTAGATCCGTAATCTATAAACTACTTCACTACCTCTGGCTCAGCCTCATGAGACTTTACATGAGCCAGCGAGATGAATACTGCACTCAGCATGGTGAATACCAATGCCTGAATGTAGCTTACCAATACTTCGAGGAGCATCATAAAGGCGCTCATCGCAACACTTACTATTGTCATACCCGTACCTGCCACATAGTTGGCGATAGCATTCTCACTGATGTTGAACATAATGAAAATGATAGCCGCAAACGAAAGTGCGATGGCGTGACCCGCCATCATGTTGGCGAAGAGTCGGATAATCAGAGCCAGCGGTTTCGTGAAGATTCCGAAGAGCTCGATGAATGGCATCAGTGGCACTGGCACCTTCAACCACGTTGGTACCTCCGGCCAGAAGATTTCCTTCCAGTATTCCTTGGTACCGGTGAAGTTGGTGATCAGGAATGTCGTTACACCGAAGAATACGGTGCAGGCGATATTACCCGTCAGGTTACCACCACCTGGAGGGAATGGTACGATACCCATGATGTTCGCCACGAAGATAAAGAAGAAGCAAGTAAGCAACCATGGTGCGTACTTTGGCGCCTCCTTACCGAGCGTAGCTTTGATTACATCGGTATATACCGACATGATGAACATGTGCATCAGTCCCACAAATCCCTTTGGTGCAGGGTCATCCACCTTGTGCTTCCTGCACCAGCGGGCTGGTATCAGGACACAGAGCAACAGGATGATAGCATCGATGAAGAGCACGCAAACGGTCTTCGTGATGGAGATGTCAAGCGGACGAACCTCCTGGCCTCCCACCTTCTCTACTATCTTGTTGGGATTCGCCTGCGCATCAGCGTTCTTGATCACCAGGTTGAAAGGTCCTGGACGGTCTCCATTGGCATCCTTCTCTTCCGAGAATTCGCTGCTGCAGAACACGTGCCAGCCCGAAGTGGTGTTAACGATGATTGGCAGATGAATCACTACGGGATGATCTCCCACCTTGGTGATATGCCATTCATAAGAATCCTTGATATGACCCCACAATATCTCTTTCACATCGATGTTCTCCTTAGCCGATACCTGCAGAGGTGCCAGCGTGAAGAGCAGCATCGCCATCAAGAGGAATTGCTTGAGATGTTTCATATTCTTTAATTCTTACTTTTGTTTATTAATTATTTGTTTCAGAACCGCTTATGAAAGACGGTTCTTTTTCTCTACCCGAGCGAAGTAGATGCAGTCGAACACGAGAAG
>CAVHWE010000175.1:0-5357 GCA_963639495.1 bacterium | reverse complement strand
GTCATTATCAAGATAACAATGGATAGCAGTGTAACACGCCAATCGTTCCATGCATTTCCCAAGGCTACTGATGGAGTTCAGCACAATGTAGTCGCATGGCTCATGTATGCAAATCACATTGTCGCCTCGCTTTTCCAAAGTCTTGTACGACAAAAAGTCCATAAACCCCTCGAAGATGCAGCATCTGTCCTGCACTCCAACTTGCTGTGAATGTATCAAGGATATGTCTTTCTCACCCAAACAACCTTTATAATATGGGTTACGCAGCTCATAACCATCCCTGATATTCGGAAAGGCTATGCCGAAATACCGCTTGCCCTTGAACGTGTACCAAATCTCCTTGCAATAGCGTTTACCTATGTCCGCATCCACATGGCGTGAACGCAGATACGACATAAGCACAGGGTAGGACAAGTCTTGGATATGTACCTTGTCCATCTTGCCTGTCTCTACTTGTGTCAGTATGGGAGGTTTTGCCATTGTGGGCTTTGGATTGTTCATGTCCGCTGCTATATGCTGCAATGCTGTACCCACATCATCCGTATTGTAGAGAAGTTGAGCAAGAGCAATGATATTGCCACCTTTACCAAGAGCAAAGTCATACCATTGGTTTCGGCTGAAGTTCACCTTGAACGATGGCTTTGTCTCCGCATGCAATGGCGACAGATAATAAGAGGTGGACTTGCTGCATCGTTTGGGCTGATGTCCCAATGCGCTCAGATAGTCCGTGAGTTTGATTTCCTTTGCTTGTTGTATGTTCATCTTTCATTCATTTTTTGTTCATTCGTGCGCTTATTATATATACACCAGAGTGAATGAACGGTTTTGTGAAGTCATTTTGTCGTATGTCTATGTAGTTATATATGATGCCACTTCACAAAATCCGTCCGTTCTACTATTATATATACACCGAGGTGAATGAAGTGGTTTTTGAAGTGATTTTCGCTTCATCCTCACTTCTTCACCTCCTGCTCTTCAAGCAGCGGAAGCGAAGGATAATCCTTCACCCTGCAATACTCGTTGTTGCCACACTTCACCACCAGTTTGCTCTTCAATAGGAAGGTCAGCAACTTTGACATCACTGTTCTACCTCTGGCAAAACCAATAGCTGTATAACCTTTCGTCAATGCGTTTATCACATTCTCATAGCCTGACACCACTTTCTTGCCGAAAGCCATTCCAAGTGCCTTGTCATGCTGCTCATCGGTAATGTCGGCTATTGTCATCTTCGGCTGTTTGGCTGTGGTGGAGTCAACCACATAGTCCTTGGCAATCTCTGGAAGTCCCTCCTTGTTTATTTGGAACGCAAAGGGCGCAAAGTCCTTGTCTCGGATATTGAGCGGTTTCACTTCACTCACATTCGCCATCGAATTGCTCTTGCTTATCACCAGTACCGTCTCTGCCTTGTTGCTGAGTTCCGTTCCTATGTGACCTCTTACATTGTCATCACCCTTGTTCAGGTGCAGGACGCAATGAATGTGCAGGTCATAGCGGCTTGACCACTGCATCAGTTTGTTGATGATATGGACGGACTCGCTCGGATTGTTGATGTCGAGCATCAAGTCCCTTATGCCGTCAATGATGACCAAGCCAAAACCCTTTTGTGTCTGCAAGGCATATTCTATCAACCGCAGTCTGAGGTTGGGACTGTACTCTCGCAGTCCGAAGAACACAAGGTTCTCGCTGTTCATGTTGTCGGGTAGTCCTGCAAGTCGCAGGATGCGCTGCATCACGCTGTGGCAGTGAAAACGGCTCTGCTCCGTATCAACGTAGAGTATCTTACGCTTGTCATCGGGTAGTTTTGCCGTATATTGCAGCACCTTTCCGTTAGCAAGCGAGGCAGCTACCAAAGCGGACACGTTGAATGTCTTTCGGCTCTTCGCCTTGCCTGTGGAGGCACTGAAGTTGCCAAGCGTGGCTATGGTCGAGTTGTCCACCCATATTATCTGTGGCGGTGTCTGGTAGGTCTCATCCGCATGGATAAGCGATGCTTTCAGTAGCTTTTCCAGCAAGTCTGTATTGTCCGCTGCGCCCTCAAAGAGGCTCATGTCGTTCATTTCTTCCATCGTCATCTGTTCTTCAAGGGTTTGTTCATCACATAGCGTATGGCATCCTGCTCATACACATCCTTTGTCTTCACTGGATGCTTCTTGATCCATTCCACCAGTTCTTCCTTGCTGAAATAGATGGTCTTGCCATTTGGCTTGTAATGGGGAATGGCAAAAGTGCGTGTTAGTTTGTAAAGTTGACTCTTTGAAGCGTCAAGGAATACGCTTGCCTCGTCAAGGGTGAGCACGTCTTTTCCTGCAAAGAGCCATTTCTCCAAGCACTTGATGCGGTTCAACACATCCTCCACTGGTCCAAGCAGCTTGAATGCTTCTTCCATCTGTTGAATGCGCTCGGCAAGTCTCATTGGTGTCATGTCTGCCAGTTCTTGTTCTGTCAACTCGTGTTTATCCACGTCTATCGTTGGCGGTAGGATAGCACCATCCTTTGGCGGATTGTTTGCCTGATTTGTTGTCTGTCCAATCATTGTCGTTATTCTATTTATCGTTACACATAACGAGGTCGCCCTCCATAACCAGGTTTCTGATTACGGAGGGCAAAGGTAAGGGCATTTCTGCCCAATCGAATGGAAGTGCGCTTGACTGTCAACCGACTATCAAGCCAACTTTCAAGGTTTTCATCTGTCAGATGGTGTCCTTGCTGTCATTTTTACCGCAATCTGCTATTTCTTGCACTTTCTTGCGGATAGCCTCATAGATGCTGGCGTTGGTACTTTTGGCATCACTGGTTGCTGAGGACAGCTTGGTTGTTGTAAGTGGCTTGTCTGTTGATGAAGACAGGATGAGTTTATGCTTGGCAATGACCGATTGCCACTGCTTACAGATTAAGTTCTTGCTGCAGAGCATGTCAAAGAAGAATGCCACACGTCTGTTGCTTCTCGCCTTTAGCTGCTTGCTGACTTGACACGAGAAGAGTTTTCGCATATCCTCTTCCGACACATCGGCTGAGAACAAATGAACCTCATTGGCATGGCGCGCAATGAGGTTCAACTGAGTAGAATCAAAGTAACATTGAAAGTCCTGTTTCGGTTTGGTGTCTTGTGCTGTTTGTAATATTGACGGTGGTTTACCATGGAGATACTGACCGTTTGGAGGTGGCTCCGTGGTGTTGAACTTGTGATGAAGAGCCTTGTAGTCATGATACTCGAAATCCACTTTGGTAAAGAATATGACTACCAAGTCCTCACGTTCTTCAAGAAACTCCTCCATGATGTAGAAGTTCTTCTTGTGCTCGTTCTTGCCTGCCGCATACTGGCAGTCCGTATAGGAATGGCTGTTGAGAAAGTCCTTTTTGTAGCGGTGATACAGTTTACCGCATCCTATGACTTCCGTCTGATAGCACTCGTGGGCTTCCTTGAAGAACAGCCATAGTTTGTTGGTACCGCAAACGCCACCTACACCGTTAGCGAAGGTGCATTCATTGCATTGGGGTAAAAAGAGAGAACGAGGAGTCGTCTCGTCCTTGGTTGTTTGATGTATTGTTATGTTCCATTTTTATTCTTCGAACGCACTGTCCAACAGAGAGACAGCCTCGTCCTTTTTCTTGTTGATGATTTTTGCGTAAATTTGTGTCGTGCGCACCTCCGTATGACCGAGAAGTTTGCTTGTAGTGTATAGGTCTGCGCCCATGGTCAGCTCCATCGTGGCGAACGTGTGTCTTGAGACATGGTAGGTCACATGCTTGCTGATACCTGCCGCACGGCTCCATTCCGGGATGCAGTCGTAGTTCTTACTTGGCAGTGTTGGAAACACATTGTCCTCGTCACTTGCAGATCCACGCTCAGGCATCCAACGAAGGGCTTGCTTGTTGAGAGGAAGATAGAGAGGCTGCTTGGTCTTGTACTGCAATATCTCAACTCGTGTCTTGTCACCCTCGGTGATGATGTTCTTCCACTTCAAACTCTTCACGTCACTGATACGGAGTCCGCAGAAGCATGAAAACAGAAACGCCGCCTTGATATCCTCACGCTTGCAAGGGGTGTCAATCAGTCTCTTCACCTCGTCAACGGTCAGATACTCTCGCTTGGTGCCGCCACCTTTCAGAACATCCATGCGAAGACGCAATACGGGATTGTCGTCCATTATCTCTTCCTCAATAGCCATATTGAAGGCTGCTTTGAGGCATTTGAGATAGTTCATCACTGTGGATTTGGATGGATGGGTGTGCTTGTAGGTGATATAGTCATTCAACAAGAACACCATGAAACCATTGCAGTATTCCTTGGTCATCTCTGCGAGTGTCACGTTTGGCGAATGTTCTCTCACTGCATTCAGCACGCTGTTTACCCAGTTTCTGGCAGATTGTCTTCCTCGCTCCACTTGTGCGTCACGGAATATCTCCAACCAATCCACAAGTCGCATTTTGATTCTCGACTTGTCTTTGAGCCCTGCGATGCCGTTGGTGATGCTCATGATGCGTTGTGCCTTGATGGCATACACCGCTTGCATTGTCTGCTTGTTCTGCTCCTTGGCAGCTGCGTCAACCTCTGGAATGAGATAAAGGCGCAGATAGTCGTAGGTGCGGCGACCGTTGACATTGATGGATAGATAGACCGACTTGTTGCCGTTGGCAAGTTCCTTGAAGCGGATTCTCACAGGCTCCTTGGTCTTGGAATTTCTCTTGCGCTCAGTCTCGGCAACGGCAATCTCCGTCTTTACCTTTTTGGTGGCAAGATACTCCTTGTATTTGTCCACGTTGGCATCGGGATCTTCTCCATGCGGCTTGTAGCCTCTTCTGCCGACACGCTTCTCAAAGGTTCCGTCCTTCAATGCCTTCATTCGCTCCTTGGCCTTTTTCTCAGCTTCTTTCCAGATTTCCTTGTGTTTCTCCTCGCTGTCATCCTTACGAAGATAAAGACCAACTGACTCATAGGCACGTTCACCCTTACCATAATATATATCAAGGAAGAGAGAACGGTCTCCGTTGCGCATCTTGCGACTGCGGACTATCACAGAACTGGTATATTCCTCGATTTTCTCCACTTGGTTCAGCTCGTCAGAAGGATCCGTGAAAGTCTCTCCATTGACAACCTCTCGCATCTTGCGTTCTTTCAGACGCTCTGCGGTTTCCATGACCAAGGCATTGTTCTGCTTGTCTGCTTCGGTAATCTCAGGATTGATGTAGAGCTTCAGAAACTCGTACTTACGCTCACCATTATAATATATGTCGAAGTAGAGCGACTTGCTGCCGTTGGCAAGGTTCTTGAAACGAAGAGTGACAGCTTCACGCTTGTTGGGTCTGCCTCTATGTTTTTTGATTGTTCCGTCTATGGCTCTGTCCTCACCGTCATC
>CAVHWE010000174.1:0-5360 GCA_963639495.1 bacterium | reverse complement strand
CCCACTAAAGTGAAGAGTGGTGAAGAGTGGTGAAGAGTGCCCATCAACTCTTCACCCACTCAACCCACAGTAGCACAGTAGGTTACCTATAAAATGTGAAGAGTGAAGAGTAAAATCGAAGCTGGCTCTTAAACACCCGATATACTGCTTTTCAGTATACTACGCCCTACTCTTTTTTTTCATCCCGAGATATAAAAAAATATCTCGGCACGGCACTTTATTGCCCTAGAAGGGGGCAATAAATTGCCATGCCGAGGCACATTCAGAAACATCGTATTATATTCTGCCAAAGTACGGGCAGAATATAATATTACCCAGTACGAATATAATATTACTCAGTCCGATTTCTATAATTCACAGTATTACCGCATCATTATAACTTAGCGTCCTACCATTTCAGTTTTCCGTATTTCTCCTTATACCACAGTTGCCAGCCATTCACCAGGTTCTGCCAAACCACATAAGCGCCCGGTGCTACGGCAGCAAGCGGATTGAGGAAAGTAAGGGTGAGCCAGATACCCACAATGGTATTCTTCTGTCCAAGAGCCTGACCGGCACTGATACTCGCATCATAATGTCTGCCCACCGCCTTACCGATGGCAAACTGGATGAGACAGACAAAGAGCGGAACAATGAGCAGCAAGGCTAGAATCCATCCCGAAACCTCGGCATGGAGGATATTGCGAACCGTCTCTCCCATCAGGATAGTAAGGTTGAAGCACCACATATAGAAGCCCAAATCCTTCACGCTCTTCACCTTATCCACCCACTTAGGCAGAAACTTGCGGCTCAGCAAAGCCAGAAGTAAAGGAACCACCAGTACCGTGGTTACGTTTCTGAACACCATCGCACTCATGAAAAGAAAGGAAACATCTGCCCCCTTCTCCACCATCGGGAAAAGACTAGGAATGATAACCATCGTAAAGACATTGGCTATCACCGTATAAGTTGTCAACGAGCCGATGCTTCCACCCAACTTCTCCGTCACCACAGCCACGGCAGCCGCCGTAGGACAGATAAAACAGATGAAAGCACCTTCGAGCACCAGCTTGGTTTCATAATTATCTCCGAATTCGAAGATAAGCACCACCATCATCAGTGCCAGACTGGTTCGGATGAGCTGCAGGATAAAATGCCAAGCCTTCGGTTTCATCTCCTTGATTTCAATCTTACAGAAGGTAACATAGAGCAAGGCAAAGAGCACCACCGGCATCATATCCACCAGCTTCGGTCCCACCGCATCGCCCAAAGGTTCCAGAAAAGGAACATTGGCGAAAATCAGATAGCCCACGGCTCCCAATACCAGGGAACAGGGCAAAGAAAACTTTCTAAAGAATTTCCACAACCACATACGCATACATTAAAAAAGAATCCCCTGCAAGCAGACTGCCCAAAGCAATCGGCAAGAGGGGAATTCTCACGGATCCATTTATATATAAGCTATAGCTTAATCCTTATTACTACGCTTGCGCTCCAAGTGATCGAGAATCACCTTGCGCATACGCATACTCTTAGGAGTTACCTCTACGTACTCATCCTCGCGGATATACTCCAGACACTCCTCAAGGCTCATCACGGTCTTTGGAATCACGCGAGCCTTATCATCAGAACCGGAAGCACGCACGTTGGTCAGCTGCTTTGCCTTGGTTACGTTAACCACCAGGTCGTTTTCGTGAACATGCTCACCGACAACCTCGCCGCCGTAAACCTCCTCACCTGGGTCGATGAAGAACTTACCGCGATCCTGCAGCTTATCGATGGCGTAAGCATAGGCAGTACCTGTCTCCAGCGCAATCATGCTACCGTTAGAACGGCGGGTAATCTCGCCCTTGTATGGCTGATACTCCTTGAAACGGTGGGCCATGATAGCCTCACCCTGAGAAGCAGTCAGCACATTGGTACGAAGACCGATGATACCACGTGAAGGAATATCGAACTCGATATCCACACGGTCGCCCATGTTCAACATAGAGGTCATATCACCCTTACGACGGGTTACCATATCAATCATCTTAGAAGCGAACTCCTCAGGTACGTTGATGGTCAACTCCTCGATAGGCTCACACTTCACACCGTCAATCTCCTTGTAGATAACCTGTGGCTGACCTACCTGAAGCTCATAGCCCTCACGACGCATGGTCTCGATGAGCACAGAAAGATGGAGCACACCACGACCAGAAACAATCCACTTATCGGTGGTGTCCTCGTAAGGCTGAACACGAAGAGCCAGGTTCTTCTCCAACTCCTTGTTCAAGCGCTCCTGGATATGACGAGATGTACAGAACTTACCCTCCTTACCGAAGAAAGGAGAATCGTTGATGGTGAAGAGCATACTCATGGTAGGCTCATCAACAGCGATAGGAGGCAGTGGCTCTGGGTTCTCGAAGTCGCAGATGGTATCACCAATCTCGAACTTCTCCAAACCGACAACGGCACAGATGTCGCCAGAATCCACATGGTCTGTCTTCTTATGACCCATACCCTCGAAGGTATGGAGTTCCTTGATCTTAGTCTTCTCCTGGGTACCGTCACGATGGCAGATAGTGATGTTCATACCATCCTTCAAAGTACCACGGTGTACACGACCTACTGCGATACGACCGGTGTAAGAGCTATAATCAAGAGATGTAATCAAGAGCTGAGGAGTACCCTCCAGCTGCTTAGGAGCAGGGATAATCTCCACAATCTTGTCGAGCAGATAATCGATGTTGTCTGTTGGCTTGTTGTAGTCATCACTCATCCAGCCATTCTTGGCAGAACCGTAAACTACAGTAAAGTCAAGCTGATCCTCAGTAGCATCGAGGTCGCACATCAGGTCGAACACCATCTCGTACACCTCTTCAGGGCGACAGTTAGGCTTATCTACCTTATTAACAACAACGATAGGCTTCAGTCCGAGCTGCAATGCCTTCTGGAGCACGAAACGGGTCTGAGGCATTGGACCCTCGAAAGCATCGACGAGGAGGAGGCATCCGTCTGCCATGTTGAGCACGCGCTCAACCTCACCACCGAAGTCAGAGTGTCCAGGAGTATCGAGGATATTAATCTTAGTACCTTTCCAGTTGATAGATACATTCTTTGAGAGAATGGTTATACCACGCTCGCGCTCCAAGTCGTTGGAATCGAGCACTTCGCCGCTGTTATCCTGGCCGTCGCGGAACAGCTTACCGGCGAGCATCATCTTGTCAACCAATGTAGT
This sequence comes from bacterium, assembly GCA_963639495.1. Lineage (GTDB taxonomy): Bacteria > Bacteroidota > Bacteroidia > Bacteroidales > Bacteroidaceae > Prevotella. Next base: position 2,161 of record CAVHWE010000174.1, on the reverse strand, counting down.
CTTACCATGGTCAACGTGTGCAATAACTGCAATGTTTCTAATGTCTTGCATTTCCTTTACCTTAAATACTTTATGAATTTGGGTGCAAAATTACAAAAAATTCCCGAAAAATTTGCATAATTCACTGAAAAGTTGTACCTTTGCACCGCATTTTAACGGAAACCACCGTGAGGAAGGTCCAAAAGATGCATAACATTCATTCATAATAATTAAATTTTAAGTATCACAGCTATGTATTTAGACAAAGCAAAAAAAGAAGAGATCTTTAGCAAGTACGGAAAGTCTAACTCTGATACTGGTTCAGCTGAGAGCCAGATAGCATTGTTCTCATACCGTATTGCTCATTTGACGGAACATGTTAAGAAGAACCGTAAAGATTATACTACAACACGTGCGTTGACACAGCTTGTAGGAAAGCGTCGTGCATTGCTCGATTACTTGTATGATCGCGACATCAATCGCTATCGTGCTATCATCAAGGCCCTCGGTCTTCGTAAGTAATCAGCTTAGGCAGACACATTGCTTAACAGAACAAAGAATCCCATCACTCGCAAGAGCGATGGGATTTTTCTTTGTGTTTTTATTTTCTTCAAGAAAGAAAAACGGAAATTTCACCTCTTTATAATATATTTTAAAACTATTTTCCTTCTTATTAGAAACTTTATTTGTACCTTTGTACGCTGAAAAGACAAAAGGACTATACATATAACGAAAAAGAATATGATTCACTTCTTAGAACAGTACTTTGTAGAACTTGTTACTGTAACCAGCATCATCTATCTGACGCTGGCTATCATTCTGTTGCTCTACAAGACACCTGATACAGCCGTTTACAAAACCTTCCGCAGATCTAAAAGACTGATGGCAGGCGGAATGGGACTCATCAGTCTGAATATATGGATCTGGATAGCATCATTTACCGGAAGCTGGACTGAATATAACAACTGGGTACCCTGTTTCGACATCATCCTCTTCTATCTGATGAGCATCTGCTTCAGTTTCTCGCTCAGCAGTCTGCTCGACCCTCATTATATCTCCCGTAAGCGCTGCAGGGCGATAGCTGTAAAGTTCACTCTGACGGCTTTCTTCGCCCTTATCGCCATGACAGATGCGCTGAAGGCATACCAGATACCCCTGCTGCTTATCGCCCTGGCAGGACTGCTGGAGATGCTGATAGGACATATCTATTACTTCAACAAGTGCTATCTGAGAAGCAATGCTCTCTTCGAAAACTACTTTTCGAACGAAAAGAGCCATTTCATCAGATGGCTGAAGGTGAGCCACTGGCTCTTCTACGGCATGCTGATACTGGGCGTGATATCCATCCGTACGGGTGCCCTGTTCAACTGGCTGGTGCAATTCTATGTGGTGGGCATGAATCTCTATATCCTGGTCAACATCATCAACTACGCTGATGAATACGAGACGCTGATGAAGGCAAACGTCGATAAGGAGGAAGAGGAAAAGATGGGAGAAGCCAGTCCGAAGAAAGCCTTTATCGAGACGCTGCGCCCGAGAGTGGCAGAATGGACTCTGGAGAAATCGTATCTGAAGGAACAGTTCACGATAGATGACCTTGCTACCAAGCTGTATACCAACAAGACTTACCTCTCCACCTTTATCAAGGAAGAATTCGGCATGAACTTCAGCAGCTGGATAGCAAGCCTGCGCCTGGAAGAAGCCAAGAAAATGATGAGAGCGCATCCTGGTGCCAAGCTGAAGGATATCGCCTACAATGTAGGTTTCTCCTCCCTGCCCTACTTCTCAAGCGTATTCGCCAAATCAGAAGGCGTCACGCCATCTGCCTGGATGAAAGAAATCAGCAGGAATAAAGAAAGATAAGAAACGGAAGAACGGGCTAGAAACCAAAAAGTTTCCAGAAGCAATACGCCCTGTAAGGGCGTATGGGGCCATCTTTCAGGGCGTATGGGGCAAAACTTGCGAAAGTTCTATAAAAATTACTTTAGTATCTCCTTCAAAGGATTCATCACAAAATCGCGCTCCTCCATCAGCGGATGAGGAACCTTGAAATCGGGTTCATCTATCACCAGATCATCTATCATCAGGATATCGATGTCGATGATGCGATCCTGATATTCGCCATCTACCGACTTCATGGTGCGCCCCATTTCGCGCTCTATGCGCTGCGTAGCCTCCAGCA
>CAVHWE010000173.1:0-5383 GCA_963639495.1 bacterium | reverse complement strand
ACGCCCCAGTTGTGCGGATTCTGACCATGTTTGCGAGCCAGCGCCATCGCATCTCTGATGTGGAAATAGCCACCATTATAAGATGCAAGGGCGAAAAGCATGCGCTGGGAAGGGTCGCCTACATCCGAGAAATGCCCCTGCAATTCCGCCATATATCTGGCTGATGCAGCTATATTCGCCTCTGGTTCATGAATCATGCTCATCGGCAAACCCAGATGGGCAGCCGTGCCTGGCATAATCTGCATCAGTCCGCACGCTCCAGCCCACGACTTTGCATTCGGGTCAAAACAGCTCTCCTGATAACATTGGGCAGCCATCAGGCGCCAGTCCATGCGAGCCGTCCCGCTATAGCGCTGGAAGAGGTGGTCGTAGCGGGAAATAACACCCTTAGAACGGTTCAGGAATGGTGAATAAACGTGGCGGCGCACGCTGGCAGAAGAGAGCAGCCACGATTCTTCCTGCTTGACCTGAGCAATCAGCTTGGGCTTAAACCAGCCGTTCAAGGTGTCGGCAAGACTCTTGTTGCCGCTCTGCACAGCCCATTGGGTTCGAGTGCTGTCGGGCGTAACTCCACAGAACAGCAGTTTGCCTCTGGTCTGTTTTCGGGGTAGGGGAACGGCAATTACATCGCCTTCTCCCTTCTCCAGCTTGCTCACCATTTCAGCCGTATCCTTACATTCTTCTACGCGTAACGACACGCCAATCTGCTGGGCAAACTTCTCGCAGAGCAGATATTGCAGTCCCATTCCGTGGCTATGGTAATCATAATAGGTAGTAGGACCGTTAACGGTAAGCATGATGAGCTCACCATTTGCCTGAATATCTTCGAGCGAAAGCCCTTTATTGGTTGAAGCATGTTTCTTCTCATCGCCATCAGCCTCATCAGAGTTGTCCGCATACTCCATTTCGCCTACGGGAGTTCCCCATGGCGTAAGCTCCTGCTGCGGTTTCTTGTCGGCACAGGCAGCGAGCAAAAATAGTGCATATAATGCGTATAAATATCCTTTATTCTTCATTTCAGCTGCAAAAGTACGAAATATTTTGCACATAAGTGAGAAATTATTTGTTTATTCTAATAAAAATATGTACTTTTGCAATGTTTTTCAAACAAAATATAGAAATATGTTACGAATAGCAGTACAAAGTAAGGGTCGTCTTTTCGACGACACCATGAATCTTTTAGAAGAGGCTGACATCAAAGTAAGCGCCTCTAAACGCACCCTCTTGGTGCAGTCAAGCAACTTTCCTCTCGAGGTTCTCTACCTTCGTGATGATGATATTCCTCAGAGCGTAGCCTCTGGTGTGGCAGATATCGGAATCGTAGGCGAGAACGAGTTTGTAGAGCGTGGAGAGAATGCGCAGATTATCGACCGTCTGGGTTTCAGCAAGTGCCGCCTGAGCCTCGCCATTCCTAAGAAGATTGATTATCCGGGATTGCAATGGTTCAACGGCAAGAAGATTGCTACTTCTTACCCTAACATCCTGCGCAAGTTTATGAAGAAGAACAATATCAATGCCGACATCCATGTCATTACGGGTTCCGTAGAAATCAGTCCGGGCATCGGTTTGGCAGATGGTATTTTCGATATTGTAAGTTCAGGTTCTACTCTGGTCAGCAACAATCTTGCTGAGGTTGAGGTGGTGATGAAGAGCGAGGCTCTGCTCATCGGCAACTGGAATATGGACGAGGAGAAGCATCAGATTTTGAACGAGATGCTGTTCCGTTTCGAGGCTGTTCGTTCTGCACAGGACAAGAAATACGTGATGATGAATGCGCCTAAGGCTAAGGTTCAGGAGATTACTGAGGTATTGCCAGGCATTAAGAGCCCTACGATTATCCCATTGGCTGATGAGGAATGGTGCTCTATCCACACCGTGCTCGATGAGAAGCGTTTCTGGGAAATCATCGGCAAACTGAAGGAACTCGGTGCACAGGGAATCCTGGTAACACCTATCGAAAAGATGATATTGTAAACATTGAACATTTAACATTGAACTTTATGATTAGTCTTGCTGTTTCTATACAGTTATAAATACATATCAAAAAGTTCAAAGTTCAAATCTCAAAGTTCAATGTATTAATCAAGTTCAATGTATAATAATTAAACATTAATATAAGGAATGAAGGTAATAAAGTATCCTGCAAAGGAGGAATGGAGCGAGATTGTAAAACGCCCACACCTGGATGTTTCGCAGCTGAATGCGACCGTACAAGGTGTACTCGACGATGTGAAAAACCATGGCGACGAAGCCGTGAAGCGTTACGAGGAGAAGTTTGATCATGCCCATCTCGATTCTTTGGCTGTGACTGAAGCTGAAATCGAAGAGGCAGAGAAAATGGTTTCTCAAGAACTGAAAGACGCTTTGCACCTCGCCCATCATAACATTGCCGCATTCCATCATAGCCAGAAGTTTGAAGGTGTAAAGGTTGAGACTTGTCCGGGTGTTACCTGCTGGCAGAAGAGTGTGGCTATTGAGAAGGTGGGATTGTATATCCCGGGTGGTACTGCTCCTCTCTTTAGTACCGTTCTGATGCTGGCAACTCCTGCCAAGATTGCGGGATGTAAAGAAATAGTACTCTGTACTCCTCCTAATAAAGAGGGCAAGGTGAACCCGGCTATCCTCATGGCGGCTAAGATTGCGGGCGTGAGCAAGATCTTTAAGGCGGGTGGCGTTCAGGCTATCGGAGCCATGGCTTACGGTACGGAGAGCGTGCCTAAGGTTTATAAGATTTTCGGTCCGGGCAACCAGTTTGTCATGGCTGCCAAACAGCAGGTTTCCCTGCATGATGTGGCTATCGACATGCCTGCCGGTCCGTCTGAAGTTTGCCTTATCGCCGATGAAACTGCCAACCCTGTGTTTGCTGCTGCCGACCTGTTGTCGCAGGCTGAGCATGGCTTCGACTCTCAGGTTTTCTTCATTACTACATCAGAAAAGGTATTGGATGATGTAAAGAATGAAGTTGAAGTACAACTTGAGCGATTGCCTCGTAAGGAAATGGCACAGACCTCGTTAGATAACTCTAAGTTTATCCTTGTGAAGACCGAAGAGGAGGCTATCGACCTTTGCAATACCTATGCGCCGGAGCATCTGATTATCGCCACAGTCGATTATGAGCAGCTGGCAGAAAAGGTAGTGAATGCAGGTAGTGTATTCCTCGGCAACTATGCGTGCGAAAGTGCAGGCGACTATGCTAGCGGCACGAACCATACTCTTCCAACCCATGGTTATGCTTTGGCTTACAACGGAGTGAACCTGGACAGTTATCATCGCAAAATCACCTTCCAGCATCTTACAGAAGAAGGTATTCGTAACATCGGAAATGCTGTAGTGACCATGGCAGAAAATGAGCAGCTTGAAGCTCATGCCAACGCGATGAGACTGAGAGTGAACAGTTTGAAATAATAGGGTGAAACTGGAAGTTGTAAAGATACTTCTTAATAGCTTTTGAAAGAAAAATGAAAGAATTGAAAGATTTGTGCCGAGAGAACATCTGGAATCTGGCACCTTACAGTTGCGCCCGTACGGAGTTTGCAGGCAGAAATGCCCGCGTATTCCTCGACGCCAACGAAAATCCATATAATGATCCTTACAATCGCTATCCTGATCCGCTGCAGGTTGAACTGAAGAAGCAGATCAGCAAGATTAAGGGTGTGGCTGAAGAGAAAATCTTCCTAGGCAACGGTTCTGACGAGGCCATCGATTTGGTTTACCGTGTGTTCTGCCGCCCGGGAAAGGATAATGTGGTAGCGATTGCGCCTACTTACGGAATGTATGAAGTATGTGCAGACATCAACGATGTAGAGTATCGCTCTGTATTGCTCGATGAAAACTATCAGATTTCTGCCGGAAAACTGTTGGAAGCCTGCGATGAGCAGACGAAGGTAATCTGGATTTGCAGTCCGAACAATCCTACGGGCAATCATATCAACCGCGAGGCAATCGTAGAGGTTCTGCAGAAATTCCAGGGTATTGTCATCATCGACGAAGCCTACAGCGACTTCTCTTCGGAGCGCACATTCCGTAGCGTGCTCGACAGATTTCCTAACATGATTGTGCTCAACACCATGAGTAAGGCATGGGGCTGTGCTGCTCTCCGTCTGGGAATGGCTTTTGCGAGCAAGGAGATAGTTGACATATTTAATAAGGTGAAATATCCTTATAACGTCAATCTGCTTACTCAGGAGCATGCGTTGGAGGTGATGAAGAATCCGCTAAAGGTTGACGAATGGGTGAAGAACATCCTGCAGGAGCGTTCTAAGGTAATGACTGCTTTCCTGGATTTGCCTATCTGCGAGAAGGTTTATCCAACAGATGCAAACTTCTTCCTGGCAAAAATGACCGACGCTAATGCCATCTACAATTATCTGGTGGCGCAAGGCATTATCGTAAGAAACCGCAACAAGGTTCAGTTGTGCGGCAACTGTCTGAGAATTACTATCGGAAACAAGAGCGAGAATGCTGAATTACTCGGTGCTTTGAGACAGTACTAAACTATTTAGGAAAAGTTTAGTATATAATATGAAAGAGGGTGAGTCATAAATATATGATTCACCCTCTTTTTGGCTTTAAAAGTATAAAGCAGGCTAGCAGTCTGCTAATTACTTTATTTTTTTGAGATATTCTTCAGCACGGGAATCGCCGAGTTCCTGGGCTTTCTTCAGGTTCTTAATGGCCTCTTCCTTATTCCCTTTCTCCTTCTGGAGCAGACCTAAGAGTAGATAGCCGTCAGCATATTCTGGAGCCAACTCTATGCAATGGCTGGCTGCGCTGATTCCCTCATCATAACGCTTTACACGCAAGTCAAGACTTGCCCATTCTGCAAAATATGTAGGCTCTTTTGGAGCCAGATAACAGGTGCGGGCTATGTCGAGCAGGGCTGGCTGCCACATGCGCAACTTGGTTTCACATTGGTAACGGGTGTAGAAGAAGACTGGCGAAACAGGACGGGCAATGGAATCGTACATATTATAATCCTGAATGGCACGGCGGAATTCACCCTGCTCTTTCAGAAATTCTGCACGAGCCAGATAGTAATTCCCAACCATTCCGGTCTTGCTTCCGACGCTTACCGCACTATCGAGTAAAACTTCAATCTCCTTGGCAGGAGCCTTGAGATTCTTCTTTGCCTGAGCAGCCTCTAAATAGAGTTCGCCGCTGAGAAGTGAAGTGTTGGTCAGATCCATGAAAGTATCGTAAGCCTTCTGATACTCGCCCTTTAAGAAATTAATCTGCGCTTCCTGATGACGGTAAATAGGCTGCGCCTTGATTTCGTAAGCCTTCTGAGCCTCAGCAATCGCCTTGTCGAGCGTCCAGTCCTTATAAACTGAATCGCCCTTGTAAATAATCTTCTGATAAATCAGGTCGGCATAGTTGGAATGAG
>CAVHWE010000172.1:0-5430 GCA_963639495.1 bacterium | reverse complement strand
TGATGGTGATACCACGAGCTTTTTCTTCCGGCGCGTTATCGATCTGGTCGAATGCGCGAGCAGCACCGCCGTAGGTTTTAGCCAGTACGGTAGTAATTGCAGCGGTCAGCGTTGTTTTACCATGGTCAACGTGGCCGATAGTACCGACGTTAACGTGCGGTTTTGTACGTTCAAACTTTTCTTTAGACATCGATTGTCCCTCTAAGACACGGATAAATCGGTGATATCACCACATCAACCAGGCAACATGCCCGACTTGTTGAATGCAATAAACAGAAGGAAAAAACAGGGAGGAGAAAAGAAGTGGTGCTGATAGGCAGATTCGAACTGCCGACCTCACCCTTACCAAGGGTGCGCTCTACCAACTGAGCTATATCAGCACATCTTGGAGCGGGCAGCGGGAATCGAACCCGCATCATCAGCTTGGAAGGCTGAGGTAATAGCCATTATACGATGCCCGCATCCTGGAACTCGGCTACCTGATTTTCATTCTGCACTGAATATCGAGAGAAGCTCTCTTTATTCGAGCCGGTAAGCGAACTTATCGTCTCGGGCTACGCCATCGCGTGGCCGAAATTGGTGGTGGGGGAAGGATTCGAACCTTCGAAGTCTGTGACGGCAGATTTACAGTCTGCTCCCTTTGGCCGCTCGGGAACCCCACCGGACTTGATGGTGCCGACTACCGGAATCGAACTGGTGACCTACTGATTACAAGTCAGTTGCTCTACCTACTGAGCTAAGTCGGCATCAAGTAGCGCGCATTCTATGGAGACATGCGAGTTCATGCAACTAAAAAATTGCATAATTTGTTTTATTGGTCACATTTTATGCGACACGATGAAGAAACAGCCGAATGGAGGGCAGATTAGCACACTTTTTCAACATCATTGTGCTCAACAATGCGCTCCTGCTAAACCATAATTCTTTTTATCAGATGGAATATCTGTCACATTGCTTTTCAACGATAGCTTCCTGGGAGAGATTTTTTCTTATTATTCCTCCCCATCTGGTGTTACCCTCCTGCCCATTAACCCATTCAACAGAACTGTGACGCGCCATGGCAAATATCGCTTTGCCGATAGAGCTATGACCGCCAGAAACATGCTTATGAGTATAAAAGAGCAAACGTTAATGACGCCTTACCTACAGTTTGACCGCAACCAGTGGGCAGCTCTGCGTGATTCCGTACCTATGACGTTATCGGAAGATGAGATCGCCCGTCTCAAAGGTATTAATGAAGATCTCTCGTTAGAAGAAGTTGCCGAGATCTATTTACCTCTGTCACGTTTGCTGAACTTCTATATAAGCTCGAATCTGCGCCGTCAGGCAGTTCTGGAACAGTTTCTTGGTACCAACGGGCAACGCATTCCTTACATTATCAGTATTGCTGGCAGTGTCGCGGTGGGGAAAAGTACAACCGCCCGTGTATTGCAGGCGCTATTAAGCCGTTGGCCGGAACATCGTCGTGTTGAACTGATCACTACAGATGGCTTCCTTCACCCTAATCAGGTTCTGAAAGAACGTGGTCTGATGAAGAAGAAAGGCTTCCCGGAATCGTATGATATGCATCGCCTGGTGAAGTTTGTTTCCGATCTCAAATCCGGCGTGCCAAACGTTACAGCACCTGTTTACTCACATCTTATTTATGATGTGATCCCGGATGGAGATAAAACGGTTGTTCAGCCTGATATTTTAATTCTTGAAGGGTTAAATGTCTTACAGAGCGGGATGGATTATCCACACGATCCACATCATGTATTTGTTTCTGATTTTGTCGATTTTTCGATATATGTTGATGCACCGGAAGACTTACTTCAGACATGGTATATCAACCGTTTTCTGAAATTCCGCGAAGGGGCTTTTACCGACCCGGATTCCTATTTTCATAACTACGCGAAATTAACTAAAGAAGAAGCGATTAAGACTGCCATGACATTGTGGAAAGAGATCAACTGGCTGAACTTAAAGCAAAATATTCTACCTACTCGTGAGCGCGCCAGTTTAATCCTGACGAAAAGTGCTAATCATGCGGTAGAAGAGGTCAGACTACGCAAATAATTTGCAGGGGAGCTAATGCTCCCCTTTCTTATTTTTCTGCACTACGCAGGGATATTTCACCGCCCATCCAGGGTTTTATTATTCCATCCTGCTCAAGTAATAAAGCCCCCTGTTTGTCTATTCCGCGTGAAATGCCAAATATTTCTTTATCACCAATGATAAGTTTCACTGGGCGATTAATAAAATTATCCAGCTTTTCCCAGCGCGACAGATAAGGTGCCAATCCTTCTTGTTCGAAGAGTTCCAACGCAGCACGTAATTCACGTATTAGCATGGCCGCCAACGTATTACGATCGAGATTGATCCCCGCTTCCTGCAGCGTGATCCACCCCTGATTAACGACACTCTCTTCAACACGACGCATTGCCATGTTGATCCCGGCTCCAATGACTATTTGCGCCGCATCGCCGGTTTTGCCAGTCAGCTCCACAAGAATGCCTGCCAGCTTGCGATCCTGCAGATAGAGGTCATTAGGCCATTTAACACGAACTTTATCTGCACCCAGCTTGCGTAATACTTCCGCCATCACGATACCGATAACCAGACTTAAACCAATCGCCGCCGCCGGGCCTTGTTCCAGACGCCAGAACATCGACAAATATAAGTTTGCGCCAAAAGGCGAAAACCATTTCCGCCCCCGGCGACCACGGCCAGCCTGCTGGTATTCTGCAACGCAGGCATCGCCCGATTTAAGCTCTCCGATACGATCAAGAAGGTACTGATTCGTGGAGTCAATAACTGGCAGCACGGCTACACTACCGCCATCCAGCTGACCCAATATCTGTTCAGCATTAAGTAACTGGATGGGCTCAGGCAGGCTGTATCCTTTACCCGGAACGGTAAAGACATCAACGCCCCAGTCACGCAGTGTCTGAATGTGTTTATTAATAGCCGCCCGGCTCATTCCTAACGTTTCACCCAACTGCTCACCTGAGTGAAATTCACCGTTCGCTAACAGCGCGATTAATTTCAGTGGCACGGTGTTATCCTTCATGAAATTGTCTCCACTGCGCTCACTTCACCTGATGCACCAATAAAGCGGACTTCAGGCTCAAGCCAGACATTAAATTTTTCACCCACTTTTTGTCTTACATGGTGTGCCAGTTGCACCACATCTTCGCTTTTTGCATTGTCTTCATTAATGAGAACTAACGCCTGTTGACGGTGCACCGCAGCCCCACCCATTTGCATCCCTTTTAGCTGGCACTGATCGATAAGCCAACCTGCTGCCAGTTTTACTGAACCATCCGCCTGGGGGTAATTTGGTGCTGTTGGAAATTGTGACAGTAATGCTTTAGCCGTTTCGGCAGATACAACAGGGTTTTTGAAGAAACTACCGGCATTGCCATTCACTTTTGGATCAGGGAGTTTGGTGGTGCGCATATGACACACCGCATTAAATACTTGCTGTGGCGTTACTGTTGTAGGATCCAGACGAGTTAAGTCACCATACGTTAGTACAGGTTGCCACTCTTTTGGTAGACGCAGACCTACGGCTACAATGGCGAAGCGGTCCTGGTATTCATGTTTAAAAATACTGTCGCGATAGCCAAAACGGCACTCTTTGGCAGTTAAGCGCACTTGCTTGCCTGTCGCCAGTTCAACACAATCAACATAAGCGCAAACTCGCTGTAATTCTACGCCATAAGCACCAATATTCTGGATAGGTGATGAGCCGACACAACCAGGAATTAATGCCAGATTTTCCAGACCAGGCATACCTTCCTGCAAAGTGTATTTTACCAGGCGATGCCAGTTTTCTCCGGCTCCTACATGTAAATACCACGCATCAGGTTCATCATGAATTTCGATACCTTTGATCCGGTTGATGATCACCGTGCCGCGATAGTCTTCCAGAAAAAGTACATTACTTCCTTCACCCAGAATAAGAACGGGTTGCCCTTCTGCGGTTGCATGCTGCCAGGCATTGAGTAGTTGTTGTTCGTCTTCGGCACATACAATGTGCTGAGCATTATGATCAATGCCAAATGTGTTCCAGGGTTTTAAGGAGTGGTTCATAGCTGCTTTCCTGATGCAAAAACGAGGCTAGTTTACCGTATCTGTGGGGGGATGGCTTGTAGATATGACGACAGGAAGAGTTTGTAGAAACGCAAAAAGGCCATCCGTCAGGATGGCCTTCTGCTTAATTTGATGCCTGGCAGTTCCCTACTCTCGCATGGGGAGACCCCACACTACCATCGGCGCTACGGCGTTTCACTTCTGAGTTCGGCATGGGGTCAGGTGGGACCACCGCGCTACGGCCGCCAGGCAAATTCTGTTTTATCAGACCGCTTCTGCGTTCTGATTTAATCTGTATCAGGCTGAAAATCTTCTCTCAATCCGCCAAAACAGCTTCGGCGTTGTAAGGTTAAGCCTCACGGTTCATTAGTACCGGTTAGCTCAACGCATCGCTGCGCTTACACACCCGGCCTATCAACGTCGTCGTCTTCAACGTTCCTTCAGGACTCTCAAGGAGTCAGGGAGAACTCATCTCGGGGCAAGTTTCGTGCTTAGATGCTTTCAGCACTTATCTCTTCCGCATTTAGCTACCGGGCAGTGCCATTGGCATGACAACCCGAACACCAGTGATGCGTCCACTCCGGTCCTCTCGTACTAGGAGCAGCCCCCCTCAGTTCTCCAGCGCCCACGGCAGATAGGGACCGAACTGTCTCACGACGTTCTAAACCCAGCTCGCGTACCACTTTAAATGGCGAACAGCCATACCCTTGGGACCTACTTCAGCCCCAGGATGTGATGAGCCGACATCGAGGTGCCAAACACCGCCGTCGATATGAACTCTTGGGCGGTATCAGCCTGTTATCCCCAGAGTACCTTTTATCCGTTGAGCGATGGCCCTTCCATTCAGAACCACCGGATCACTATGACCTGCTTTCGCACCTGCTCGCGCCGTCACGCTCGCAGTCAAGCTGGCTTATGCCATTGCACTAACCTCCTGATGTCCGACCAGGATTAGCCAACCTTCGTGCTCCTCCGTTACTCTTTAGGAGGAGACCGCCCCAGTCAAACTACCCACCAGACACTGTCCGCAACCCGGATTACGGGTCAACGTTAGAACATCAAACATTAAAGGGTGGTATTTCAAGGTCGGCTCCATGCAGACTGGCGTCCACACTTCTAAGCCTCCCACCTATCCTACACATCAAGGCTCAATGTTCAGTGTCAAGCTATAGTAAAGGTTCACGGGGTCTTTCCGTCTTGCCGCGGGTACACTGCATCTTCACAGCGAGTTCAATTTCACTGAGTCTCGGGTGGAGACAGCCTGGCCATCATTACGCCATTCGTGCAGGTCGGAACTTACCCGACAAGGAATTTCGCTACCTTAGGACCGTTATAGTTACGGCCGCCGTTTAC
>CAVHWE010000171.1:1574-5454 GCA_963639495.1 bacterium | reverse complement strand
CGAAGATTTCTGAAGCATAGAGGTTCAGCTTGATGGCATCGAGGAAGTCCATGGCATCCGGCTGCGGATCGTCCAGAATCTCCTTGATGGTGCTGAGCCAGTCGTTCAGCTCGTTCTCATCTTCTGTATATTCACCTTCGTTTCCTTCTTTGTATTTCCAGTGGGCAGCAAATCCCTTTTCTGCCACCTCGTCCATTCGGTCGGAGCGAATCTGTACTTCTATCCATCTTCCCTGCTTACTCATCAGGGTAACGTGGAGTGCCTGATAGCCGTTTGCTTTCGGATGGTTCAACCAGTCGCGCAGACGGTCTGGATGACTCTTGTAGATTTTGCTGATGGCTACGTAGATATTGAAGCATTCGTTTACTTCGTTTGTTCTCACCTTTGGTGTAAAGATGATGCGCACAGCAAGAATGTCGTAAATCTCATCGAAGGTAACGTGCTTGTTCTGCATCTTATTCCAAATAGAATAAGGGCTCTTCACGCGTGCTTTGATTTTGTATTCTACGCCTAGCTTGTCGAGTTCTTCGCGGATAGGTGCAGTAAAACTCTCGAAGAGGGTGTCGCGCTGCGATTCGGTATCAGCAAGCTTATGCTCTATATTGGCATACTCCTGTGGATGGTCGTAGCGGAAGCTGAGGTCTTCGAGCTCGGTCTTGATTTTGTTCAAGCCCAATCGGTTGGCGAGAGGTGCATAAATATACAAGGTTTCGCCCGCAATCTTGTATTGTTTGTTGGCAGGTTGCGATTCCAGCGTGCGCATGTTGTGCAGGCGGTCGCAAATCTTGATAAGGATCACACGGATGTCATCGCTCATAGTGAGCAATAGCTTTTTGAAGTTTTCTGCCTGTGCTGATGCCTTGTCGCCGAAAATTCCACCACTGATTTTTGTGAGTCCATCAACGATTTGTGCCACCTTGGCTCCAAAGATGTTTGAGATATCTTCTACGGTGTAGTCGGTATCTTCTACCACATCATGAAGCAGTGCGGCACAGATGCTCGTTGAGCCGAGCCCCATCTCCTCGCAGGCTATCTGAGCCACGGCGATAGGGTGCATGATATATGGTTCGCCCGAGAGGCGGCGCACACCTTTGTGCGCCTGTCGGGCGAAGTTGAATGCCTTGGTCACTATATCTACCTTCTTGCGGTGTCGCGAACTCAGGTAGGTGTCAAGCAGGTGTTGAAAGGCATCGCCAATCAACTGGTTATCAGCCTGCTCTCTTTCGAGGTCTTTCAAGTTCTGGTCATCCATAGTGGGTCCCTCCAATAATAATGTTCTTAATTAGACTGAAAAAACTACAGCGGACGTAGTTCTTTTATTTCACTTTGATTTTCTTTCCGGCACGGATACTGTTACCCTTGATGCCGTTCAGTTTGCGCAGTTTCTTAACGGTTGTTCCGTGGCGTGCTGCTATTTCAGAAAGGGTATCACCATTCTTGATGGTTACACTCTTATTGCCTTGTTTCCTGTTTCTGCCTCGCTTGCTGCTCTTCTTGCTGCGTGAAGAAGCGCTGTGGCGACTGTAGCTGCTTCGTGGGCGGCTATAGGTAGGCTGTGCATCGTTGACATCTACAGTAGCGCGCTTCAGGAAGAGTTCATCGGCTCTGTAAGCACAGATGCTGTCCTGCTGGTCGATGAAACTACCGATGAGGGTAGAAGGAAGACGCAATGCCATCGGATGGTTCAATCCATTGATGATATCATGACGATACTGTGGATTCAGATTGCGCAGGTGCTCGATGTCGATGTTCAGCACCTTTGAAATCTGCTCCAGGTGGATGTCTTTTGATACTACGATGGTATCTGTCTTTACTGGCAGTTCGCTTACCATAGGGCAGATGTTATGATCGCAGTAGTAGTTCATGATGTAGTTGGCAGCGATGAAAGCTGGTACATATCCACGTGTTTCCTTTGGAAGATATGGATAGATGTTCCAGTAGTCGGCGTTGCCTTTTGCACGATGGATAGCCTTGTTTACATTGGTTGGTCCGCAGTTGTAAGCTGCAATCACGAGGCTCCAATCGTCGAATATCTTGTACAGGTCGCTCAGATAGTGAGCGGCTGCATAGGATGCTTTTACCGGGTCGCGGCGTTCATCGATGAGTGAGTTTACTTCCAGTCCATATCGCTTGCCGGTAGGCAGCATAAACTGCCATAAACCTGTGGCACCAACGCGTGATACAGCTTTAGGGTTGAGTGCAGATTCAATAACTGGCAGATATTTCAATTCCAGTGGCAGGTTGTAAGCCTCTAATGCCTCTTCGAAAATAGGCATGTAGAAGTTACTTGCTCCCAACATAAAACTTACCGAACGGCGTAGTTTGCCGCTGTATCGGTCTATGAATTTCTGTACTACCTCATTGTATGGCATTTCGATGATGGTAGGCATTCTCTTCAGGCGGTCGATATATACTTCCTTCTCGAAGACAGGGTTTACATCGCGGTATTTGCAGGTTGTATCTGCCATCATGTAAGTCTGTGCATTGTAAAGGTGGAGCAGGCTGTCGAGGTTATCTTCCATTCCCTCAGGTACTTCGATTTCCTCCTGCTTTCCGTCTTTGTCGGTAACGGTGATGATATCATCGTTATCTGTTTCTTCTGTAACGTCGGTTTGGGCATGAATGCCTTGTAAGCTGAACAGCATCGCTGCTGCCATGACTAGTATTTTCTTCATATTGATGTTTTATCTCGTCTATGTTTCTAATTTCTATTTTGCGTTATAATATATATAGGTGTATTCTAACTCCTCACGCATTAAAATGTGAGTGAGCAACTTACGCCGAGGCTTCCAGACCGCAGCGGATTGGCAGTCTTGTTGCCGTTATTCAGCATGGTAGGCTCTATTCTGAGCGAGAGATCATCGGAGATGTCAAATTCCGAGAGCGATGCATCTACGTAAGCATCAATCACAGAGAAGGCATAGATGCCTATCATGACGAAGGTTCCCAAGTCTCTCCAACGGCGATATTTATCTTTTCGCTTGCGGAAGATTTCCTTATAGCGTTCTATGTTCGATTCGTTGATCTGGGCGCCCAAGTGCAGAAACTGATTGTAGCTCTGGGTGTTGGGGTCATCGTCCATAATATCCATGTAGGCTTGCGAATAGTCGTGATACATCTGGTTGTTCCAGGTGATGGCGTATGTACAGCCTACGAAACCGCCATAGATGAAAGGCAGTTTCCAATATTTGCGATTGTATATCTGTCCGGCACCTGGCAATACTAGTGCCAACCACATGGCGCGCTTGGTATCTGGTCGCCAGGTAGCCCAGTTGCGCTTTTTGCGTACAGGCTTTACTGGTTGGTTGAGGCTAGCCAGTTTGCTGCTGTCTTGTGCGGTGAGCATCGAGTCGATGGCTATTTTTGCCGAGTCGGCTGATGCGATGGCTGGCACATCGGTCACTTGGGTCTTTTGTTTCGACTTTTGTGCCTGTGCGCCCATTGGTGCCAGGAGTAGCAGGGTTGCCAAACAGATTTGTGATATACTGAGTTTCACTTTTTATTCTTGCTTTAACTGATCGAAAACATTCATGATGTGCTCCAGTTCCTCCTCGTTGGCGAATGGGATACTGATTTTTCCCTTGCCCTTAGCAGAGCAGGTGAACTGCACTTTGGTATTGAGGAACTGTGACAGACGGTTTTTGAGCTGTGTAAATTCCTCAGGCATCTGAGCCTTGGCAGTGATGGTTTTCTTACCACTCTCGATATCTTCTCCGCTCTTGAGTCGCTGCACCATCTCTTCAACCTTTCTCACAGAGTAGCCGTTCTTCTGTATCTCCTTGAACAGCTTGATTTGCAGCGAAGGTGAGTCGAGGGCCAGCAGAGCGCGGCAATGGCCCATGTCGATTTCTTTCTTCTGTAGCGCCATCTGCACCTGGGC
>CAVHWE010000171.1:0-1441 GCA_963639495.1 bacterium | reverse complement strand
AGGTCTTGGCGCTGGATATTCTCTACGAGCGCCATTTCCATTACGTTCTCATCGCTGATGGTGCGGATGTATGCAGGGATAGCTGTCAGTCCTGCAAGTTGAGATGCGCGCCAGCGGCGTTCACCGGCGATAATCTGGAATCTGTTTTCTGATACCTGTCTTAAAGTGATAGGCTGGATGATGCCTATGGCTTTGATGCTTTCGGCGAGCTCATGCAGGGCTTCGTCGTCAAACTCCCGGCGTGGCTGATTGGGATTCGCCTCAATCTGGTCGAGAGGAATTTCATTGATGGTACTGCTGCCCTGGGTGCGCACTCCCTCGGTAGAGATGAGGGCATCGAGTCCGCGTCCTAAGGCGTTACTCTTTGTACCGTTGTTGTATTTCTTGTGTACTGCCATTTTTTACTTTGAACTTTGAATTTTGAACATTGAACTTTCCTGAAGGGTTCAATTTCCAAATCTTAACTATTCTTGTTGATAATCTCCTTGGCCAAGGCCAGATGGTTCTTGGCACCGTTGCTTTCGGCATCGTAAAGGATAACCGGGAGACCATGGCTCGGACTCTCGCTCAGTTTCACGTTGCGCTGAATCACGGTCTTAAACACCAACTCCTGAAAGTGGCGTTTCACCTCGTCGTATATCTGGTTGGCAAGGCGTAGGCGACTATCATACATGGTGAGCAGGAAACCTTCTATCTCAAGTTTCGGATTCAGCTTGCTCTTGATAATCTTGATGGTATTGAGCAATTTGCTGATACCTTCAAGTGCGAAATATTCACATTGAACAGGGATGATGACACTGTCGGCAGCCGTCAACGAATTGACGGTGATGAGCCCGAGCGAAGGCGAACAGTCTATCAGAATATAGTCGTATTCGTCACGGATAGGCTGCAGCAATGTCTTAATCACCTTTTCGCGATTTTTGAGATTCAGCATCTCTATCTCGGCACCTACCAGGTCGATATGACTAGGAATGATGTCGAGTCCATCAATGTCGGTGGTGTAGATGGCATCGCGCACGTCAGCATGGTCGATGATGCATTCGTAGAGCGAGCAGTCTACCTCGCTGATGTCCACGCCCAATCCACTGGAAGCGTTTGCCTGTGGGTCGGCGTCCACTACGAGTACAGTTTTCTCTAGCGTGGCAAGCGATGCTGCCAAGTTAATGGTGGTAGTAGTCTTTCCTACACCGCCTTTTTGGTTAGCTAATGCGATGATTTTTCCCATTTTCTTAGTAAATTTTCGGCAAAGATACAAAAATATTGTGAGAAAGTCGCTATCTTTAAAGGTTTTTTCGTACTTTTGCACCAAAAAGAAAGATATTTTTATGGAAAATAAGAAACCGTTAGTATTAATTTCGAATGATGATGGCTATCATGCCAATGGAATCAAGACCCTAGTGAGCTTTCTGAAAGACTGGTGCGACCTGCTGGTTGTTGCTCC
>CAVHWE010000170.1:0-5553 GCA_963639495.1 bacterium | reverse complement strand
TCGGTTTCACGCTTCACATCCTTGACAAACTCAGGGGACGCCTTGAAGTTGATGTCTTTCACGCCCACCTTGCGGTACGTCATCTTATCATCTGGATTCAGAATTTCCCTAGGCTTCTCATCCTCGAAAGCGAGGGAGAGGGAGAAGGTGCCGAAACCTTCCAGATTCACGTTGTACCCCATGGAGAGCATATCTGTCAGCATATCAACCACATCAGTCAATACAGCTTCCGTGGTACTTTCCGAAATACCGCGATGGTAATGCTGCATCATCTTGACGAACTCTTTTCGGGATAGCGTACGGTTGGTCACCATCTTGGGATAAACTCTGCGCTTGCCATCATAGCGCATATCCCCCATTTCCTGCAATTTGTACTTAGCCATATCAGTTTCCTTTCTTATTTTAGTTTATCTGTATTTCTTATTGCAGCAGCCTTTGCATCCTACAGCATTTATGATCACACTTAAGAAGAAAAGACCACAAACCTAGGAAGAAAAGTATTTAATCCTAGGAGAAATCTCCGTTCATAGACACTGAACCGACATTCAAAGTCTATGAGCCGCCGTTCAAAGACACTGAACGGACATTCAATGTTTATGAACGAAGATTTCTACCTTGCAAAGATACAACTTTATCAGATATAAAACAAGACTTTTCCTGAATATCTTTACTTTTCCGGCCATAATTCTTCGTTTTTTGAGCTTATTTCTTTGCGTATCCCAAATAATTGTGTTAACTTTGTAGTCAGATTGCAAACCAAAGGCTAAAGGATTGCAAACCAAAGACAAAGAAAAAGACTAAGATTAGACATTCTTATGAGTATGAAGATATTAGCAACCAGCGACTGGCACCTGGGCAACCTGTTTCACGGCAACGACCGTCTGCCGGAACACAAGCATTTCCTGAAATGGCTCCTGGAACAAATCGCTGAACAAAAGCCCGATGCTCTCCTCATCGCAGGAGACATCTTTGATAACGGAAATCCATCGGCAGCGGCACAGACCGTTTATTACGAGTTTCTTGCCGATGCTACCCAACTGTGCCCGAACATGCAGGTCATCATTACCGCCGGCAACCACGATTCCGCCAGCCGACTGGAGGCTCCCCGTCCGCTGCTCACCCGATACCACGTGGAAATAAGAGGAAACGTAAGGAAAATCTGGCAGCAGGGAGAAAGCGGGGACGATGATAAAACCGGCGGACATTGGATCTATTCCTTCGATGACCTCATCATCCCCGTAACCAACGAGGAAGGAGAAGAAGTCATCATCCTCGCCGTACCTTTCCTTAGGAGCGATGTGGTGCAGAACGCCAGTTACTCGCAGGGAGTCAACGACTTTCTGAGAGAACTGACGGCTGAGGCTCGAAAGAAATACCCGGGCAGGAAGTGCATCATGATGGCACACATGTACGCCAAAGGTTCGGATATCGCCAAGAAGGATGCGAGCGAGAAGATTATCATCGGCGGACAGGAGGAAGTGGACCTGGAAGGATGGAACGACCATCCCGACTATATGACTTGCGGACACATCCACAAACGGCAACATATCTGGAATACCGACTGGGCAAGATATACGGGAAGTATCCTCCCGATGTCGTTTGCCGAGAAAGACTACACCCACGGCATCGACCTCATCACCATAGAACACGGAGAAGAGGAAGAAGGAAAGGAAACCGGCAAGAGCAAGGAATGGAAAGTAGATTTCCTGGAATACAAGCCTCAGCACGCCCTTCGCATTCTGCCCGAAGATGAGGAAGAACTGACCTTCAAGAAATGGCAGAAGCTCATCAATTCTGAACTCTCGGAGAGAACTGACGGCGAACTGAGCGACCATTTCGACTACGTGATGCTGAAGGTGAAACAGGAGAAACTATCGAGCGATGACATCAAGGAACTGGAGAAACTCGTCAACGAAAAGGATGCCGTGCTCTGCAAAATCCAGCGCATCATCCCGCAGCTGGACCTCTCCACCATCCAGGGTTCCCAGCACATCACCAGCATCGAAGACATCATCAACCGTCCTCCACTCGACACGCTGAAGGAAGCCTTCGCCATCAGGCACAACGCTCCGATGAACGAAAGACAGGAGAAAATGTTATCCGATTTATTAACGACATCATCATTATGAAATTCCTACAACTCGAAATACTCAACCTCGCTTCGCTTGACAAACAGGGTGGCGAGGTCATCAACTTTGAGGAAGGTGCCTTAGGCGAGAGCACCATCTTCAGCATCGTAGGTCCGACGGGAAGTGGCAAATCTACCCTCCTCGATGCCATCTGTCTGGCTCTCTACAACCGCGCCCCTCGCTACCCCAGGAAGAAAGGAGACAAGAACCAGAACATCGAGATTTTCGGAGCAGCCGATGCCAGCGAAAGTAACCGTCTGGCTCCTACCGACAGTAGAAACATCCTGACACGTGGCAAGAAGGAAGGCTACAGCAAACTCACCTTCCTTGCCAACAACGGTAGCATCTACCGCGCAGAATGGCACGTCAGATTTCAGAGAGTGCGCTACGAGAACGCCAAGACTGCGCTCTATAAAATCACGAGAAACGGAGAAGAGATAACAGAGGAAGCTGCCGACTGGAACGAACTGCCGAACATCATCGGACTCGACTACGACCAGTTTCTCCGTACCGTACTCATCGCCCAAGGCTCGTTTGCCAACTTCCTGACGGCGAAGGAAAACGAGCGGTACGAACTCCTGGAAAAACTCATCGGATGCGAGGAAACTTATACGAACATCGCTACTGAAATCAAGAAGGCGAAAGACCATGCGACGGATGCCTACAACCAGATGGCAGCATCGGTGGAAGCCGTAAAACAGAACCTGCTGAACGATGAAGAACTCGCCCAACTGCAGGAGGAAATCGCCCGCCTGGAAAAGGCTGAGAAGGAACTCGACAGCCAGTTGCAAGCCATCTCGAAAGACTTGCAATGGTTTGAGGAAAACGATAAGCAAGTTAAGCAAATCGCTATCTGTCAGGCGAATATGGAGCAAGCTGCAAATGCCGTTAAAGAGATGCAAGCCCAGATTCTCCGACTTCAGTTGCACGATGAAGTACAGCCAGCCGTCAACCTGCTGCATGAAGTAGAGCGACAGACGCAAAGCATCCACGAACAGGAAGAAAACATCCTGAAAGCGGAAGTAAACATCAAAAGCCAAGAATCTGCCATCGCAGAAAGCGAGAAAACTCTCGCCAGTCTGAAGGAAGCGGTAAGCAAGGCACAGGAACTGCTGGAAAAGGCGCTGCCGGTCATCGCTGAAGCAAGGGCGCTGAAAACAAAAATGGAAGCGGCTATGCCGAATCTGACTGAGAAGAAAGAGGCATTGGAGTTGGCTCAGAAAGAGAATCAATCTGCCCTGAAAGACGTGGAGGAAAACGCCCGAAACATCCAAAAATGGGAAGCAGAAACGGAGAAAGCGAACCTTGCCCTCAAAACGACAAAGGAAGAGATTGCCAAGCAGAAACAGGTTCTGCACGAAGCGACGCAAGCAGCTGAACAGGCTTGGGAGACGGAAAGAAATAAGACTGCCGGACAGAACATAGAGGAACTGCAGAACAGCAAGACTGTAGCCGACAGGAAACTGCAGGATGTCCAGCAAGCCATCAAGGTTGTGGCTCATCTCGATGCTGCCACAGCAGAAAAGCAGAAGAATGAGGAGCGCATCCTGGTCTTGGGCAAGAGAAATGCGGAGATAGATGAAGCCCTGGGCAAGTTGACCATCGAGGCTCTGAGCCAAGAGACCCTGACGCTGAGGAATGCCTATACCCTCATGGTGAGTGAGAAATGGGAGATTCATCGTGCCAACCTGACCGAAGGCAAGCCTTGTCCGCTCTGCGGCAGCACGACCCATCCTTATCATACCGACAACAGACAGTTTGAGGAAGCCACCACAGAACTCTCGCAACTTCTGAAAGTCAAGGAAGATCTGCTGAAACAGCAGCAGAAAGAGGAAAAGGACCTTTCCGGCGAGAGAAAACAGAACGACGGCGAAGTGCAGACGCTCCAGAAACAACAGGAGAAACTGTCGGGAGAAATCGCAACTTACGAAGAGGATTGGAAGGCGCTCATAGCCCAGTATCCAAAGATTCCGAAGGCTGAGGCAGAACTGAAATCGCTCTTGCCTATCTATGAAAACAAGGCGAAAGACGCGAGCAGCAAACTGAGTCTGTTCAATCAGATTCAGAAAGAGATAGAACGGCTGACCCAACTCAAGGACAAGGCTGTAAAGGATGAAGCTGCGTATGAAAGCAAGGCTTCTACTATACTGAGCAAAGCTCAAGAAAGTGCTTCAACCTGCGCCACAAAACTAGCTGAGCAGAAAGCACTTACCATCAACCTCATCTCGCAGCAGAAGAGTAAGGAGGAGGCTTACGGGAAAGCCCTTCAGGCATGGAATAGCGCCAAGAAGGAAATGGAGGAATGGCAGGAGAAATACAAGCTGATTCTGAATGGAGAAGAACCAGATGCGGCTGAACAAAGACTGACAGCAGCAAAGGATGAGGCTACGAAAGCAGCAGATAACCAGAACGAGAATATCAACAAACTGAAGGCGGAACTCGCCAACAGTAAAGGTTCGCATCAAACCATGCTGTCTCAGAACAAGACGATGAAAGAGAATCTGCAAGCAAAGGAAAAGGAACTCGACTTTTGGATCGAGGAATATAACAAGCAGTTTGAAGAAAAGAGCATCGAAGGAAAAGACTCCGAAGAGGAAGGCATCGAGGAAAGAAGTATCGAACCAAGATTCATCGACCGAAATACCATCCGGGAGATGCTTCACTCTGCCGAAGACTGGAATGCCATCCGACGGGAAAAGGACGAAAAGGAGAAAGCCGTGGCTTCAACTACCGCCCTTTACCAGAGCGCAGAAAAGGCGCATCAGCAGCACTTGGAACATCAGCCTGCCCAAACCCGGGATACTCTCTTAGCCATTCAGCAGGAGTATCAGGAAAGAAGCCAGCGCAACGAACTGATTGCTGACAACGCCAGGATGCAGAACCATCAGGAAGCCCTCAAACAGTTGGGTGACAAGGCTGAGGCTCTGAAGCTCGTAACGCAGGAAAAGGACGACTGGACAGCCATTACGGATGCCATCGGAGCAGACGGAAAGACGCTGCGCAAGATAGCCCAATGCTATACGCTCAGTTTCCTGATAACTCATGCCAACCAGGAAATCAGAAAGTTCAACAGCCGTTACGAACTGCAGCAGGTAAAGCATTCGCTGGGCATCCGAGTCATCGACCACGACCGTGCCGACGATATCCGAGACACCACCTCCCTATCAGGTGGCGAAACCTTTATCGTGAGTCTCGGTCTCGCCTTGGGTCTGTCGGCATTATCCTCCCGCAACATCTCCTTCGAGAACCTGTTCATCGATGAAGGCTTCGGAACCCTCGACCCCGATACCCTAGCCACCGTCATCGACTCCCTCGCCATGCTGCAAAGTTCGCAAGGCAAGAAGGTGGGCGTCATCAGTCATACCGACACGATGAGCGAGCGCATCACCACCCAGATAAGGATTATCAAGAATGGCAACTCCGG
>CAVHWE010000169.1:0-5570 GCA_963639495.1 bacterium | reverse complement strand
CGGCAAGCACCATGGTCACTGACATTTTTTCGGGAAGACCGCTTGCCATGAGTTTGAGGACGCAAGTCAGAAGACCTGCCGTTGCCATCTCTACCATCAGGAAGTGATGGAGGATGAAATCATTGAGCCTCGTGGGTTAGGCTTTTGAATGAAGATAAAAACATAATAGTAGATGAAAAGATTGTTTGCAATAGCCATGCTGGGTGTTGTTGCAGGATCTGCCTTTGCCACTGGCGAAACGCAGGACTCTGTACGAGTGCATCACATCCAAGAGGTTGTGGTTACCTCACGATTGATATCCAGGGAAACTATTCCATCACAGACATTGGGAGGTGAGGAACTCAAAAAGTTGAATTCCTTGTCGGTAGCCGATGCCTTGCGTTATTTCTCGGGCCTGCAGCTCAAGGATTATGGAGGCGTGGGTGGCATCAAGACAGTCAACATTCGCAGTATGGGTACCAATCACTTGGGTATCTTCTATGACGGCATCGAACTGGGCAATGCACAGAATGGGCAGATAGACTTGGGGCAGTTCTCGCTCGACAATGTGGAGGAGATTTCGCTCTACAACGGTCAGCGTAGTGCCATCTTCCAACCAGCGAGTGACTTTGGTAATGCTGGCTCCGTCTATATCCGTACCAAGGCTCCCCGCTTCATGATTGGCAGGCGATACAACTTGTTGGTGAGGGCTAAGTATGGGTCGAGCGATACCTTCCGGTTTTCATCGCTTTGGGAGCAGAAACTCTCCGATCATATATCTTCCTCGTTAAGTACAAGTGTGCTGACGTCGAGCGGACGCTATAAGTTTCGTTATAGGCGAGTGACCGAAGACAATACGGTGGCTTATGATACCACCGCCGTGCGCCACAATGGTGACATTTGGGCTTTCCGTATCGAGGAAAACGTGAGGGGAGGCATTGCCGATGGATATTGGAACGTGAAGGCATATACCTACCATTCGGAAAGGGGAATACCTGGTGCCATCGTCAACAATGTGTGGCGACGAGGCGAACGCCAGTGGGACCACAATACCTTCGGACAGGCTGTATTCCAAAAGTCATTTGGTGACAAATTCTCTACCAAGGCATTGGCTAAGTATGCCTATTATGTGACGCGCTATGTCAATAATGATGAGACGCAGATACATGTAGACAATACCTATCGGCAGCAGGAGATGTATTTCTCCACTTCGAATGTCTATGAGATATTGTCAAAGTGGAGTGTCTCAATGAGCTATGACTTCAAGTGGAACAAGTTGAATGCCAATATGGTGGACTTTGCTTTCCCTCATCGTTACTCCAACTTTGTGTCGTTAGCCACGGCATTGACGCTGTCACGCATCCAGGCACAAGCCTCGTTGGTAGAGCAGGTGGTCAAGGACCATGTGAAGTATGGGGCGTCTTCGTCATCTCGCAGCACACTGACGCCAGCATTCTTTGTAAATGTCTATCCGTTCGAATCCAAGTTGCTGGCAGTGAGGGCCTTCGCTAAGAAAAGCTTCCGCATGCCGACCTTCAACGACCTCTACTATGCCGACATGGGTAACAGTAAGTTGAATCCAGAGTCGGCGTTGCAATATGACCTGGGATTTGTGCTGAACAAGGATTGGAAGCAAGGCATCGTCGATCATTTCCGCTTACAGGTGGATGGCTATTACAATACGGTGCACGACAAAATTGTGGCTTATCCTAAGGGGCAGCAGTTCCGTTGGACGATGCTCAACTTGGGCAAGGTACACATCAAGGGCGTCGAAGCCATGGCTGAAGTGGGACTGGAACCAGCCAAGGATTGGAAAGTTACGGCCCGCTTGCAGTACACTTATCAGGATGCTCGCGACGTGACCGATCCCAATACCTCTTATTATAAGGACCAGATACCTTATATCCCATGGCACAGTGGGTCAGCTATCTTGGGCCTGTCATGGCGAAAGTTGGACTTGGCGTATAGCTTCATCTATTCCGGTGAACGTTATTCGCAGCAAGAGAACATCCTCTACAACCATCTCCAGCCCTGGTATACGCACGACATGAGCGTGGTTTATCATGCCAGGAAATGGTCGGCAAGACTGGATGTCAACAACATCTTCAGTCAGGATTATGACGTGATACTTAACTATCCGATGCCGAAGCGCAACTATATGCTGACATTGGAATATAACTTTTGAAAAAATGAAGGATAAGATATATCATCAACCCAATCTGGCAAAGTCTTGGTTCTTAGCCTTGCTTTGTTTTCTGGCTCTATGTATGCAGTCGTGTCGGGATAGCGACACTGTCATCTCATCTGAGCCTGAGGATACAGGCAGTAAGGCAGAGAAGGGCGATGTCATGGGACTTTACTTGCTCAACCAGGGCAATATGGGCAGCAACAAGGCTACCCTCGACTATCTGGACTTGTCGGGCGATAATAGTGAAAACGTCATTTATCATCGCAACATCTACTCTGAACGCAATCCTAACGAGATTAAGGAACTGGGTGATGTTGGCAATGATATCAAGATATATGGCTCCAAACTGTGGATGGTCATCAACTGCTCCAACAAGGTGGAGGTAGCAGATGCCTATACTTGCAAAAAAGTAGCGAAGATAGACATCCCCAACTGTCGATACCTTGCCTTTGATGGGGGATTTGCCTATGTGAGTGCCTATGTGGCTCCTGTGAATATGCGCCAGGATGCCGAAGTGGGAGCTGTTTATAAGGTGGACACGCTGACCATGAAGGTAGTGGACAAGGTGACGGTGGGCTATCAGCCCGATGAATTGGCTGTAGTGCATGGCAAACTGTATGTTGCCAACAGTGGCGGTTATCGCAATCCCAACTACGATCGTACGGTGAGCGTCATCGACCTCAAGACCTTTAAGGAGGAGCGGAAGATTGATGTGGCAATCAACTTGCATCGCTGTCGTGCCGATAAGTATGGGCAGCTATGGGTGAGTTCCCGAGGCGACTACAAGGAGGTGCCTTCACGATTGTATTGGCTCAAGCCTAATGCTGCAGGGCAGATGGAAAAGGGAGGTGAACTGGAAGTGCCGGTCTCCAACATGTGTATCGTGGGTGATTCACTATATTATATAGGTGTGCAGTGGAATGAGACTTCAAAGAAGAATTCGATAGAGTATGGCATCGTGAATGTCAGCCAACACAAGGTAATTGCTCATTCCTTGTCTATTGCTCCTGAGATACAATCCATCGAAATGCCATACGGCATCATCGTCAATCCTCAGAAGAAAGATTTCTATCTGATGGATGCTAAGAATTACGTGTCAAGTGGTGAGTTGTTTCACTTCAAGGCGGATGGCACCTTCGATTGGCGAGTGTGGACGGGCGATATTCCGGCAGAGGCAGCGTTTGTTTATCGCAAACCTCAGTTGCCATCGTCGGATCCGAACCAACCAGCCGAGAAGTATAGCAAGTATATCTTGGCGGTAGATGAGTATGTGCCGGCTCCAGGACAATTCGTCAATTCGATGCCTCAATATGAGGAGGGTGACGATGCTAAGGAGATGGCAAGAAAATGTACAGAAGCCATCGGTGGAGACAAGGGCGGTTTGGTGAGTCTGGGTGCCTATGGTGGTTACATCACCTTTCATTTCGATCATTCTATAGCGAATGTGAAAGGTGAGAAAGACCTTAACATCAAGGGCAATGCTTTCAAGGACAATAGCGAGCCTGGCATCGTGATGGTATCGCAGGATGTGAATGGCAATGGGGTGCCCGACGATCCTTGGTATGAACTTTCCGGCAGTGCTGATGTTGACAGTGTGGGCAAAGTGGTATATGGCTATGAGATAACCTATATCAAGGATGCCATGCATGATATTCCATGGACAGACAATCAGGGCAGGAGTGGAGTTATCAATCGCAATACTTTCCATGCCCAGGAATATTTCCCTTTGTGGTTGTCAAGTCCATTACGCTTCGAGGGTACCCTTTTGCCGCGTAATGGCCATGATACCAGCGGCAATGGAACCCATTGGGTTTGTGATGCCTTCCGGTATGGATATGTTGACAATGTGAGCAATAGCGACATCGATGGATGTTGTTTCGATATCTCTTGGGCGGTAGACAAGAATCGAAAGCCAGTGACGCTCGACCACATCGACTTCGTGAGAGTGTATAGCGCACAGAATCAAATGTGTGGTTGGCTAGGTGAGACTTCCACAGAGGTGAGTGGAGCTGAGGACCTGCATCTCCAAAAGTCAATCAGTGCCAAGAGTAAAAAGAGATAATAAATAATAAGATAATTTTAGTAATAAACAAAACAACAATGATGAAAAAGTATTTTTATTTGTTGGCACTTGTGTGTGCCACTAGTTTCTTCACAGCATGTAGTGACGACGACGATGACAACACTCCTAAGTATGAGACCATCACTTTCGAGGGTAGTAACTGGAATGCATTGATAGATAATGCTCAGTATGGTGGAAAGATGCTCTATGGAGAGAGTGGTAGCGGCTTTACAGAGGATAATGGTGTGTATGAGTGGACTGATGCTACAACTTCTTTGCATTCAAAGATAAATGGTGCAGATTATGGTTATGGTATGTCTTGGGCTTATTGGAATGGTGGTGCTGCTGTTTCTAACTATCATAGTACCATTGCTGAAGGTACATCTAATACACAGCTTTCTATTCCTGCAGATCTTGCAGCTCACTCTGGCAGCAACTTCTTGATGATTTATGGTTCAATAGATGGATATAATGCTCCTGTTCTTGACTTTAAGGATGGTAAGGCTCACACCATGAAAGGCCTTTGGATTACCAATGGTACTTACTTCCTCAATGTGATGGCTAATGGCAATGACTACTGTGCAAAGGCTAAAAGTTCTACCCAAATCTCTGTCGTGTTCGAAGGCTTCAAGGCTGATGGTACTACATCTACAGGTACAGTTAAGTACACAGTTCAGGATGGTACAAACTCTTTGAAGAGCTGGCAGTATGTTGATCTCTCTTCTCTTGGCGAGATTAGCAGCTTGAAGGTAAACTATGAGGCTTCAGAAGATATGAAGGGGAAGTATGGTTATAATGCGCCTGCTTATATAGCTGTAGATGACGTAGAAATCTATAAGTAAATCTGATATAGCGATAGTTTCTTATGAAAACGGCTGCATAGAAACAAAAAAGAGGGTGTGTCATATTTTAATGGCGCACCCTTTTGGGTTAGCTGCAACAGGTAGAATATTGAAAAAGATTAGTTTTCCCTATCTGCTGTATTATATGTTTTTTTTGTTTTTGCGTCAAAGAATTGCCATATTGCCATATTGATAGGTTATCTCTTTGATTACGAATGCATTATGGGTATGGCAATTCTCTGTTCTTCGGTTCTATCTGCCATATATTGCCATAAAAACCAGCGAAATATAGGTGTTTTAGAGGGTTTTTGGGGTGAAAACTAAGAGAGCATTGAGCAAAAATCCTTTTTTTCGGTTCAATGCTTGGCTTTTTCATTGTCTTATACGTGAAAAAGTTGTCACCTTTAGGATGGTTAAACTAAATTTGTTACTATCTATTTTTTGTATCACTAAATGAGTTACGCATTTTTAATTTTATCACTATATGGGTTGTCAGCGA
>CAVHWE010000168.1:0-5588 GCA_963639495.1 bacterium | reverse complement strand
GTCTCGTTGAGCAGGATGTTGACATTGTTCAGCAACATGCCGTGAAGGGTAGGCATGTGGAGCTGGTGCTGTTCGCCCTCCTTGCTACCACATTTCAGTCCGGCTGCGTATGCCTTTACGATGATGCGGACCAGGAGATGGATGGCCATCGGCTCGTCGGCGAGACTGATGAGAATGCCATGGGTGTAATCGCGTACATGCTCTTCAAGAGTGGTAAACTTGCCTTGAAGTAGCCAGGTGAAGTTACGCTTGTATTCTGATTCCATCGCCTTGTACAACTGGTTCGATTTGCAGGCTATGCGCAAGTATTCGAGCATGGTTGGCTCAAAGGTCGGGTCAGCCTGTTTCATGCTGTCGAAATTCTTCTTCATGCGCTCGTTGGCTTCCTCGGCAGTCTTGTAGTTGAGGCGTACGAGGGTAGAGAACATGATGTCGAAGAAGTATTGGTTTACCTCGCCATAGTGCTCCAGCATCATCTGCTTGATCTGTTTCGGGTCGTTCTTCTTGCTGAAGTCATTGCCTTCGATGGTAGCATCGATGATGCCACGTGCGTAAGCTTCGAAGAAACCTCTTACAAATGCAGCTACCGCCTGATAACTGTTGATTCTTTTGCTCATTTCTTGTCTGTGTTTATTGGGCTGTTCCTGTTTGGGAATAACAGCTTCTTATTCAAAAGTCTTAAATTCATAACCCTGTTCCATGAGCCATTCTATGGCCTGAGGGAGCGCCGTCTTCAGCTTTTCAATGCTCTTCAGCGAGTCGTGGAAGGTGATGATGCTGCCATTGCGGGCATACCGTTTCACATTGTTCACTACATCTTCTGCCGTCATCCATTTGGAATAGTCGCGCGTCACCACGTCCCACATGATGACCTTGTAAGTGCGGTGCAGCCACCAATACTCACTTGGTCGCATCCAGCCGTGAGGTGGACGGAAGAGATGGGCATGGATAATGTCGTTCGCCTTATTGGTGTTGAGCACGTAGGAGATGACACGGTGCTTGAAGGCACCGATATGGTTGAATGTATGGTTGCCTATCTGATGGCCCTCTGCCACAATCTGGTTGTAGAGGTCATGATGGCGCAATACATTCTCGCCTACCATAAAGAAAGTTGCCTTGATATTGTACTTTCTCAGGGTCTCTAAGATGAATGGAGTTGACTCAGGAATCGGACCGTCATCAAATGTAAGATAGACAGAATGGTCTTTCTTGTCCATTCTCCAGATGGCTTTTGGGTATAACCATCTGAGCCATTTGGCTGGTTGCTCTATGAACATGGATAAAACAGGTTTATATGAATAATGAAAAGTTTGGTGTCGTGTTTCGCGACACCAAACTTTTTTCTATTTTTTACTGATTGCCTTCCGGCATTCTGCCACCTCTGCCATGATAGAGACGGTAGAGGTTGTTGAGCTGCTTCTCATACTTCTGCTCCAACTGTGGACTAACCATTCCGGCAGCCTCGCAGATGCTCTGCATAATCATGATCTGACGGATGCAATCGTGCTCTGCCTGGAGGAAACGGTCGTTTGGCAGCGAGAGATAGTAGTTGAGGTATTGTGAAGCATTCTTCCATACCGCTTCAATATATTCCTTACCCTTGGCTTTCTGACCGGTCATCAGCCAGCCGCGAGCCATATCCAAACCACCGCTCATATAGTCGAGCGTAACATTATAGGCAGGAATCTCGGTATCAGCCTTCTTCAGGATATTGATAGCCTTCTGCTTCTTGCCTTCGGCGATGAGCTGGAGGGCTGTCTGGGCGAGCAGGCGACGGTGTGTATAGCACATGCGCATGGTTGTCTCGTCGATGTAGAGTCCCTTCTGCTTCAGGTTGCCGAACTTGAATCGGGTCATGATGTTGTGATAAGCCTTCTCTGTATCGAAGTTCTTGGCACCTGGCTTGTTGGTAGTGAACGGAGTGATACGGTTCACAAGTCCCTCCTGTACGAAGTTGTCACCGAGGTTCATATAGTTCTCTTCGCCTACGGTGAGTGCTACGTAGAGCGGACGGGTCCAGTTACACTGTGCCAACATTTCGAGCATCATGAGGTCGCCCTTGTAGAGTGCGCTCTTGCCGGCAAGAGAGATGACCATCTTGTCTGGAATAGAATCTGATGCCATCATCATGCCGCTCTTCTTTACAGCCTCCTTGTCGATGGTGACATAGAGGGTATCTGTAGGGATGAAGTGCATGTCAGGGTTCTTGCTGCGTACCCAGTTCTTCAGGATGTTCTTGAGCTCGAACGGTTCGTCACCAAACTGCTTCTTGGCGTTCTCAGGATCCTGCTTGTAGAAGTCGAGAATCTGCTTCTTTGCCTCAGGCTCAACAGATACATATTCGTTGGTACCTGAACAGAAGTCGAGACGTGGCCAGGTGATTGGCACAGATGGTGAGTTGTATGCAGGACGCATCATCTGGTCGATATACCAGTCGGTCTGCAGGTAGCTCAGGTTACATACGCGGGCATCTGTTCCTACGCCTTCTACCTCCTGGTTGTACCAGAGTGGGAAGGTATCGTTATCACCATTGGTAAAGATGATAGGGTTGCCCTTCTCCTGGAGTGACATCAGGTAGTTCTGACCGAAGTCACGGCAGGTGTAACGGTTTGAGCGGTCGTGATCGTCCCAAGTCTGTGAAGCCATCTGGATTGGTACGAGCAGAGTTACTACAGCTACGATGGCTGTTACGGCAGTACCGCTGAGCTTCATCTTGCGCTTCAGAATGTCGATGATGGCGAGTACGCCGAGACCGCACCAGATAGCGTATGCATAGAATGAGCCGGCATAAGCATAGTCACGCTCACGTGGCTGCATAGGTGTCTGATTCAGGTAGATGACGATGGCAAGACCTGTCATGAAGAACAGGAAGAATACAATCCAGAACTGCTGGATTCCGATAGGGAGGAGTACTTCCTCTTCCTTGCCGTTCTTCATTACCTTCTTCTTGCGGGTATACCAAGCCTGCCAGAAAAGTCCGATGAGACCGAGAATCAGCGGCATGCAGTAGAATACATTGTGCCCCTTGTTCTCCTTCAGGTCGTCTGGCAATTTGCTCTGGTCGCCATAGAGTGAATCATCAATGAATGAGAAACCGGTAATCCAGTTTCCGTGCTCTGGCTCACCATTGCCCTGGATGTCATTCTGACGGCCGGCAAAGTTCCACATGAAGTAGCGCCAGTACATGAAGTTGCACTGGTAAGAGAGGAAGAAGCGGATGTTGTCAAACTGTGACGGCATCTTCACCATCATACTCTCTCCGCAGCGGTCGTAAGGAATCTCTGTGCCTTCTACACCGCCCATCCAGTCTTCGTATGCCTGGGCATGAGCCGAACTGTACATACGAGGGAAGAGCATGTTCTGGGCATAGATATACTTATTCTTGTGACTTACTACGAAGTAAGAGTCCTTCTCATCAGCCGAAGCTTTCTCCTTGCGCTGGTAAACCGGTGCACCTTCCTTCATGACAGGCTTGCACATGTTGCCGTCTACTTCGAGGGCTACCTGTGATGTATAAGCCTGGCCATAGAACAGAGGGCGGTCGCCATACTGGTCGCGGCTCAGATAACTTCCCAGGGTAAAGATGTCCTCAGGAGAGTTCTGGTCCATAGGAGGGTTGGCAGAAGAACGGATCACGATGAGTGCGTAGCTGGAATAACCAATCATCAGCATCAGCATGCAGAGCAAGGCTGTGTTCTTGACGCGTGCTGAGATGAGCGGCAGGAGCTGCATCTTCTTTTTGGCGATGCCAGTAGATTCGTCAACGCCTGTAACTACTTCCTGCTTGCGCTTGTAGCCGAGTACGAACCAGAGGATAACTAGCACGATGATGCCAGTGATGGCAGCTGTCCAGCCATATCCGTAGAATGGGATGCCGAGCATGCCGAAACCGAGAACGAAGGCGATATTCTGCTTCTTCCCGTTCTTCTCTGATGCATTACAGGTCTCGTAGATGCCCCAGATGACAGAGGCTACAAGACAGATGATGTATACGATTTCACCGGTATTGAACGGACAGCCGAGGGTGTTGACAAAGAACAGCTCGAACCAGCCGCCTACGGTGATGATACCTGGAACCACACCATACAGTACGGCTACTACTACGAGGAATGAAAGGAACAGCGCCAGGAGTGACCCCTTGAGGTTGGCATGTGGCACCTTCTTGTAGTAATAAACCAATACGATGGCTGGAATACAGAGCAGGTTGAGCAGGTGGACACCGATACTCAAACCGGTCATATAGGCGATGAGCACAAGCCAACGGTCGCTATGAGGCTCGTCAGCATGGTCTTCCCACTTCAATATCAGCCAGAATACCACAGCGGTAAAGGCAGAAGAGAACGCATAAACCTCACCCTCGACAGCAGAGAACCAGAAGGTATCGCTGAAGGTGTAGATGAGTGCGCCCACCATACCGGATGCCTCGATGGCAATCAGCTTACTGGTAGTCAGTTCTTTCCAGTCGCTGATGACGAGTCGGCGAGCCAGGTGGGTGATGGTCCAGAAGAGGAACATGATACAGACGGCGCTCAGCAGGGCGCTCATCGTATTCACCATCTTGGCTACCTGGGTGGTGTCGCTGGCGAAATGTGTGAAGAAATTGCCTAAAAGCATGAAGAATGGTGCCCCAGGTGGGTGACCGATCTCCTGCTTGTAAGCAGTCGTAATAAACTCAGGACAGTCCCAGAAACTGGCTGTCGGTTCAATTGTGGAACAATAAGTGAACGCCGCAATGATGAATGCGACCCATCCGAAGATATTGTCCACTAATCTGTACTGTTTCATTATTGTTTAAACTTTAATGTATTATATTTCTTTCTGAATGCTTTCTCTGTTTCTGAGTGCTTTCTCTGTGCCTTTCAAGGAAGGCACATTCCAGTTGCAAAGATAATAAAAAGATGAGATAATATGGATTTTTGCACCTGTTTTTTAGGCATTATTATATAATAAGCCTATACATTTAAGAAATGCTCTTCCAGTTTCTCTCTCGGCATATCTGCCGTATCGTGGTAGTGGAGATGATGA
Organism: bacterium; assembly: GCA_963639495.1. GTDB lineage: Bacteria > Bacteroidota > Bacteroidia > Bacteroidales > Bacteroidaceae > Prevotella. The sequence goes on along the minus strand of CAVHWE010000168.1, from coordinate 563 downwards.
TTTACGCAGGCGATGTGCTTTACGTTATTGAGCACTTCGGCTACATCATGGCTTACGATGATAATGGCGCACTCCCGGTTGATCTGTTCCAGCATCTCGTACATCTGCTTTTGGAAACGGCGGTCGATGTAGGTGTTGGGCTCATCCAGTATCACTACATCGGGTTTCGAAACAATGGCGCGGGCGAGGAGTACTCGCTGCAGCTGTCCGCCGCTCAAGGCTGCGATATGGCGGTCTTTCAACTCCGTGAGCTGCATCTGTTCCAGACAGTCGAGAACCTGCTGGTGCTGTGCCTGGGTGTATCTCGAAAAGAGACTTTTGGTCTTGCTGAGTCCTGAGAGTACCACTTCATAGACGGAGATAGGGAACTGTTTGTCGAGATGATTGTATTGGGGCAGATATCCCATACTGATTTCCCTTACTTCCTCCCCGTCTTTATAAAAGCGGATGCTGCCGTCTGTGGGTTTCATCAGTCCCAAGATGAGGCGCATGAGGGTTGTCTTGCCACCACCGTTGGGACCGATGATGCCAAGATAATCGTCTTTACAGACGGTGAGGTTGAT
>CAVHWE010000167.1:0-5628 GCA_963639495.1 bacterium | reverse complement strand
GGTTTTATGGATGCTATCAAGCCTTATCCTGGGTTACAGGTTGTAGCCTCGGAGGGAGGAAACTGGAAGGAAGAGGGTGGAATCCAGGCAATGAAACGTATCTTGAAACAGACACAGGACTTTGATTATGTCTTTGCTCACAACGACCGTCTTGCCTGGGGTGCTTATGTTGCTGCCCGCCAGATGGGTGTAAAGCGTAATTATAAGTATACCGGAGTAGACGGCATGGCAACCGAAGGTGGTGGTCTGGAACTTGTGCGCGATGGTATTTTCGAAGCCTCTTATCTTTATCCTACCAAGGGTGATGAGGTTATAGCACTTGCCATGAAGATATTGAAGCATCAGCCTTATGAACGTGATAATTATCTGAGTACATCTATCATTACCAAGGCAAATGCAGATCTTACCTTGATGGAGGCTAGAGATGCCGAGCGCCAGGCGCGCAATCTGAAGACTTTGCATAAACAGGTAGATCGATATCTGTCTGATTATAACTCCCAGAAAATCATGCTTATTGGTCTGTGTCTGTTCCTGCTTGTTTGCCTTGCTGCGGCGGCTTTGATCTTCAGAGGTTATCTGGTAAAGGTAAAACTGAACGAAAAATTGGCTAAAACCAATGACGAACTGAAGCGACTGAATGTAGAATTGGGTGAAAAGAATGAGGAGTTGAAACGATTGAATGAGGAGGTCTTGGAACTCACTCATTCCCGTCTGGTGTTCTTTACCAATATCAGTCATGAACTTCGCACGCCTTTAACCCTGATTGCCGACCCGGTAGAGATGCTGCTTGAAGATACCGGCATCAAGGGCAAGAGCCGCGAACTCTTGAAGATGGTGCAGCGTAACGCGCTTGCCCTCCAACAGTTGGTTGGTAACATTCTTGATTTCCGTAAGATTCAGAATGGCAAGATGGAGTTGAAACTTTATCGCTTCGACATTGTAAAGACCTTGACGATGTGGGTGGGAGACTTCCAGCTTACTGCCGAACGCAAGCAGATCAGACTGCATCTGGATGTTGATGACTTGAAAGGCAGCCATGAAATGATTGCCGATCAGGAGAAGATTTCCCGTATCGTGTTCAATCTGTTGAGCAATGCCTTGAAATATACGCCTGCTGGTGGCGAAATCTTTGTTTCGTTGAAAGATGAAGGTGCCAATCTACGTCTTGACGTGAGAGATACGGGCAAGGGAATCTCGCAGGATGAGGCTGATAAGATCTTTGAACGCTTCTTCCAGGCTAAGGGTGCTGCCAGTGGTACGGGTATCGGTCTGGCTCTGGTGAAATCATTTGTAGAGTTGCATCATGGTGAGGCTAGGGTAGAAAGTGAACTGGGAAAGGGCTCTGATTTTATCGTTGTCATTCCTCGTGAGCAGGAGGGTGATTCACAAGTTATCCACAATGATGTGGATATTGTGGATAACTCTGCAAATGCTTCTGCGTCAGAGGGTAAGAATGTAGTAGATGAATCTGTTTTGCAATATATTGACGATGGAGACAGAAGTCGTGGAAAAGTTCAGCAGTTGGTAAGCGAGAATACCAATCGTCCTACTGTTCTGGTTATTGATGATAATACCGATATCCGTCAGTATGAGCGTACTCTTTTGCAGGATGAGTATATTGTTCTTGAGGCTGCTGATGGTAAAGAGGGATTATCTGTAGCTACTAAAGAGGTGCCCGACCTGGTGATCTGCGATGTGATGATGCCTGTTATGGACGGATTGGAGTTTACCGAACAGTTGAAGACGAATACCGCTACCTCTCATATCCCTGTTATTATGCTCACAGCGAAGAATCTGGAAGAGCATCGCGCAGAGGGTTATGAGCATGGAGCCGATTCCTATATTACCAAACCATTCAACAGTAAGGTGCTTCTTGCCCGTATCGAGAATCTCTTGCGGCAGCGTCAGCTTCTGAAACATCTTTATCAGGGTTCGCAGGAGGCAGAGAAGGAGATTTCTGAGTCTCATCTGGAAGACCGCGATAAGCAGTTCCTCAAGCAGCTTCAAACCATTATCCAGCAGAACCTTTCTGATAGCGAGTTTGGAGTCGAGGATATGGGACAGCAGATTGGCTTAAGCCGTGTGCAGCTTTATCGTAAGGTGAAGGCGATGACAGGCTCTTCTGTTGTCGACTTGCTCCGTAAGGCCCGCCTTGCCAAGGCTAAGCGTTTGCTCGAAACCCGTAGCATGAGTGTATCAGAAGTTGCCTATGAAGTAGGTTTCTCTGCACCATCTTACTTCACAAAATGTTTCAAGGAAGAGTATGGAATGTTACCTGGTGATGTAGGTAATATGGTGAAATAGAGAGAAATACGCTATCCTTAATGTATGAAATCTGTGAATGTATGGATAAAAATCGTTCATTTCATAACACAAAATGTACATTGTATCATTTTTGTCACTATTTGAACGATAATTGTACCTGGGTTTCGCCGAAACTTACTACCTTTGCACCAGAGTTTAGAAGTTTATAAATTGTTTCATGCAGAAGTAGTTGCATTTTCATAGGTTTATGTTTTAAGGTTATAGGATTGAGTATTCATTAAGGTAAGTAGTTTTCTTTAAGGTTAAAAGTTTTGTTTTGGGAAATAACTAGTAATGAGAGAAAGCAGCTGTTTAGACGGGAAGTCTGACAGCTGCTTTTCGCGTATTATGGTTTGTTTCTTTTTAAGCGGGCATACTATAGCTTTTTAAAGGGGGCTTATTCCCAATCTTCGAATTCCAGTTCCAGTTCTTTGTATTCGGGCTTGAAACTGCTGTTCTCCTTATCTTGCTTCCTGACTTCTTCTGATGAGGCATTGCTTACGGATAGACCAAGCAGGCGGATGGGATGCGCTGAGGAGTAATCTACCTGTTTCAGCAGCCCTTTGGCAAGAGGTAGAATATCATCCTTCTTTTTCAGAACCTTCTCTTGTGAGATGCTTCGTGTTATCTGTGTGAAATCGGCAAACTTCACCTTCAGCGTCAGGGTTCTTCCTTCGAAACCGCTTTTGGCGATTCGCTCCAGCAGTTCGAGTACGGTATGATACAGTTCGATAATCACAGCCGATTTGGCATAGATATCTTCCAGGAAAGTCTGTTCGCAGCCTACCGATTTCCGTTCCCGGTAGGTGATGACCGGGCGTTCGTCTATCCCTCTTGCAAAATCATAGAAGATGTGTCCGGCTTTTCCGAACACTTCTACCAGATGTTCTTCGGATACTTTTCTCAGGTCAGCTCCGTTGAAGATCCCCATGAAATGCATCTTCTGCAAGGTTTTCTTGCCCACGCCCCAGAAATCCTCTACTGGTAGCTGGGCGATGAAATCGAGCGCCTTGTCGGGATGAATGGTGCAGATGCCGTCCGGTTTGCGATAGTCAGAAGCCACTTTGGCGAGAAACTTGCAGTAGCTGATGCCTGCCGAGGCGGTAAGCCCTGTAGCCTCCTTGATGCGAGCTTTTATCTCCTTGGCAATATCCACTGCCAGTTCTATCCCTTTCTTATTCTGTGTTACATCAAGAAAGGCCTCGTCGATAGAGATAGGTTCGATGAGATCGGTATATTCCTGGAATATCTTATGTATCTGATGGGATATTTCTGCATAATAAGAATGCCGGCAGGGTACGATGATGAGGTTAGGGCAACGCTGTTTGGCTTGAGCGATGGGTTGTGCCGAGTGAACGCCATACTTCCTTGCCTCATAGCTGGCTGTAGAAACCACACCACGAGGTCCGTCGAAGCCCACCGCTACCGGCTTGCCCCGAAGTTCCGCATTGTCTCTTTGCTCTACTGCCGCAAAGAAGGCATCCATGTCGATATGTATAATCTTGCGCTCAGTCATTATTATGCAAACTGGCAATATAATGCGTAGTTTGGCATGAACTCATTCTCTATATGTTTATATTTCATTTACTTCGTCAATTCTCGCCAGTTCCCATCCCTTGAACTGCATGATAATCTTATGGAGTGTCGTGCCTTGGCGTAATGCCTCCACTCTTGGTGCTTTGGCATATTGCTTGATTTGTTCCTCGGCATCAAGCCATTGCTTCGCTCCCTTGGTCATCTTGCCATCTTCTGTTAGAGTATCGAATTCTTTCTTAGACAATACCTTTAGCTCGATGATATAACTATGCTTCGTAGGGTAGTGGGTCAAGTTTGGCAGGAGGAAGAAATCGCAATAACCATGGTTCAATTCCAACTCTGGGGCAGTATAGTAATAATTGTTGAGGCTGAAATATGCCATAAAGAAACCTTGCAAGTTGCGCTCAGCCTCGATACCATCCCTAACAGATGATACTTCGGCGTATGCTTTTGCCATATACTCCAAGCATTCCTTCCACTTGCCCTCAAAAGCCATATAGGTAAACATGGTCTTGAGGTTTGAGGTATTGATGTATTTCTCCTCTTGATACTGCTCTAACAGATAATTATAATATTGTTTGCGTACATTATTATTAGGAATGCCCAAAATCAGTTGGTCTCCAAAAGTATCCTTGATGGTCAACATACCATAGTAGAACAACAAACTGATGAATATCTCAGGATTTGTCAATGCCTTTGCCGGGAATGATTCCTCGATGTTTCCTACAATTTCTCCTTTTTCTGCAATGGTCATGATGACACCCTTTCTGTCTCCGTCCAACTTGTCGAGCTGGAGGAGTTTCTTCATCTTGTTGTAGTCGGTCTTGGTGTTAGGGTCAATCATCTGCTCAGGGGCCTCACCTGTCTCCATATAGTTGCGGAGATAGTATAATACCATGTCGCAGTTGAAGACCTTGCTTTGTGTCCTTAAGGCGCTCTTTGCAAAGCAATAGTTGTCGTACCAAGGTTTCATGTCCTCAATAATAGCTTCTACATCTGTATCGGCTGGTAAGTCGCCTGAATTCTTGTAGTAAGTGAACAGGTCTCTCACATCTTCTGTGGAGAAACCGAGCATCTGGTTGAAAGGCGCCTTGGTAGATATATGCCAGCCGATGTTGAAACCGCTGGTCAAGTCATCGAGCGTTACAGGGCTTACACCTGTCATGAAGATACGGGCGAACATACCTTTGAATACCTTGAAAATCTCACGATAGAAGCCACTGGCATGGGTCAATGCCCAATACACATCCTCCCCGTGCTCGTTGAGCACCACGTTGGTGAAGTTGTCGTATTCGTCCACGATGAGGAATAGTTGATAACCATTCTTCTGAGCCTCCATTGCGAGGGTGTTCAATTTGCCCGAAGCATAGTTGATGCCTTTTATCTTGGCGATAGCCTCTAGGGTATAGTAGTCCTTGTAAAGGGTATCCACAAAGAAATCCACGCACTGACCGCAATAGTCATTGAATCGGTCTTCCAAGAGCTTGATGCCGCCTCCTATCTTCGAGAAGTCAAGGTATAGTACTTGGTACTTGCCCTGCTGTGGGGTAGGATGGGAGCCAATCCAAAGGTTGCCAAAAAGTTCTTGGAACCTTTCTGTCATGCTGATGTCATAATAAGCACGCATCATGCTTATCAGCAAACTCTTGCCGAATCTTCGAGGACGTATAAAGAAGAGAGCGTCTGCCTCTTTTTCCAACAAAGGCAGATACATAGTCTTATCGACATAATACTGGTTTCGCTCGATAATATCGACGAAATTAGATACTCCGTATGGTACTCTTTTAG
>CAVHWE010000166.1:0-5631 GCA_963639495.1 bacterium | reverse complement strand
GGATACCATCGTAGAGCGTCTTTGCTACCAATGGAGTGCAGAGGTCATTGGTTCCACTCATCACAAGGCATGGTACTTGTATCTCGCCCAAGCGGTCGGTGTAATCATAATCACGGAGCGTACCTGTAGGAGTGTATTCGTTTGGTCCCCATCCATAGAGATAAGCCTCAGCACCTGCACGCTTCTTTCGGCGAAGGCACTCTGGGCTGTCTTCCGTCACCTCACCTGCACAATGCAGGAGCATGAAGTGTTCATTCGCCTTGGCATACGCCTCGCTCGAAAAGTCATCCTTCGCCTCAGCCTCAGCGATGGCACGCTGGTCTTCCTCCGACATAAACTTAATCATGCGATGTTGCTCACTTGCCCAAAGCTTGCTGCTCGAAAGAGTGCTGCTGAGGATGGCTGACTTCACGCCCTTTGCTTGCTTCTCTATCAGATAGATGATGGCGAGCATGCCACCCCACGACTGTCCCAAGAGATGAAAATGGTCGATGTGGAGATAGTCGATTAGCACACAGAGTTCGTTGAGCCAAGTCTCAGGAGTCCAGAGTTCGGGATGTCCCTCCACGAAAGAGTTGCCACAGCCCAACTGGTCGTACATGATGACGGCACGCCCTGTCTCCGCTACTCTATCCAAGAGTTCGAAATAGTTGTGGGTACTGCCTGGTCCACCATGCAAGAGGATGATAGGGCTCTTGCCCTCCTCTGTTTTACCTACGATACGATAATATGTTTGATAGCCCATGAAGGGCATATATCCTTCCTTGATTTCCATTGTCTTCAAATGTTTTTATTGTTACCTAAACTGTGTTATCTAATTTTGCTGCTCCTATACCTTATTATATAGTCCCTCATTTTCCTTACGCAAGAACTCTGTCATTCGTTCCTTTGAAGGCACGTTGAGTTGATACTTGGAGATAAATTGGAAAGACATGTATATCACATTTATCATGTGCATATATTATAATGTGCAAAAATATAAAAAATATGGCAATTAAACAAATATATCTCGATTATTTTATCAAAAGAACTTAAATAATTTGGTTGCTTCAAGCTAATGCAATATCTTTGCAGTTTAAATAATAATGAAACCAAATAAAAATAGAATATATGTTTAGTGGAATCGTAGAAGAAATGGCTACCGTCGTAGCTATCAGACATGATAAGGAGAACATCGACTTTACGTTGAAGTGCTCTTTCGTTGATGAACTCGGCATCGACCAGAGCGTGGCGCACAACGGCGTCTGCCTCACCGTGGTGGAAATCAAGGACGGTACTTATACCGTTACTGCCATGAAGGAAACCCTAGAACGCAGCAACCTCGGTCTGCTCAAGGTGGGCGACAAGGTAAACGTGGAACGTTCGATGGTGATGAACGGCCGTCTGGATGGTCATATCGTACAGGGACACGTGGACGAGACTGCCAAATGTATCGCAATGAAAGACGCTGATGGCTCTACTTATTTTACTTTCGAATATGAGCTCAATAAGGAAATGGCAAGAAAAGGCTATTTCACGGTGGACAAAGGCAGCGTTACCGTTAACGGCGTTTCGCTCACCGTCTGTGATCCTACAGACAACACATTTACCGTTGCCATCATTCCTTATACCAGAGAGAATACCAACTTCTGCGACATCGAAGTGGGAACGGTAGTGAATATCGAATTCGACATTCTGGGCAAATATATCGCTCGGCTCAAGAGCTTTGAATAAGCCAGCAAAGTTAAGTACGGACGTTCTAAAAAACTTGCACATTTCTTGCGTTTTGCGCACAAAGCAAGACTAAATGTGCATTTTTTTAATAAAATATTTGCGTAAGCCATAAAAAAGTGTTACTTTTGCCCCCGTGTTTTGTCCCAAATTGAACATTGGACAGTAACTTATTGGACGATAGCAAGTCTGACAATCGCACTAGACGACGTACAACTTGAGTACTGAGCACTAACAAACTTAGGAAATTATAACAATAACCATTTTTAAAAATATGAGTTTAAAAATCGTAGTACTTGCCAAGCAAGTACCTGACACAAGAAATGTGGGTAAGGATGCGATGACAGCCGAAGGCACAGTCAACCGCGCAGCCCTTCCCGCCATCTTCAATCCTGAAGATTTGAACGCATTGGAGCAGGCTCTCCGATTGAAAGAGCAGAATCCAGGTTCTACAGTTGGTATTTTGACCATGGGTCCTCCACGTGCTGGAGAAATCATCCGCCAGGGTCTTTATCGTGGTGCTGATACGGGTTGGTTGCTTACCGACCGTCTCTTTGCCGGTGCTGATACATTGGCTACTTCCTATGCCCTTGCTACTGGTATCCAGAAGATTGGTGACGTTGACATCGTGATCGGTGGTCGCCAGGCTATCGATGGTGATACAGCCCAGGTAGGTCCGCAGGTGGCTCAGAAGTTGGGATTGAACCAGGTAACCTACGCAGAGGAAATCCTCAAGGTAGAAGACGGCAAGGCTACAATCCGCCGCCTCATTGATGGTGGTGTGGAGACTGTTGAGGCTCCATTGCCATTGGTAATTACCGTAAACGGAAGTGCTGCTCCATGTCGCCCATGCAACGTGAAGCTCGTAATGAAATATAAATACGCTACCTGCCCTATGGAGCGCAAGGGTGATGAGCCTTGGGCCAGCCTCTATGAGGAGCGCCCTTACCTCACCCTGAACCAGTGGAGCGTTGCCGATGTTGACGGCGACCCTGCACAGTGCGGTTTGAGCGGTTCACCTACCAAGGTGAAGGCCGTGAAGAACATCGTGTTCCAGGCTAAGGAAAGCAAGACCTTGACCAGCAGCGATGAGGACATCGACGGACTGATGAAGGAATTGTTGAACGAAAGTATTATCGGATAATTTTGAAAAGACAATGAACAACGTATTTGTATATTGCGAGGTAGAAGGCACAACCGTTGCCGAGGTATCTCAGGAATTGCTCACCAAGGGTCGTAAGCTCGCTAACCAGCAGGGCGTGGAACTCCATGCCATCGTGGCTGGTACCGGCATCAAGGGTCAGGTAGAGGATCAGATTCTCCCTTATGGTGTAGATAAATTATTTGTTTTCGATGCTGAGGGATTGTTCCCATATACTTCAGCTCCTCATACAGACATTCTCGTCAACCTCTTCAAGGAGGAGAAGCCTCAGATTGCATTGATGGGTGCTACCGTTATCGGTCGCGACCTCGGTCCTCGTGTTTCTTCTTCATTGACCAGCGGTTTGACCGCCGACTGTACAGAGCTTGAGATTGGTGATTACGACGATAAGAAGAGCGGCAAGCACTATGAGGGTCTGCTCTATCAGATTCGTCCTGCCTTCGGTGGTAACATCGTGGCTACTATCGTCAACCCAGAGCACCGTCCTCAGATGGCTACTGTCCGCTCCGGCGTAATGCAGAAGAGCATCTACGAGGGTGAGTGCAAGAAGGAAGTAGTTTACCCTGAGGTAAGCAAGTATGTTCCTGCTGAGGACTTTGTTGTAAAGGTACTCGACCACCACGTAGAGGCTGCCAAGCACAACCTGAAGGGTTCTGCCATCGTTGTAGCCGGTGGTTATGGCGTAGGAAGCAAGGAAGGCTTCGACCAGCTCTTCGAGTTGGCTCATCTCCTCCATGGTGAGGTAGGTGCTTCCCGTGCTGCCGTAGATGCAGGTTGGGTAGATCACGACCGTCAGATTGGTCAGACTGGTGTTACCGTTCATCCTAAGGTTTATATCGCCTGCGGAATCTCTGGTCAGATTCAGCACATCGCCGGTATGCAGGATTCAGGTATCATCATCTCTGTGAACAACGATCCTGATGCTCCAATCAACAAGATTGCCGACTACGTTATCAACGGTAATGTTGAGGATGTGGTTCCTAAGCTCATCAAGTACTACAAGCAGAATTCAAAGTAATCTGCATTACACATTATTTAAATAAGAAAAGCAAAATGGCTAATTACTATAGTGATCACCCTGAGATTGAATTTCATCTCAATCACCCATTGATGAAGCGTGTTGTTGACTTGAAGGAGCGCAACTACGCAGAAAAAGACCAGTTTGAAGATGCTCCTGTCAACTACGAGGATGCCATCGAGAACTACAAGCGATTGCTGGATATTACCGGCGATGTAGCTGCTAACATCATCGAACCAAACTCTGAGGATGTTGACCTCGAAGGTCCACACTTGGAGAACGGCCGCATGATTTATGCCAGCAAGACATTCGAGAACCTCGATGCTACCCGCAAGGCTGGCCTCTGGGGCTTGTCTATGCCTCGCCGTTACGGCGGCTTGAACCTGCCTAACGCCATCTTCTCTATGGCTTCTGAAATCATCGCTGCTGCCGATGCCGGTTTCCAGAACATTTGGTCTCTCCAAAGCTGTATCGATACACTCTATGAGTTCGGTTCTGAGGAGCAGCGCCAGAAGTACATCCCTCGCATCTGCGCAGGCGAGACCATGAGTATGGACTTGACTGAGCCTGATGCAGGTTCCGACTTGCAGCGCGTGATGCTGAAGGCTACACAGGATGAGGACGGCACATGGCGTCTGAATGGTGTGAAGCGTTTCATCACCAATGGTGACTCAGACATCCACCTGGTTCTGGCTCGTTCTGAGGAAGGCACCAAGGACGGTCGTGGTCTTTCTATGTTCATCTACGACAAGCGTGATGGTGGCGTAACCGTTCGTCACATCGAGCACAAGTTGGGTATTCACGGTTCTCCTACCTGCGAGTTGGTTTACAAGAATGCCAAGGCAGAGCTTTGCGGTAACACCCGTCTCGGTTTGATTAAGTACGTGATGGCTCTGATGAATGGTGCCCGTCTGGGTATTGCTGCTCAGAGTGTAGGTGTTGAGCAGGAGGCTTACAACGAGGGCTTGGCCTATGCCAAGGAGCGTGCTCAGTTTGGTGAGAAGATTATCAACTTCCCAGCCGTATATGACATGCTTTCAAGAATGAAGGCTAAGTTGAATGCAGGTCGTTCACTCCTCTACTGCTGCGCTCGCTACGTAGATATCTACAAGGCTTTGGAAGACATCGCCCGCGACACCAAGCTCACTCCAGAGGAGCGTCAGGAGATGAAGAAATACACCCGCTTGGCTGATGCATTTACTCCATTGGCAAAGGGTATGAACTCAGAGTATGCTAACCAGAATGCATACGATGCCATCAGCATCCACGGTGGTTCTGGTTTCATCATGGAGTACAAGTGCCAGCGCCTGTTCCGTGATGCCCGCATCTTCTCTATCTACGAGGGTACCACCCAGCTTCAGGTTGTTGCAGCCATCCGCTACATCACCAACGGTACTTATCTCAGCATCATCAAGGAGATGTTGGAGAATGAGGTATCAGATGATTTGAAGGCATTGAAGGAGCGCGTTGCCAAGCTCGTAGAACTTTACGAGGCAGCCATCAACAAGGTGAAGGAAGCTAACGATCAGGCAGTTCACGACTTCCTGGCTCGCCGTCTCTACAACATGACTGGCGACATCGTGATGTCACTCCTCATCCTCGATGATGCTACCAAGGCACCAGAGATGTTTGCCAAGAGTGCTAATGTTTATGTTCGCATGGCAGAGGAGGAAGTTCTCGGTCATTCAGCATACATCCAGAACTTCAAGGCAGAAGACTTGGAGAGCTTCAAGGCATAAGA
>CAVHWE010000165.1:0-5632 GCA_963639495.1 bacterium | reverse complement strand
ATTGGCTATATCCTAGCCTTTTCAGGCCCGATGATTTCTAAACGGGACAGCAGTGAATATATATATACTTATTTTTATATGTGTGTGGGGGTACCATGCATTTTTGGGGTGTTAACTGTTAACCTGTTAACCCCTCGCTCTTTTTTCCCCGTCTCTGTGCTTTGCGGGGCATAAGTCATAGAGTTGCGGGGGAAGAAGCTATGAGTTAGGATTCTTAACACATTTCAGCATCATAAAAGCCTCATGAAAAGCTACATGATAAGCCTCATGATAGCTCTCATTTAAGCCTCTGCCCCGGCATCATATAAGCCTCTGCCCCGTCATCATTTATGCCTCTGCCCGGTCTTCATTTAAGCCTGAAAACAGCATAAAAAGCCTCTTATTTCTCTACTGGGAATACGTAATATTCTCTGTCTACATCGTAATCCAGAACCCACTGGTCAATCATCACATTATCGTCTAAAGCCTTGATGGTTACGTTGTGGCTGCCGTCAGGCAGCGTAACGTAGAAGCTCTTCAGCGTCTGTCCGCGCCACAGGTCAAACTTCCAGTCCTTAGAGTTATAAACCTCCTTCAACTGGCAGATTACCGGTTCGCCACGGTCTATGCTCACACTCACCCTCATATCCTTTACAGCGTTTAGGAAGCAAGGAATTGCGGCGATAGTGAAACGCGCATCACCGCTCTTGTCGCAGTAGAAATCATAGCTCAGACTGGCTCCCTTCGGCAATTTCACAGCCTTGCCGCTGTGACCTAACAGCGGACGGATGGTAATCTTCTCGGCTCCTCTTACGGCAGCCTGGGCAAGCGGAGATTCAGTAGCCTTGCTCCATTCCCAGGCATTCTTGGCAATGATGTCGCCGGTAACTACAGAGAGCGGCTTGAGATCGTTGCTGCGGTCGAAGGCATCAGCTTTCAGCTGCTTGATGTCGGCAGCAGGCAGTGCGCCCGGAATCTGCGGAGCCTGCATCTCTGCACCGTTGGTAAGGATGAGATCCTTCCATTTGCCGTTTCTGATGCGACTGTAGTAGGCATTGAGCTGCTTCAGTTTGTTGTAAGCATCGATGCTCACAGCCGCTGCAGCCTTCGCCTCATCGTCTTTATTAAACAGTCCCGGACGGGCGATGTGTCTTGCTTCCTGTGCCTCCAGCTCCTTTTCAGCTACGAAGGCAGCCAGGAATATCGGATATTTCACTACCTCGAAGAAACCGTCTTTCTGGTTCTGAGGCAGCATGCGCTCGATGGATTCAGTCTTCGCCTTCAACAGGTCGTAGCGGTAGAGAAAACGCTCCAGTTCGTTGCCGAATTCGCCTGAATGAAACTCAGTATCGCCGTAAGGCATCGCCATATAAGCGGAATGTCGGATGCTGGTAAGGCGGTAATATTCTTCCATCAGAGGCATGATTTTCCTGCCTGTAATGGCGCCAAAGAATGCGTTGAGTGTGTTCTGGATATACGTCTTGCAATCCGCTTTCAGGGCGTTTTTATTCCACGCCAGGTTCATCATCATGGCTAGCTGGAAGGTTGACTGCTTCGGATTGGTAATGTTGGCTATCCAGGCACAGTCTTCGTCGTTGTGAGCGGCAGAGCGGTGCGATTTTCCGTGCTGGGCATTCTTGCTCTCCAGATAATCCTTGCTGTTGAGCATTTCGAGCAGCAGACCCGGCGAGAGGTTGCTCATCTCCATCTGTGCATCCGAGCATACCAGCTTCACATTCTCGATGGTTTTGCGGTGTTTCTTCTTGTGCTTCTTGCCCACAAACTCCGTCACCTTGTAGTTTTCCGCCACGCAGATGTCGAAACTGTCTACCACAGCCTTGTTGTAAACAGCCTCGTGCCTGCCGTCTACCTGCCACAGCGTATTGGCTCTCAGGCGCAGCATCAGTCGGGCGATGCGGCTGTAGTTCTGCGGTTTCATCCACTGGCTGTTGTTCAGGGCAAGTCCTCTGAATTCTATTCTCGGAACCTCTATCCACTGCTGGTCTACGGGTGTATAGAGGCTCTTGCGCTGAGCAGGCTGCAGGTCGTTCCATGCCGCCAGAGGCGAAACGCCAGCCAGCTCAGAGAGTTTCATGATGGCGTAAGCCGTTCCGCGGGCGTTGCTTCCGATAACGATGAGTTTCCCTTTCCTCGTACCGATGTAGAAAGCATCTTTTGCGGTGATAATAAGATGCAGCGGCGCACCGAGTTTTTCTACTGCCGAAAACTCCTTGTTGGTGAGCTGGTCGAGCTGGTAAATCTGTATCGGAGCACCTGATTTTTCTTTCGCATCGAATCCGGTTACGGCTTTCATATCGCCCGCAAACTCCTTGAGGGCAATCTTCACTACCGGCGAAATGATAGAGTTGGTGGTATAAGATACTCTTCCGTAGCCATCGGTCCAGTAAACGTTGGGTGCTGCGGTCTGAGTTTCCGTCTTCTTCACTTTGGTTTCGGTCAGCGCGTTGGCATTCAGGCTAGAGAAGCAGGCCAGAGCCAAGGCCACGCCTAATATAATCTTTTTATATTTCATTTTTCTTCCGTTTTTGTCTGTTCGGTTGTAGATTCGCTTTTGCTGAAACTACACATTTCTGCAATTTGCAAAGATACATAAAAGTGTTTAATATCTGAAATTATTTAGTTTTTATTTGCTTATTACATTATTTATTGTTACTTTTGCACAAGACAAAATTAAAAATTATGACATTATATCCAAAATTGATTGAAGAGGCTCTTGCTACGGTGATTTATCCAGGCACCAAGAAGAACCTCATAGAGAGCGAGATGCTGGCAGATACGCCTAGCATCAATGGTATGAAGGTGAAGGTGGTTCTTCTCTTTCCTCGTGATACGGATCCTTTCCTCAAGAGTACGGTGAAGGCGGCTGAGGCTGCCATCCATTATCATATTTCGAAAGATGTAGAGGTGGAAATCGTTACTGAGTTCAAGTCGGCTCCTCGTCCTGAAGTAGGAAAGATGCTGCCACAGGTAAAGAACGTCATCGCTGTAAGCTCTGGTAAGGGTGGAGTAGGCAAGAGTACCGTTTCTGCCAATCTCGCTATCGCCCTGGCTAAGTTGGGCTACAAGGTGGGTTTGCTCGATACGGATATCTTCGGTCCTTCCATGCCTAAGATGTTCGGTGTGGAGGAGGAACGTCCTTATTCTGTTCACAAGGACGGCAGAGACCTCATCGAACCTGTCGAAAAATATGGCGTGAAACTCCTGAGTATCGGTTTCTTCGTAAGTCCTACTACGGCTACCTTGTGGCGTGGCGGTATGGCTTGCTCTGCCCTGAAGCAGCTGATTGCTGATGCTGACTGGGGTGAGTTGGATTACTTCATCCTCGATACTCCTCCTGGCACCAGCGACATTCATCTTACCCTGCTCCAGACACTCGCCATCACGGGTGCGGTGATTGTTAGTACGCCTCAGCAGGTGGCGCTTGCCGATGCGAGAAAGGGTATTGACATGTATCAGAATGATAAGGTGAATGTGCCTATCCTCGGTCTTATCGAGAACATGGCTTATTTTACGCCTGCCGAGTTGCCAGAGAACAAGTATTATATCTTTGGCAAGGAGGGTTGCAAGAATCTCGCTAAGGAAATGAATGTGCCTCTGCTCGCCCAGATTCCTATCGTTCAGAGCATCTGCGAGGGTGGTGATGATGGTGCGCCTGCTGCTACCAAGGTTGATTCCATCACCGGTCAGGCTTTCCTGAGCCTTGCCCAGAGCATCGTGACAGTAGTGAACCGCAGAAATGCAGAGAAGGCTCCAACCAAGATTGTAAGTACACACTAAGTAGTAAATATCCTATTTGATAAGGGTATAAAATAAAAAGCTAGGATTGCCCTCAAGCAGTCCTAGCTTTTTTTTATCAGAGGAGTTAACAGGTTAACAGTTAACAGCCCATTTTTTATAGTTTATAGTTGAAAGTTTATAATTTATAGGGCTTAGCCGTTAGCAAGATTGCTATAAACTTTTAACTCTAAACTCTTAACTATCAACAATTTCTTCCGCCTCATCCTCTTCTTCTGCTACTTCGGCAGTAAGGTTAGCCTTGAGCCTGGCTGAGCGCAGTTGTTGCCTGAAAACCAGGCAGGTAGCGAGGAAATAGACGCCGGTTTGTATCCAGAGTGCTCTGAATTCCGGCAGAATATCTGAAAGCGAAGCTCCCATACTGCTGATTCTGAGGAACCCGCGGATGCCGAAAGTGGATGGGAAAACCCACGAAAATCCTTGCCAAAAGCCCGGAATATTGCTCAGTGGCCATGAAACTCCCGTCATAAAAAGCAACGGAACGGAGGTAAATACCACCAGAAGCATCACGTTTTCACGATATCTTACCAGACACGACAGCATCAGACCGAAGAAAACACACGAAAGAATGTAAGGAAGGAGGAAACCTAGAATGGTGGTCCACGTTACCATACTTACAAAACTGAACAGCTTGGGAACTACCAGCGTAAGATACATTCCCATCACGGCATAAACCATGAAATAAACCAATGCCTTGCCGAAAACAATGCGGAAAATACCGCCATAATGCTTGCTTACCGGTATGAGTTCGCGGTTTCTGTTGAGTTCTCTTGAAGTTCCCGCTGCCATTCCTATGCCCAGCAGCATCGTCTGCTGCAGGATAAGAACCAGCACAGCCGGCAGAATGGCATTTCCGTAACCTCCTGTCGTGTTGAATATCGGAACCTCATCAAAGGCGAGCGGCTCGGTGGTAATCTCGTCGTCTCTATCTGTAAATCCTCCTGCCTGTGTTATCTGGATGCCCGAGTTGATGTGGCTGGCTACGGCCTGCGAGGTCTGATAAATCGCCTTATAGGTCAGCATCAGACTCATATCGCAGTAAACTCCCACATGTGCCTGTTCGCCTCGGTTCAGCTTCGTATTGAAGTCGGCAGGGAAGTAAAGAATTCCGTGAACCGCCTGTCTGCGCACCAGTTCCTTCGCCTCGTCCAGACTGTTGCAGTAATAGGTAGCCTTGGCATCTGGTGAAGCATCATAATCGCGGATAAACTCGCGAGAACTGTGACTGTGGCTCAGGTCCACAATCGCCGTATCCACTTCTCTCACCACCTCGTTGTTGTAAATCCACGAGTAGAGCAGCGGATAACCCAGCGGCACCAGAATGCAGAAGATGAGCACACCCTCATCGCGGAAAACATTGCGCATTTCCGTCTTCCAGATGTAGCACATATCCCAGATGCCATTGATAATCTTATATAATAAACTACTTTTTAACATTACACTTTGAACTTTGAGCATTGAACTTTATGATTAGTAAAGCTGTTGAATTCTTCACTCTTCACTCTTCACTTTTCACTTTTCACTCTTCACTCTTCACTCTTCTACGGCAAGTACTTGTAAACCAGCATTGCCTTCTTGATGTTCCAGATAGTGAGCATCGGCAGGGCACAGAACAGCACCATTGCGCCCCAGTGGAGCACAGCATCGCCCATCGGGAAACCATTGAAGATGTTTATCTGGTAAATCATATAATAGTGGCGCATCGGGAAAAGCTGGCCGATAGACTGGATCGGAGAATCCATCGAGAAGAGCGGATAGGTGGCTCCGCAGATGGAGAAACTCACCACGCCCCACAACGAACAGATACTCATCGACATACGGAGCGAAGGCATCAGTC
>CAVHWE010000164.1:0-5643 GCA_963639495.1 bacterium | reverse complement strand
CTGAGCATTCGGCAGAAGTTGTCGAGCTGTCGGTCGAAGACTTCGTAGCTGAATTTTATTTCATCTTTATCTTCATTCATTGTCAGTCTGTTTTAAGAAAATAAGTTTTGCCACAAAGGTAAGATTTATTTTCGGATTATGCAAGGATATGCGCTTGTTTTTCCTCTTTTTTCCCCATACTTTTCCCCGTAGCCCCCTTGTTTCTTCCCTGATTTCAGAAAAGTAGCGGGAAGGTGGCGGGGAAAATTTGGAATCGGTGAAGGGAAGTATTAACTTTGCAATCGAAAACGAAAGAGCGGCGAAATGCTGAGCCATGAATGAGCTGAAACTCTTCACTCTTCACCTGAAGCCCGGAAATGCCCATAAACAGAGGGGTTTCGAGGGGTGAAGAGTCAGAGACAACTCTTCACCTACTCTTCACCACTCTTCACCTTATTATATATAAGGGCTAAAAGAATGAATATTATTAATCTTAAAATTTACACATAATGGAAAATTTAAAAACCTTATCGTCATCAGATAAGATGACAAACGAAATTTCAGCACTCTCTCTTGTTGAGAGTTTTCTCGATGAGTATTATCTCTTCCGTAGAAATGTGCTAAGTGGTAAAACCGAGTATTTCACTCTCTCAAAGAATGAGGACGAAGCCGAGGAGCCCGTAGAAGAGGAACCGGAAACCGGTGGGGAAGAGGAGGAATCTTCTGACTCAACCTGGAAGGTGCTGACTCCGGAGGCTTTCAATTCCATCGTCCGTCACGCCAAGCGGTTGGGTGTGGGAGGCAAGAAGTCGCCCCGACAGGATATTGAGGAGTTCGTACGTTCTGAAGAGGTTCCGGAGTTTGATCCTATCAGGGAATATCTCGAGAACCTGCCGGAATGGGATGGTAAGAACCATGTGGCTGAACTCTTTGGCAGAATTCCGGGGCTTACAAGTGAACAGTTGGGATGGTGCGCCACCTGGCTCCGTTCGTCTGTTGCCCACTGGTTGCAGATGGATATGTTTCATGGCAACGAAACCACTCCTGTGCTTATCGGCAAGCAGGGTTGCGGCAAGAGTACCTTTGCCTATCGCCTGCTGCCGGATCATCTGCGACAGTATTTCCTCGACCACATCAACTTTGCCAATAAGTTTGACTCCGAGATGGCGCTCACTCATAATCTCTTTGTCAACATAGATGAGTTTGCGAATATGGGACCATCGCAGCAGGGCAAGCTGAAGCAGATGCTTTCGAAGGTGAAGGTGAACGGGCGCCCTATCTTCGGCAAGAGTCAGGATGACCGTCCGCGTTACGCTTCCTTCCTGGCAACCACCAATGATGAGCATCCGCTCTGCGACCCTACGGGTAGCCGCCGATTCGTCTGTCTGCACATTCCGGCAGGTGAATATATCGACAACGGTTCACCCATCATTTATGACCAGCTCTATGCACAAGTTATGTATGAGCTTTGCCATAAGAAGACGCCTTACTGGTTTACCAATGCCGAGGTAGACCGCATCCAGAAGTGCAATCTTCCTTTCTTCAAGGTAGATGATTTTGAATCGATGCTGAAGAGCTGCTTTCGTGTTCCTGAGGATAATGAAACGGGCGAATGGCTCATCTGTTCGGATGTTTTCGAGGTTCTGCACGAAAGATTTCCAATGCTGATCAGCAATCTGAGTACCAAGATTCGCATCGGCCAGTCGCTCAAACTCCTGGGTTGCAAGATGAAGCATACCAAGAAGGGTCAGGCCTATCTGCTTGTAAGAATCTGAAAATATAGCTAAGCGGCAGGTGGGTGAAGAGTGGTGAAGAGTGGGTGAAGAGTGAGAAACAACTCTTCACCCCTCGAATCCCCTCTGTTTATCGGTGTTTCCGAGGGTTAGGTGAAGAGTGAAGAGTTTTTCGCAGTTCCTTTCTTAAAATTCTTTCTCAGGCTTTTCCGATAGCTGTCTGACTAGAACAGCCCACTGTTCTCATAGCGGCTAGTTGGCTGTCTGTGGTTTGCCAGTTGGCTGTTTGCCGATAACAGCCCCTCAATCTTTCGTAGAAAAAATTATTTATCCAACTAAAAAAGTAATTAGTATGAACTATATTTCAATCCATTCCATTGATACGGTATGTCTCAAGGAGGCGTGCCCGGTACATCACCTTTGTGCTCGTTTTGAGCGTTATCAGAAGTTGCGTAAGTCGGAGAAGGTGTTCAGTATTCTGAACCCGGACCATATAGCCTGCAGCGAGCAGGGCTGCGCCTATCGGCTTCAGAAGAAGATTATACGCATGGCACGCGGATTCCGTCGCATGTTCGGTACGATACCTTCTGCCAATACGCCTCATTTCTGGCACTTTTCGCCCTATATCAGCGAAAGCACCTATTGCAAGGCGAAGCGCGGCGCCATCCTCATTGCACCCGATATGCAGCAGAAATTACTGCGTCTCTTCGAGCAGAATGGCGCCGATATCAGCATCGGTTTTGATGAATATGTAGAGCAGGAGGGCTATGAAGAAATAGATACCGCAAACTGTAAAAAAATATAATTTTTGCCATCTTTTAGCGGTAATGAAACAGATTTTTATTATTTTTGTTTCCTGAATTTTACAACTAAACAATAAGAAATAGATTATGCGTGTTATTATCGAAAAAGATTATGAGAAGCTGTCAAAGTGGGCAGCTGATCATGTAATTGAAACAATTAACAGATTTCAACCAACTGCTGAACGTCCTTTTGTTCTGGGTTTGCCAACCGGTTCTTCACCTCAGGGCATGTATGCCAACCTGGTAAAGGCGGTAAAAGAAGGCAAGGTTTCGTTCAAGCATGTCATCACCTTCAATATGGATGAATATGTAGGTTTGCCGGAATCTCATCCTGAGAGCTATCACTCTTTCATGGCTACCAATCTCTTCAATCATATCGACTGCCCTAAGGAGAATATTCATATCCTGAACGGTAATGCCGAGAATCTGGAAGAGGAGTGCCGTCATTATGAGCAGATGATAGAAGAAGCGGGTGGCATCGACCTCTTTATCGGTGGTATCGGTCCTGATGGCCATATCGCTTTCAACGAGCCATTCTCTTCTCTTACCTCCCGCACCCGAGTAAAGACGCTCACTACAGATACCAAGATTGCCAACTCCCGTTTCTTCGATAATGATCCTGAGAAGGTACCTAGTCTGGCTCTGACCGTAGGTGTGGGTACCGTGATGGCTGCCCGAGAGGTAATGATTCTCTGCAACGGTCATAACAAGGCCCGCGCCCTGCAGGCTGCCATCGAAGGTCCTGTTACCCAGGCTTGGACCATCAGCGCTCTGCAGCAGCACCAGCATGGCATCATCGTTTGTGATGAGATTGCCTGCGATGAACTGAAGGTGGGTACATACCGCTACTTCAAGGATATCGAAAAGGATAACATCTAAGTTATCTGATGCCTATAAAAAAAATAAGGATGATGACTATTCGTCATCATCCTTATTTTCTGCTATAACCTGAGGACCGCGAACCTTGTCTTTGAGGCCCAGACCCTTCTTGATTTCTATATTTACTCCATCGCTCAAACCGGTAGTTACCTGTTTGCGCTCATAAGTCTTCTTCTCGCCGCTACCTTTTATGATATATACAAAGGTAGAATCGCCGCTAAACTCGATGGCACTCTCCGGAACGGTGAGTACATGGGTAGCCTTTGCCAGTACAATCTCGGCATTGGCGCTGTAGCCTGAACGGATCTTGCCGCCCTTGGTAGAACGGATGGCTGCCTTTACCTCAAACTGGTTGGCACCATTGTTTTCTACAGCCTTAGGAGAGATATACTCCAGGTTTGCCTCGAAGTTGAGGTTCTGCAAGGCTCCGATGGTAATCTTCATCGGCATTCCTGTAACGAGACTTCCCACTTCGGTTTCATCTATATTGCCACGGAAGATAAGGTCGTTCATGTTAGCCACACTGGCGATGGTAGTACCATCGTTGAAAGTGTTGGCAAGAATCACCGAGTTACCCACCTTGACCGGAATATCGAGGATAATGCCCGAGATGGTAGAACGGATGAGGGTGGAAGAAGCGCTGGCATTGCTCTTGCTTACACCATCGCGCACCACCTGGAGAGCATCTTCGGCAGCGGTAACCTCCTCGCGTGCCTGTTTCATCGCCTGCTTTACCTTATCAAACTCATCGGCGCTGACCAGCTGTTTTTTGAAGAGCTGTTCCTCGCGACCATAATCCACCTGTGCCTGTTTCAGGTTGATTTCAGCAAGGCGCACACGTGCCTGAGCCGAACTGAGCTGTCCCATATCCGGAATAACCTTTACCTTGGCGATAACCTCGCCCGCCTGAACATAATCACCTGCTTCTTTGCAAATCTCTGTGATGATACCGCTAATCTGAGGCTTTACGCTCACCTCGTTGCGAGGCTCAATCTTGCCCGTAATGACGGTAGTTTTCAAAACATCAGCCATCTTGGGAGTAAACTCAGTATACTCCACAGGCTTAGGCTGCGATTTCTCATAAAGGAACACGAAGGTTCCGATGAAAATCAAGGCGACAATCGCCGCAACAATCAACTTTGAATACTTTTTCATATCGTAAGTTTAAGTGAAGAGTGAAGAACGAAGAGTGAAGAATTCAATTGCTTTACTTTCGTCTTTCATTCTTATTTCGTTAATATTATTATTTATCAGGAGTTATCATTTAGAGGACAAGTGAATTTTTCACTCTTCACTCTTCGTTCTTCACTCCTATTCGTCTCTCATCGCATCCACCGGCTTGATGCTCATGGCTCGCCATGCAGGGGCGAGTCCGGCTAGGCCGCCGAGAATGCAGATGAGGATGGCTGAAGAGATGGCCGTCCAGAAATCTACCTGGAAGTGGGCGGTAAGAATGCCATCCGTGGTACTTCCTACTTCCAGCATCTGCAGGATGGCAACACCGAAGAGAATGCCGCTCATGCCGGCTACCAGGGTGAGAAGAATACTCTCGGAGATGATTTGCGAGAGTATCATCTTAGGCGTGGCTCCGATGGCTCGGCGGATGCCTATCTCGGTGGTCCGCTCCTTTACCGTTACCATCATGATATTGGAAACTCCGATGGCGCCGGCAAGAAGGGTACCGATGCCTACCAGCCAGATGAGGAAGTTGACACCTTTGAACAGGTTGTCGAGCATCTGGAAGAGAACTTCGGTATTGAACACCATAATGCCCTTTTCGTCGGTAGGGTCTATGCTGTGGGCTCTTGCCACGGTTTCTCTCATCCGTTGGGCAATGCTGCTCATTACTACGCCCGTTTTGCCGGTGGTGGCTATGATGTCTACCGCCTTACCCCGGTTATAAGCGCTGCGCAAAACCGATTGGGGCAGGGTGATGGTTTCATCGGCACGACCGCCGAAGTTCACGCCGTTGCCCGAGCGGTAATCTACGCCTATCACCATATAATAGGTAGAATCTACTCTTACGCTCTTGCCGCACGGATCACCTCCGCCAGGAAAGAGATTCTTGTAAATCTGTTTGCCGATGACGCAAACCTTGCGCTGCTGGCGCACATCCATCTCGTTGATGTATCTGCCGTAAAACATCTGTGGCGCAGAAACTTTGGCGTAGTCAGGATTCACGCCCTGGGTGCTACCGCTGAATTTCTTGTCGCCAAACACCACCGACTTGTTGCCGCCGAAGAGCAGCG
>CAVHWE010000163.1:0-5653 GCA_963639495.1 bacterium | reverse complement strand
AGGAGCGGAAGAACGAAGGTCATCACAACGCCGATGATAATCTGCAGAGGCAAACCTACCTTCACGTAATCCATAAACGTATAGCCACCCGCCTTCATCACCAGCGCATTAGGAGGCGTGGAGAACGGAGAGGCAAAGCACATGCTGGCACCCAACGTAACCGCAAAGAGGAAGGAATAAGGACTCACACCTACCTGCCGGGCCGCCACCAGGGCAATAGGAGCCATCAGCACAGCCGTGGCTGTATTGCTGATAAACATCGTCATCAGAGAAGTGGTGAAGTAGATACCTGCCAAGAGAGCCGTAGGTCCCATCGAACCCAAACTCTCTACCAACCCCTGAGAAACCAAGGCAGAAGCACCCGTCTTCTCAAGCGCCGTAGACATCGGCATCATGGCGGCTATCAGCACGATGCTCTCCCAGTTGATGGTCTTGTAAGCCGCCTCCACATTCCGGAAACAACCGGCAAAGACGGTCAGCAGTCCGGCGATGATGACCGCCGTGACCGGAGCCACAGGAATGAAATCGAACACCATCATCGCTATCATCAGCAGCATGATGGCAGCCGCCACAGGCGCCTTATAATCCAAGAGCACCTTGTCGGCAGTCTTCTCTGGCTGGTCGATAACCACCCAGTTGCTCGTATCGGTAGCCAGATGAGCCAGATTGGTCCATTCGCCCTGCACCAGGAGCATATCGCCCACATGCAGTTTGGTGGCTATCAGATTGTCGGTAATATATTCATCGCCACGCTTTACGCCCAGCACGTTGATGCCGAATCGCTTGCGCAGATTAGCCTCGCCTATGCGCAGACCGGCAAAATTAGACGTAGGCATCACCACGATTTCGGTCAGTCCCAGGTCGTAGAAATCTATCTTCACATCCTTCATCTTCCTGAGACCATAATCGCTGGCAAAGCGTTTCATCTTCTCCTCCTCACCTATTATATATAAGGTATCGTGAACCTGAATGGTGCTGCTGCTCTTCGCCATGTTCTGGCTCACATCCTTCACCAGTCCCAGTCGCGATTTCTTCTCGTTTCTTATCTCGATGATACTCACGCCATATTTCTTCTGGATGCTCAGATCCTTCAGGGTTTTGCCCACGATATCCATCTGCTCGCCATTCTCGTCGAGGGCGGCAGAAGGGCGGCGGCTAGGCACGATGTAGCGATGCAGATTATCGAGCAGCTGATATTCGTCTACCAGGTCATCAAGCGATTTGCCCTGCTTCTTTTTCTTACCGCTCTGCTTTTTGCTGAGGAAGATTTTGCTGAGCGGCATGAGCACGATGATGCCGATGGCGATGACGATGATGCCCACAGGGAAGAAGCTGAAGAAGGCAAGCGGCTGATAACCGCCCTCGGTCAATACTTCATCGATAACCAGGTTGGGCGGCGTACCGATGAGGGTGAGCATTCCGCCCAGACTTCCGGCAAAGGCGAGCGGCATGAGGAAACGCGACGACTGCATGCCCGAGCCCGCAGCTATGCTCATGATGATAGGCATCATGAGGGCAACCGTTCCGGTATTGCTCACGAAGGCGCCGATAAACGAGGTAACGAGCATTACGAGCAGGAAGGTGATGGTTTCGTTGCCGCGCGAAAGCGCCATGAGTTTATTGCCCGTAAGCTTGGCAAGTCCGGTCTGCATGATAGCTCCACCCACCACGAAGAGTCCTATCATCATGATGACGATGGGCGAAGAGAAGCCCGCCAGCGCCTCGGCAGGTGTCAGGATACCCAGAACCAGGAGTGCAGCCAGGGCGGTAAGCGCCACGATGTCGGCCCTCACCCTGCCCCAGATGAACAGGGCTACCGTAATAACCAATATGATAAGTGTTGTTGTCATGTTTTGAAAATTTTTATGTTATAATTACTGTATTTATTCTCTCACCTGCTGCGGCGTCATTCCGGTATGTTTCTTGAAATAGCGGCAGAAGAAGCTGGCATCAGCAAAATGATATTCCCATGCCATCTCCTTGATGCTCTGGGCGGAGCGCTTGAGCTGCATCTTCAGCTGGAGCACCACATACTGGTCGATGATGATTTTGGGCGTATGCCCCGTTACCTGTCTCACGATATTCGAAAGATACTTGGAGGTGATGTTCATCTGCTCGGCATAATAGTTGACATCTCTCGATTTCTTGTAATCGCGTTCCATCAGCATCATGAAGCGGTTGAAGAGTTCCCTCACCCTGTAAGATTTCACCTCGTCGGGACAGTTCTGCGGATTGCGTTGCAGATATTCGTGGAAACCTACGAAGAAGGCCTTGAGCTGATAGAGTACCAGCTGCGGGATGCAGGTACAGTCGTGCTGTTCGAAATAGAGCCTGAGGAGGGAAAACATGCTGTCGATGATATGGGTAACCACGGGCGAATCCTGCCGGCATCTGTCCTCGCGCAGGGCCGAATAAACCGTCTGTTCCAACTGCAGACTGGCTTCGCGCAGCAGAGAAGGATTATATTTCAGCATCTCCACCTTGAAGGTAGAAACGTCCATTCCGGAACAGGCATCCCCCTCGCAGGAAGCAGAAGGTTCCGTCTTCTTCACCTCTACCACATCATTCGGAAACAGGGTGATGACGGCTCCCTCGTAGAGATTCCAATCCTTATAATTCACATTCAGCACGGCCCTTCCCTTGCGGCAAAGGAGAATGGCACCATAGGTCAATACCTGCGGACCCTCCTGCCACTCGCTCAAATCGGAGCAGAAAAGACTGGCCTCCTGATAACTGTTCAGTTCTGATAATTCTATCATAAATACCTTTTATTCGCATTTTGCGTGCAAATATACGGAAATAATGTGAGAAAAAAGAACTTTTGTTCCGAAAAATTCCATGCGGCACGAAAAATTTAAAACGGATATTCGCCAAAATCGCCGTACCTTTGCACCCGAATTCATGAGATAACGGAATTTTTAAAGAACAATAATAACAGATTTTTTGAATGATAAAGAAAATGATGATTGCAGGCCTTCTCATCTGGGGAGGCTCTCTATGGGCTGTGGCTCAAACCAGGATGACCATCGCCCAACTCTTCGAGAGAATCGAAGAAAACAGCAAGTCGCTCCGAACCTCGAAATCGGGCGTAGAAGCTGCCAGCATCGGCATAGAATCGGCTAAAAGCAAGAAACCGCCCGACCTCGATGCATCCCTCTCCTTCAGTTACATCGGAAACGCCCTGATGACCGACCGCGACTTCAGTAACGCTCAAGGTTTGAAATCGCCCCACTTCGGCAATAATTTCGCCTTCCAGGCACAGCAGGTGGTTTATGCAGGTGGCGCCATCAACGCAGGCATCCGCCTCGCCGAACTGGGCAAGCAGCAGGCTGAGGTGGGCGTAAAACTCACCCGTCAGCAAGCACGCTTCATCGCCCTGGGACAGTATCTGGACCTCTACAAGATAGACAACCGCATCAAGGTTTATGAAAAAAACATCGAGCTCACCCGCCAGCTCATCGCCGACATCAAGGCGAAACAAACCCAGGGAATGGCGCTCAAGAACGACATCACCCGATACGAACTGCAGATGGAGAGCCTCAAGCTGGGACTCACTTCGCTACACAACAACCGCAGCATTCTGAACCACCAGCTCCTGAATACGCTCGGCATGAGCCAGGGAGAGCAAGGGGGACAGGAGATGCAGATTATTCCGGACGCTACGATAGCCGACAAGGCTTACGCTAAGGATGGCGAAGCTTACTGGCAGACGGCAGGCACGATGAATTCGCCCCTGCTGGAACAGAGCAGCAACGCCATCAGGATAGCGGAACAGAAGGAGAAGATTGCCAAGAGCGACCTGCTGCCGAAAGTGGCCCTGGTGGCTGCCGAGAATTTTGACGGACCTATCCTCTTCGAATTGCCTCCGATAGACAAGAATCTGAACGTATGGTATGTGGGCGTAGGCGTGAAATACAGCCTCAGCTCGCTCTTCAAGAGCAACAAGCGCATCAGACAGGCTGCCGTAGAAACCCGACAGGCAAAGGAAAAACACGCCCTGCAGGCTGAACAGCTGAACAACAACGTGCAGGCTGCCTACGTGCAATATCAGCAAACCTACGTAGAACTGGAAACGCAACGCAAGAGCGTAGAACTGGCGCAGCAGAACTACGAGGTGATGAACGCCCGCTATCTCAGTCAGCTGGCGCTGGTAACCGACATGGTGGATGCATCGAACCTGAAGCTCAACGCCGAACTGAGCGAGGTAGACGCCCGCATCAATATCGTATACGCTTATTACCGCATGAAATACGTAGCGGGAGAAATTTAGGAAGTGAAGAGTGAAGAACGAAGAATTCATCTGCTCTTTTTCAAACAATAAAACAAATATAAATTATGAGTAAGAAGATTATCAAGAGAATATATAATGTAGTTATCATCCTCTGTTTTATAGGAGCCATCGGCTGGTGCTTCAGCCATTTTTATCATGGTAGCGACGTGGTTTATACCGATGATGCCCAGGTGAACCGCCACATTACGCCTATCAACACGCGCATATCAGGATTTATCAAGGAAATCCGTTTCTCCGACTATCAGCACGTGAAGAAGGGCGATACACTCGTCATTATCGAAGACTCAGAATTCCGCCTGCATGTGGCTCAGGCAGAGGCTGGTCTGCGCGGTTCTAAGGCAGGTTCTTCGGTTGTATCTGCCAGCATGGGAACCACCACTACCAACGTGCAGACGGCTTCGGCAGGTATCGAAGAGGCACGTGTAGACATGATGAACGCCAAGCAGGATTTCGACCGTTTTGCAGCCCTGATGAAGAAGGATGCGGTAACCCGCCAGCAATATGATAATGCCTACGCCCGCTATCTGGGAGCCAAGGCACGTTATGAGCAGGCAAGCAGCCGGAAGGCAAGTGCCGCCTCGGTCCGCAACGTACAGACCCAGCAGCTGGGCGGTTCGCGTGCCGGCGAGAGTGTGGCTGAGGCTCAGCTCAATCTGGCTCGTCTGAACCTTTCTTATACCGTAATCGTGGCTACCTGCGACGGCGTGATGGGCAGGAAAGATATCCACGAGGGACAGCTGGTTCAGCCAGGACAGATGTTGGCACGCATCGTGGATGACAACGATGTATGGGTAGTAGCCAACTATCGTGAAACCCAGATGGACGGCATCCAGGTGGGCAAGGCGGTAGATTTTACAGCCGATGCCATTCCGGGTGTAGTATTCCACGGCAAGGTAGAGGCACTCTCAGCAGCTGCCGGCAACGCCTACTCCATGATTCCGGTAGATAATGCCACCGGCAACTTCGTCAAGGTAGAGCAACGCGTACCGGTTCGCATCGCCCTCACCCGCGATAACGACCCTAAACAGGTAGCCCTGCTCCGTGCCGGACTGAACGTGGAAACCAAGGTTCGCCTCAAATAGAATGTGCTATAAACTATAAATTATAAATTATTAATTGAAAAAATGCCAGGACCTCCTATGTTACAGGGACCCTTCCGCGTCCCTTCGTTCAACGGATATATTCCTCGCCGGTTGCAGCCTTGGATTTATCTCCTCTTCGCCTTCATCTTCCTGATGTCGGGCGGAATTTATGGAGGAGCCATGAGCCAGGTAATGGGCGAGTACAGTTTGATGAGAGAAGACGTGCTCATGATCATCATGTTCAACGTGGTGGGCGTGGCGATGCCATTCCCCTTCCTCT
>CAVHWE010000162.1:1890-5718 GCA_963639495.1 bacterium | reverse complement strand
TAACCTTGATTACGTCGTCGTTAATCTTCATAAGCTATAGCAAAAATAATCACTAATAAATAATCACTAAATCTTAGTGGTGCTTCAAATCGCAGGCTGCCTGCTCGTAATCGATGAGATGATCGATGGTAGGGTGGTCGCCGCAGATTTCGCAGGATGCACGCTTCTTCACCTTGATGGTGCGGAAGTTCATCGTCTTGGCATCGAAGGTAAGCAGACGGTCGGTAAGCAGTTCGCCTACACCGAGGAAGTACTTCAAAGCCTCTGCTGCCTGAATGGTTCCGAGCATACCGGCAATGGCTCCCAGAACGCCAGCCTGACTACAGGTAGGAACTGCGCCTGCTGGAGGTGGTTCCTTGAAGAAGCAACGGTAACATGCCGTGCCTGGCAAGTGGGTAAAGGTCTGTCCCTGGAATCTCAGGATGCCGCCATGCGAGAAGGCTTTGCCCAGACGTACGCAAGCATCATTGATAAGGAACTTCACCGGGAAGTTGTCTGTTCCGTCAATGACGAAATCCCATGGCTTGATGATTTCCTCAGCATTGTGAGAATCGAGGAAGTCGTGATAAGTGGTCACTTCCACATCCGGATTGATGGCAATCATCTTCTCCTTGGCACTCTCCACCTTTGGAGTGCCCAGGTCCTTGGTCTGATGAATCACCTGGCGCTGCAGGTTACTGAGGTCTACCACGTCAGCATCCACGATACCGATATGTCCTACACCTGCTGCAGCGAGGTAGAGGGCAACTGGAGAGCCCAAGCCACCGGCACCCACGATGAGTACCTTGGCATTGAGAAGTTTCTCCTGACCTTCGAGTCCTACATCCTGAAGGAGGATGTGGCGGCTGTATCTCTCTATCTGTTCTTCTGTTAAATCTATCATCTTGTTTCTGATTTCTTTTATGGGTGAATACTGTAACTTATTTTGATGCGTCAACGATACAAGAAACGTACATTAACGACCGACGTAATCTTATATAAGAACTGCCAAATAAGTATTTTATTGTACTACTTGTTTACTTTTTTAGCAGGCGCCTCCTCCCATGAAATAGAGGAAATCTACGCGGTCGCCGTCCTTGAGCTGAATCTTCTCATAGTCTTCTTTCTCAGCAAAGTCCTCGTTCACCTGGATAGTTACCATCTCTGGCTGGAATACCTTGTTGATCTTGATGAGTTCTGCCAATGTCAAAGGAAGAGTCACTTCCTGCTTTTCGTCGTTTACAATAATCTGTGCCATATTCTTTCAAATTTTATGTTGTTATTTTCATTTCTTTCTTTAACCTTTAACCGCATGTGCGGTTTCACTTAACTGAATGCACCGTTGAGATACTCCTGGGTCAGCTCGTGCTTAGGATGATGAAACACTTCCTCGGCGCTTCCTTCTTCAATCACCTCACCCAGATACATGAAGATGACGTGGTCGGCGATGCGGAGAGCCTGGCGAAGGGTATGAGTTACCATCACGATGCTGTAATCCTTCTTCAGTTCGGTGAAGAGCTCCTCTACCTTCTTGCTGCTGATAGGGTCGAGGGCAGAAGTACTCTCATCTGCCAGGAGATAGCTCGGTTCTACGGCAAGACTGCGTGCCAGACAGAGACGCTGCTGCTGACCGCCGCTCAACTTGGAAGCCGGACTCTTCAGTCTATCCTTCACTTCCTCCCAGAGACCTACTGCCTTGAGATAATGTTCTACGATGCTGTCCAGTTTTTTCTTGTTTCGGATACCATGGATGCGGCAACCATAAGCCACATTGTCGTAGATGCTCATAGGGAGAGGGCATGGACGCTGAGGAACAAGACCGATGTTGCGGCGCACTTCAGAGAGTTTGCTGCTGCTTGCCTCGAGGATGTTATTGTCTCCGAGATTCACCTCTCCATTCATCTTCAAACCTTCCACGCGGTCGTTCAATCGGTTAAAGGTACGGAGAAGCGTAGACTTGCCGCAGCCTGAAGGACCGATGATGCAAGTAATCTTTCCCTTAGGAATACTTACATTTACATCTTTCAAGATTTGTGCACCATTGATATATACATTCAAGTTCTTGGTGTCGAGCTGTGCATGATTGTTGTGAACAAACTTTGTAGTCATATCTAAATCTCCTATATTTTAAGATTCATACTCCCTATATATAATAAGGTGTAATCCTCAGCGTTTATACTTCTTATTTTCGTTTGCAAAGGTACGACGATTTTGCTTATTGGGCAATACCTTATATGGGGTAATTTCATACCCTATATGTGGTATATGGGAATGGTACGATTGTGGTATTGCCCCATCTGCATAATCTTTATACCTTTGCAGCCAGTTAGTAATATATATAATAAGGTATAGATATGAGAAAGAAAATCATCGGAATTTTAGTAGTAGGAACCTCCTTACTGTTAGCGAGTTGCGGAAGTAGAGGAGATGTGAAGCGTGGTGCTGACGGCAAGCAGGTGCTGAGCGGTTACATTACGCTGTCGGGTGCTTTCGCTCTTTATCCGCTGGCGATACAGTGGGCAGATGAGTTTCATCGTCTTCACCCCGATGTGGATATCGATATCTCGGCTGGTGGTGCAGGAAAGGGTATTACCGATGTTCTTGCCGACCAGGTAGATATTGCTATGGTGAGTAGAGAACTGAAGCCGCAGGAGAAGGAGAAAGGTGCCCTGGCGTATGCTGTGGCAAAGGATGCGGTAGTGGCTACCATCAACGCCAGCAATCCTGTATATCGGGAATTATTGAAGACGGGATTGAGGCAGAAGCAGGCTACGGCGATTTGGGAAGGGAAGACAAAGATGAATGTCTACACCCGAAGCGATGCCTGTGGTGCTGCTGAGACATGGGCTGCTTTCCTTGGTAAAAAGCAGGAAGACCTGAAGGGAACAGGCGTGTTTGGAGATCCGGGGGTAGCAGAGACCTTGCAGAAGGATGTGAACGGTATCGGATTCAACAACATCGGTTACGCCTACAACGACAAGACGCATAAGCCTACGAAGGGTATCGCCATCGTTCCGATAGATGTAAACGGGAATGGAAAACTGGATGCAGATGAGAAATTCTATGATACGCTGGATGAACTGATGGATGCCATCGCCAAAGGAAAATATCCTGCACCGCCAGCCCGGAATCTCTATCTCGTAACTGCCGGTAAGCCCAAGAACCCTGTGGTGGTTGAGTTTCTGAAATATGTGAGAACCAAAGGACAGAGACTGAACGGTCCTGCGGGATTTGTACATATATAGAAAAAGGTCGCAAGCAATCATAGCTTGCGACCTTTGATATTCTTTATAAGAACCCGAATTATAATCCCGAATCTGGAAGTATAATTCTCTCATTCTCAAATTCTTGATTTACTCGATAACCACGAGTGCATCCTCTTCGAGCACAGCCTGACCAGGCTTAACGCAGATAGCGGTTACCTTACCATCCTTCTCAGCCTCGATGTTGTTCTGCATCTTCATAGCCTCGAGAACGACAACTGTATCGCCTGCCTTTACCTCCTGACCAACAGCTACCTCGATGCTGGTAATAGTACCAGGGAGTGGAGCCTTTACAGCGTTGGCTGTATTTACGTTGGCAGCTGGAGTAGCCTCAGCATCATCAGATGCAGCAGCTGGCTGACCGAGCACAACCTTCTTCTTCTCTGGCTCAGCCTCCTGTTCCATCTCAACCTTGTAAGCTTCGCCATTCACGTTCACGCTTGCGATGTTACCCTCAACAGCGTCAATCTGAACCTTGTATTCTTTTCCGTCAATTGTATATTTAAACTCTTTCATTTCTATTACATTATGGTTTAGCTGTTAAACTCAAGAACTTGGCGTTCCACATCGTCTGACGTGGCTTGAT
>CAVHWE010000162.1:0-1665 GCA_963639495.1 bacterium | reverse complement strand
GCGAGCTGAGCCAAACCACGGCAGATGCGGAAACGGGTGTTGCGTGGCTCGATGACATCATCGATGTAGCCATACTGAGCAGCCTGATATGGATTAGCAAACTTGTCAGTATACTCCTGCTCCTTCTCAGCCAGGAATGCCTTTACATCCTCGCCAGCTTCCTTCTTAGCCTTAGCTTCCTTACCACAGAGAACGGCAACGGCACCGCTGGCACCCATTACGGCAATCTCTGAAGATGGCCAAGCGAAGTTCAAGTCGGCACGCAACTGCTTGCAACCCATCACGATGTGGCTACCACCATAGCTCTTACGCAATGTGATAGTGATCTTTGGCACGGTAGCCTCGCCGTAAGCGTAGAGCAACTGTGCACCGTGGAGGATGACAGCGTTGTACTCCTGACCTGTACCTGGCAAGAATCCTGGTACGTCAACGAGAGATACGATAGGAATATTGAAGGCATCGCAGAAACGGACGAAGCGGGCTGCCTTGCGGCTAGCGTTTACATCGAGTACACCTGCGTAAGCTGCTGGCTGGTTGGCTACGATACCAACGCTCTGACCATTGAAGCGGGCGAAACCTGTGATGATGTTCTTGGCGAACTTAGGCTGAACCTCGAAGAACTCTCCGTTATCGGTTACGGCACCAATCACCTTATACATATCGTATGCCTGGTTAGGATCGTCTGGGATAATCTCGTTCAGAGTATCGTCCATGCGGTCGATAGGGTCTGTGCACTCAACGCGTGGAGCCTCTTCTGTATTGTTGCTAGGGATGTAAGAGAGCAGGCTCTTGATCATCTCGATAGCCTCTTCCTCAGTCTTAGCAGCGAAGTGGGTAACACCACTCTTGGTTGCGTGAACAGATGCACCACCGAGGTGCTCTGCATCGATGTCCTCACCAGTTACGGTCTTGACAACCTTAGGACCAGTCAGGAACATGTAAGAAGTCTGCTCCTTCATGATGATGAAGTCGGTCAAACCTGGAGAGTAAACGGCACCACCGGCGCAAGGGCCCATGATAGCAGAAATCTGTGGGATGACACCAGAAGCGAGGATGTTGCGCTCGAAGATCTCACCGTAACCAGCGAGGGCGCAGATACCTTCCTGAATGCGGGCACCACCTGAGTCGTTCATGCAGATAACAGGTGCACCCATAGTCATAGCCATATCCATTACCTTGCAGATCTTCTGTGCCATAGTCTCAGAGAGTGAACCACCATTTACGGTGAAGTCCTGAGCATATACGTAAACCAGACGGCCGGCTATAGTAGCGCTACCAGCTACAACACCATCACCGAGGTACTGCTTCTTCTCCATGCCGAAGTTAGTGCAACGATGCAACTTGAACATGTCATACTCCTCGAAGCTGCCAGCGTCAACCAACATTTCGATACGCTCACGAGCAGTGTATTTGCCACGTGCATGCTGCTTCTCGATGGCTTTCTCGCCACCGCCAAGACGAGCCTGTTCGCGCTTAGCGATCAGCTCCTTAATCTTTTCTACTTGTTTGCTCATAATTGATTATTATGTATTATTTCTTTATTCTTTATAGAATGTTTTCCTGAATCCATGGGATGAGCGGACGAACCGTCATCGCATAATTCGGGCGCAAAGATACGAAAAAAACCGCAGATAGCGAACTATCTACGGTTAAATATTTAGAATA
>CAVHWE010000161.1:0-5746 GCA_963639495.1 bacterium | reverse complement strand
TAGAATGCCTGCCTGTCACGCAGGAGGTCACGAGTTCGAGTCTCGTACGCACCGCAGAAACCTTCGAGAGTGATCTCGGAGGTTTTTTGTTTTTCAGTAAATCTAAGAGAATATGGCTATCGTTATCACAGTTCTGGCATACTTCTGTGTGCTTCTGCTCTTCAGTCATCTTACTGCCCGTAAAATGGCAAGTAATGAAACTTTCTATCGTGCCAACCGCCGTTCGCCTTGGTATATGGTTGCTTTCGGTATGGTGGGTGCGTCTATTTCGGGCATCACTTTTGTCAGTGTGCCAGGCATGGTGATGAGAACGGATATGACCTACCTTCAGATGTGCATCGGTTTCATCCTGGGTTATTTCCTGGTTGCCTTTCTTCTGCTTCCTATCTATTACCGCTATAATCTCACTACGATTTACGGTTATCTGCAGCAGCGGTTGGGGGAACGTTCGTATAAGACCGGAGCTTCGTTCTTCCTCTTGTCCAAGATGACGGGTGCGGCGGTCCGTTTCTTTGTCGTCTGTATTCTCTTGCAGCGTTTCGTGCTCGATGGGATTGGTGTTCCGTTCTGGGTCACGGTTCCTGTCATGGTACTGCTTATCTGGCTTTATACGCGCAAGGGTGGCATCAAGACGCTGGTGTGGACGGATACCTTTCAGACGCTCTGTATGTTTGCTGCGCTCATCCTCATTATCTGTCAGGTGATGTCGGCGTTGGGCATGACTCCTTCCGAAGCGATCACTGCGATTGCTCACGACAGTCATTCCCGTATTTTTGTCTTTGATGATTGGGTGTCGAAGCAGAACTTCTGGAAGCAATTCCTAAGTGGTGTATTTGTGGTGATTGTGATGACTGGTCTTGATCAGGACATGATGCAGAAGAATCTTACCTGCAAGTCGCTCCGTGAGGCCCAGAAGGATGTTTGCAGCTATGGTTTTGCCTTTGTGCCTGCCAATCTGCTTTTCTTGAGTCTGGGTGTGTTGCTGGTGATGCTGGCTCAGAAACAGGGAGTGGCTTTGCCTGATGCTCCTGATGATCTGTTGCCGATGTTTGCGGCTTCGGGGGCGATGGGAAACCTGGTGGTGGTCTTGTTTACCATTGGCATTGTGGCGGCAAGTTTCTCCAGTGCCGATTCTGCTTTGACCGCCATTACCACGAGTCTCTGTGTGGATATATTGGGCAGGAAAGAGGATATGAAGCTCCGCAAGCGCATGCATCTGCTGGTGGCTTTCGTCTTCATGCTCTTCATCATTGCTTTCAAGGCGATTAATTCTACGAGCGTGATAGATGCCATCTACATCCTCTGTTCTTATACTTACGGTCCGCTGTTGGGTTTGTTTGCCTTCAGTCTGCTCACCAAGCGTCAGGTAAACGACCGCTGGTCGCCATGGGTCTGCATCGCCAGTCCGCTCATCTGCTTCGCCATCGATACCCTTACCTCGCAGTATGTGGGCTATAAGTTCGGCTATGAGCTTCTGATGCTGAATGGCGCCCTGACATTTGCAGGTCTCGCCCTTATAAAAAAAGAAACAGTTAAATACAAACAATAATGAGAACAAAAGTATTATTCGCAGCATTGTTGCTCAGTGCAACAACTGCTTTTGCCCAGCAGGAGAAGTTGGGCTCCGGTATTGACAAGACCAACATGGACTTGACCATCAAGCCGGGTAATGATTTCTATCGCTATGCCGCAGGCAACTGGATGAAGAATCATCCACTCGATGCCGAGCATACCGACAATGGTGCTTTCACCGACCTCTTTGAGCAGAACCAGAAGCGCATCCAGGACATCATCCTTGAATATGCTTCCAAGCCACAGCAGAAGGGGTCACTCGGACAGA
Organism: bacterium; assembly: GCA_963639495.1. GTDB lineage: Bacteria > Bacteroidota > Bacteroidia > Bacteroidales > Bacteroidaceae > Prevotella. The sequence continues at coordinate 3,906 of CAVHWE010000161.1, read as the reverse complement.
AGATCGGTTCGCTCTACAACCTCCGTATGGACAGCGTTCGCCTGAACAAGGAGGGATGGGCACCTATCAAGCCAACTCTCGACCGTATCGCTGCCATCAAGGACCGCAGAGAGTATCAGTTGGTAACAGCTCAGCTCGATTTCCGTGGCGAGGGTACCATGATGTATGGTATCGGTGTTGGTGCCGACCTTCGTGATGCCGCCAACAACCTCGTTGAGGTAGGACAGGGCGGTATTGGTCTTGGTGTACGCGATTACTATGTAAACGATGACGAGCAGACCAAGAAGATTCGTGATGCATACAAGGCTTATATGAAGAAGCTCTTCCAGATGGTAGGCAACGACGAGGCTACCGCCCAGAAGAAGATGGAGGCTGTGATGGCTATTGAGACCCGCATCGCTAAGGCAAGCTATAGCCAGGTACAGCTCCGCGACATCGACAAGAACTATCACAAGATGACCTACAACCAGCTCGTGCTCGATTATCCTGGCATCGACTGGGGCAATGTGTTCCTGGCATCCGGTTTCCCTGCTTTCAAGGAAATTTGCGTGGGTCAGCCTGAACCAATCCATGAGGTTGAGAAGATTCTCGCAGAGACCTCTCTGGATGATTTGAAGACATATGCAGAGATCAAGGTGATTTCTGGTGCAACCAGCGTATTGAGCGATGATTTCCGTGCCGTATCCTTTGAGTTGAGCAAGGTAATGAGTGGTGTTCAGCAGGACCGTCCTCGCTGGAAGCGTGCTGTAAGTACCGTGAGCGGCGTGTTGGGCGAGGCTATCGGAAAGATTTACGTAGAGAAGTACTTCCCGGAGAGCAGCAAGAAGCGTATGCTCGACCTGGTTCACAATCTCCAGACTGCGCTTTCACAGCGTATCGACGAGGCTACATGGATGAGTGCTGCTACCAAGGCACAGGCTAAGGACAAGCTGGAGAACTTCATCATCAAGATAGGTTATCCTGACAAGTGGAAGGACTATAGCGGATTGCAGGTAGATGACAGCCTCTCTCTCTACGAGAATATGGCAAATATCTCTGAGTTCTTTACCAAGGATGCCATCGCCCGCAAGGTGAACAAGCCGGTAGATAAGACTGAGTGGGGAATGACTCCTCAGACTATCAATGCTTATTATAACCCAACTACCAACGAGATCTGCTTCCCTGCAGCTATTCTCCAGCCTCCATTCTTCGACCCAACAGCCGATGATGCGATGAACTATGGTGGTATCGGTGGTGTAATCGGTCATGAGATGAGCCACGGCTTTGACGATCAGGGCAGCCAGTTTGACAAGACCGGTAACCAGCACAACTGGTGGACTGCTGCTGACAAGAAGAACTTCGAGTCTCGCACCAAGATCCTGGTTGACCATTTCAACAAGATTGAGTTGGCTGGCAAGAAGGTAAACGGCCAGATGACCCTGGGTGAGAACATCGGTGACAATGGTGGTTTGAACATCGCTTTCCGTGCACTTCAGAATGTGATGAAGACAGAGAAGTTGGGTGTGAAGGATGGATTTACTCCAGAACAGCGCTTCTTCCTGGCATGGGCACGTGTATGGGCAGGCAATGCCCGTCCTGAGTACCTGCAGTATCTGATGACCGTGGATGTTCACTCTCCAAACGAGGCTCGTGTAAACGGTGCCCTCCCAATGGTGGATTCATGGTATAAGGCATTCAACATCAAGAAGGGCGACAAGCTCTTTGTTCCAAAGAACAAGCGTGCACATATCTGGTAAAAACATAAAAAAAAGTCTTGCAGGCTATATGCTTGCAAGACTTTTTTTATCTAATCATTACTTCGTTCCGAAATAGAGGAAGAGCATTCCGAGTAATACCAGGAGCAAATCAACGAACTTCGCCTTGAGATTCTTCTCATGGAAGATGGCTGCACCGAAGAGGAAGCTGACGATGACCGAACCGCGGCGGATCATGCTCACGATACTGATCATGGCACCCGGCAAACTGAGCGCATAGAAATATACGAAGTCGGCAGCCGAGAGGAAGATACTGATGAAGATGATACTCCAGTGCCAGTGGAATGGGGTAGAATTCTTCTTGGTAGGCCACCATATCATCAGCAGCATGGCTCCCATGAGGAAACACTGGTAGATGTTGTACCAGCTCTGCACAATCATTCTGTCTAATCCTACACCACCATTCTCTGGTGGAGCCATCAGATACTTGTCGTAGAGACCGCTTATTGCACCGAGAACAGCAGCCAGCACGATGAAGTAAATCCATTTGTTGTGCTTGAAGTCGATACCCTCTTTCTTGCCGCTGCGCGAAAGCATGGCAAAGGAGATGATGGCAAGTATGACACCAATCCACTGATACAGATTCAGTACCTCGCCATAAACCAGCAGGGCACCCACGAGGGTCATTACCGGTCGGGTGGCGTTGATAGGTCCCACGATGGTGAGCGGCAGGTGTTTCATGCCGAAATAACCGAAGATCCAGCTGCTCAATACGATGAAACTCTTGAGTACGATGTACTTGTGAACTTCCCATCCGCCTTCTGCTACATGAAACATCGTTCCATCCAGCGAATTTCCTGTATAGCTCATCACGATGAACGGCAGGAAGATGAGCGATGAGAAGAGCGTGTTCAGAAAGAGCACGGGAATCACTGCGTTACCTGAAAGCGCCTTCTTCTTGAAGGCATCATAAAATCCCAGCAGCGCTGCTGAGAGAAATGCTAATACTAACCACATTTTTATGAATGTTAAATGTTGAATGTTGAATGTTGAATGAGGCTCGCGCCCTTGTGTTTCTAATCATTTAATCTTTGAAATCATACCCTACCTCTTCCAGGAACAATGCGTTACCCGGCATGCTTTCGCCTGCATCGCTGCGGCTTCCGTTGTGCAGGATATCGAGAAACTGTTCCATCGAAATCTTTTCTCTGCCTACATCGATGAGCGTTCCCACTACGGCTCTCACCATGTTTCTCAGGAAACGGTTGGCGGTAATCTCAAAATACCAGGTGGTAGGAGAGGTCTGTATCCATCGGGCGGCTGTTACATGGCAGATGGTGGTTTTGTTGTCGCCACCCGCCTTGCAGAACGCTGCATAGTCTTCGTGATGCAGAAAATGCTGAGCCGCCTCGTTCATCTTCTCGAAATTCAGGGGATAGTTCATCTGCAGTGAATAATGGCGCTCAAACGGATCCTTCCGCGTATGGATATAATAATGGTATGTGCGCGATGTGGCAGAGAAACGGGCATGCATCTCTGGGGCTACCTCCCTTACTTCGTATACGGCGATGTCGCGGGGCAGGATGCGGTTCAGGCGGTATACCAGCTGGTCGGGTTCCATCGGAATCCTGTCGGTATCGAAGTGGGCTGCCATGTGTCGGGCATGTACGCCGGTATCGGTCCTTCCTGCTCCCACCACCTCCATTTCCTTTCTCAGAAGTATGGAGAGGGCGCGCTGCAACTCCTGCTGCACCGAATTGGCATTGGGCTGAATCTGCCAGCCGTGGTAGTTGGTGCCGTCGTAACCGAAGAATATGAAATATCTCATGATGATCTTTGAACTTTTTTGTTTTTTGCTATGAACTTTGAGCTTTGATTTGTTCTACGTTCTTTGCTTAATTCGGGTGCAAAGTTACTAAAAAAACGTGAAATATGGTATAATAATACAGATTTTTTTCAAAAATGGTACAATCTTGAAAGAAAAGTTCAATTTTATTTTGCAAATTGACAATAATTGTGTACTTTTGCCAACGTTTTTGATATTATAGATTATGGCACAGAACATATTCAAGGGTTTAGGTGTTGCCCTTATTACTCCTTTTAACACCGATGGCTCGGTTGATTATCAGTCGCTCAAGCGATTGGTAGAGTTTCAAATTGACAATGGTGCAGACTTCCTTTGCATCCTTGCCACAACTGGTGAGGCTCCATG
>CAVHWE010000160.1:0-5839 GCA_963639495.1 bacterium | reverse complement strand
CAAACGCAGTTGTAACCCTCCTTGTTCAAATATGGATTTAATATCTTCTTCATTTCTCTAACTGATTTTTAACTGATTTCTTACTGATTAAACTGTTTAAAAGACCACGCAAAGGTACGAATAATATCTGATAAGGCAAAGACTTTTAAATATTTTACGGTTAATTTTCCATAATAAAAACGGGAAGAGTTATGAGTATCTCATTTTTTGATGTACTTTTGCAAGCAACAAAAAGACGATTATAGGTATGATTAAGATTTTAGTGATAGAAGACGAAAAGCGAGTGGCTGATTTATTGAAAATCGGTCTGGAGGAGAATGGCTATCAGGTTTTGGTGGCTTACGATGGTGAGATGGGAAGGAGACTGTTTCAATCGAATGATTTCCAACTGATTATCTCAGACATCATCCTGCCGAAGCTCAATGGCTTCGAACTCTGTCAGGAAATCAGAAAGGCGGATGAAGAAATCCCTATCCTGATGCTCACGGCTCTGGGAACCGCCGATGATAAGCTGGAAGGCTTTGATGTGGGAGCCGATGACTATATGGTGAAGCCATTCGATTTCAGAGAACTGCTGGCGAGAGTGAGAGTGCTGCTGAAAAGAAGAGCCGTGGCTAAGGTTGATGTGGTGAAGGAGATTTCATACGCCGATCTGTGCATCAATCTGGAACGACAGGAAGTGAGACGAAACGGCGAACCCATCAAGCTTTCGCCTAAGGAATACAACCTGCTGGTTTATCTGGTGGAGAATGCCGAAAGGGTAGTGAGCCGAGTGGAAATCGCCGAAAAGGTATGGAACACCCATTTCGATACGGGAACCAATTTCATCGATGTCTATATCAACTATCTGAGAAAGAAAATGGATAAGAACTTCGAGGTGAAACTGATTCATACCAAACCGGGAGTAGGCTTTATCTTAACGGACAAGATGTAACGCCCCAAACAGATAAGCCGAATAAGAATTTCAATAATATCAGATAGAAATCATGAAGATCAGAACAGCCCTTACCCTTAAATACACCTGCATTACGGCAACCATCTTTCTGCTTTGCATGGTGCTCATTTACCTGGTCAGCGAACATACACGCGACCAGACTTTCTTCAGAAACCTGAAGAGCGAAGGAATCACCAAGGCCAATCTCTTCCTGGCTGGGCAGGTAGATGCCAAGACCATGCAGTCGGTTTATCTGAACAACAGGAAGTTTATCAACGAGGTAGAGGTTGCCGTCTATACCACCGATTTCCACATGCTTTACCACGATGCCATCCACAACGACATCGTGAAGGAAACCGAAGGGATGATCAAGGAAATCATTCAGAAAAAAGAGATTGAATTCCATATCGGAAAATACCAGGGCATCGGAATGGTTTTCCAATACAAGGGAAAGGATTATATTGTTACGGCTGCCGCTTATGACGGCTACGGCTACGACAACCTGGTGGGTCTGCAGGAAACCCTCATTTGCCTTTTTATCATCGGATTGTCGCTGCTCTTTATCGCCGGCTATATTCTGGCAAGGCTCTCTCTCAAACCGATAAGAAACATCGTGAACGAGGCTGAAACTATTACCGCCTCCCACATAGACCGCCGCATCCCCGTGAAGAACGAAAAGGATGAGTTGGGCGAACTGACCATCGCCTTCAATGAACTGCTCAAGCGACTGGAGATTTCCTTCAATTCACAAAAGCAGTTTGTAAGCAACGTGTCTCACGAGCTCCGCACTCCTCTGGCTGCCCTAACAGCCGAAATCGATGTTTCGCTGCAGAAAGAGCGAACCAACGGGCAGTACCAGCTCGCCATGCAGAACATGCAGCAGGACGCCAAGCGAATGACCCGTCTGATAGACGGTCTGCTGAACCTGGCTAAAGCGGATTACGGCAAGGAAGAAATCAGCATGCGAGAGGTTCGCCTGGATGAACTGTTATTAGATGCAAGAGAACTCATCCTGCGGGCGCATCCGGAATACAGCATCGACCTGCTCTTCTGCAACGAGGAAGAAGATGATGACAGTCTGATTACCGTCCTCGGCAATCCTTATCTGCTGAACATCGCCTTCTCGAATCTGATAGAGAACAACTGCAAGTATTCGGAGAATCATTCTTCCATCGTTCAGATTTCCTTCAGAGACAAATGGAGCATCGTCCGTATGGCTGATAACGGTTTTGGAATGTCGGCAAAGGATAAGGAGAATCTCTTCACCTTATTCTATAGAGGAGAAATGCATAGAGACGGAGAAAACAAAAAGGAAGTAGAGGGCTACGGCATCGGAATGACACTTGCCCATAAGATTATCCATCTGCATGATGGCAGCATCGCCGTGCATTCGGAGCAGGGCAAGGGAACCATCTTCGTTGTGGAGATTCCACATATCTAGCATAATCCTCACAACACACATCTCCCTATTAACAAACCACTTACAGATTCTCTAATAGTTTTCTAATACCGTTCTAATTCTTTTCTAACGGCTTCTTCCACATAGTTTGCTTACCTTTGCAACCGCAAAACAATAATTCACATCAAGTAAAAGTAAAGCAATTATGTGGAAGAAGAAAAAGAACAACACAAAAATGGCTTTCAATACCGAGACGGTAATGATGGCTGCCAAGGCACCACTCAACACGGTGCTCACTTACTTCCAGACTACCTCATTGGGACTCACCGATGAAGAAGTAGAGAAGAGACAGGGACTCTATGGCAAGAACGAGATTGTACACGAGCAGAAAAAGAAGCCGCTCGTAATGCTTGCCAAGGCGTTCATCAACCCTTTCGTAGGAGTGCTCACCGCACTGGTGGCTATCTCGTTCGTAATGGATGTATGGATGGCAGATCCAGGTGATCAGGACTGGACTTCCATCATCGTTGTCTCGACCATGATTATCCTGAGTACCATCCTCCGCTTTGTACAGGAATGGAAGGCCAACCGATCTAGCGAGGCTTTGCAGAAGATGGTGACCAATACCTGCTATGTGGTGCGACTTGGTTCAACCACCCGTGGCGGAACACCAGGTGCAGAAATCAGCAATGAGGAACTGGTTCCTGGCGACCTCATCATGCTATCTGCCGGCGATATGATTCCTGCCGACATCCGCATCATCGAATCCAAGGATCTGTTCGTCAGTCAATCCAGTCTGACAGGCGAATCTGATTCCATTGAGAAATTCCCAAATCTTTCAAAAGACCGCAACCATACGGGCAGCATCGTTGACCTCGACAACATCTGTTTCATGGGTTCCAACGTGGTGAGTGGTTCGGCAAAAGGCATCGTCTTTGCCACCGGCAACCACACCTATCTGGGAACCATCGCCAAGAACGTGGCGGGGCATCGTGCCGCTACAGCTTTCGACAAGGGAATCACCAAGGTGAGTCTGCTGCTCATCCGCTTCATGCTCGTGATGGTGCCTATTGTGTTTCTGGTAAACGGCATTACGAAGGGCGACTGGATGGAGGCCTTCATCTTCGCCATCTCCGTGGCCGTGGGATTGACTCCCGAGATGCTGCCGATGATTGTAACCGCCAACCTTTCGAAAGGAGCGATGGTCATGTCGCGCAAGAAGACCATCGTAAAGGATCTGAACGCCATTCAGAATTTCGGTGCCATGAACATCCTGTGTACCGACAAGACCGGCACCCTGACTCAGGACCACATCGTATTGGAGCGCCACGTGAACGTGGATGGAACCGAGGACAAGGAAAATCGCATCCTGCGCCACGCCTATTTCAACAGCTATTTCCAGACGGGTCTGAAGAACCTGATGGACCGCGCCATCCTCTCGCACGTCAAGGAACTGGGATTGGAATCGCTGAGCAGCTCTTATAAAAAGATGGATGAGATTCCGTTCGATTTCACGAGAAGACGCATGTCGGTGGTGGTAGAAGACAGAAACGGCAAGCGACAGATCATCACCAAGGGAGCCGTAGAAGAAATGCTGACGGTTTGCAGCTTTGCGGAATTCGGAGGAAAAGTGGAGCCGCTGACCGATGGAATGCGAAACAAGGCACAGAAATTCGTGAAGGAGATGAATGCGCAGGGCATGCGAGTGCTGGCACTGGCCCAGAAGAGTTTCCTAAGCAAGGAGAATAACTTTGCCATCGAAGACGAGAAGGAGATGGTGCTCATTGGCTATCTTGCCTTCCTCGACCCTCCAAAGGAATCAGCTTTGCAGGCCATCAAGCAACTGCATGAGCACGGTGTGGAAGTGAAGGTGCTTTCGGGCGATAACGAGGCGGTGGTAAAGGCGATTTCCCGACAGGTGGGAATCAATACTTCTGATTCCGTTACGGGACCGGAACTGGAGAATATGAGCAAGGAAGCCAAGCTGGAAGCGGTGATGAAATGCAGCATCTTCTCAAAGCTTACCCCGATGCAGAAGGCAGAAATCATCCAGCTCCTGCAGAAGAGCAACAATACCGTAGGATTCCTGGGCGACGGAATCAACGACGCAGCAGCCCTGCGCGAATCAGACATCGGAATCTCGGTAGATTCGGCTGTGGATATTGCCAAGGAGAGTGCTGACATCATCCTGCTGGAGAAAGACCTGATGGTGCTGGAAAACGGCGTACAGGAAGGAAGAAAGACCTTCGGAAACATCGTGAAATACGTGAAGATGACGGCCAGTTCCAACTTCGGCAATATGTTCAGCGTGCTGGCAGCGAGTGCCTTCCTGCCTTTCCTGCCGATGCTTCCTATCCATCTGCTCATTCAGAACCTGCTCTATGACATTTCCCAGACCACCATTCCTTTCGACCGAATGGATAAGGAATATCTGGCTAAGCCACGTGTTTGGGATTCAGGCGATTTGAGCAGATTCATGATCTGGATTGGACCTATCAGTTCGATATTCGATATTGCCACCTACATGGTGATGTGGTGGGTGTTCAAGTGCCAGGGTCCGGACATGGAATCCCTCTTCCAGTCGGGTTGGTTTGTCGAGGGCTTGCTTTCCCAGACCCTCATCGTTCACATGATCCGTACCCGCAAGGTTCCGTTCATCCAGAGTTCTGCCTCATGGCCTGTAATGCTGATGACCTTCTCCATCATGGCTGTCGGCATCTGCATTCCGTTCAGTTCATTCGGCAGTTCGATAGGCTTAACTCCTCTTCCATGGACTTACTTCCCATGGCTGGTAGGCATTCTGCTGTCTTACTGCGTATTGACGCAATGGCTCAAAACTCTTTACATCCGGGCTTTCAAGCGCTGGCTATAATACAGGAAAATGTTTATTGTTTGTTCCGTCTAATTACCTACAAATAGGGATTAGACGGAACCCAAACTATTCAAAACAACTAAAAAAAATACCTAGAAATGGGGATAAAGATGAATACTCTACTATTTAGAATAAATAAAAATACCGATTATTAAGTATTGCAGGATCTTGAAATATCCATTACCTTTGCAGCATGAATTAGAAAAAGATGCCCGCAGGCGGCGGGCAAGCGAACAAAAAATGATACAAAACAGCAAGATGATACAAGACATCAAGATGATACAAGACATCAGAATTATACAAAAACATTAAGAAATGAAGAGAATTATTTTTATTATTTTAAGCAGCATCAATATCTGCCTTGCTCATGCACAGACCTTTAACGGACAATATATTTCTGAATGGCAATGGGATATGAACAGGAACACCAATCTGGTAAACCAGCTGAGGTTGGAGCTGAGTATTCCGATAGGAAAAGGAAAGGATTCGTTCGAGGCGGCAACGCTGCATGTAGCAAAGACCAACGATGGCATTATTGATGACTGGCAAGGATTTTCTAACATAGATGCCGATAATAATTTCGCCATGCTTGCCGTGCTGGGCTACATGCACGAGTGGAATTCGGGCCATCTGT
>CAVHWE010000159.1:0-5893 GCA_963639495.1 bacterium | reverse complement strand
TAAATTATTAATTGTAAATTATAAATTAAAATAGATGATTTCAGTAGAAGGACTGAAAGTAGAGTTTGGCGTCAAGCCTCTCTTTCATGATGTAAGTTTCGTCATCAACGACCGCGACCGCATTGCCCTGGTGGGTAAGAATGGTGCAGGAAAATCTACGATGCTCAAGATTCTCTGCGGTTTGCAGAAACCTACTGACGGCGTTGTGGCTATTCCTAACGAAACCACAATCGGCTATCTGCCACAGGTGATGAAACTGCAGGACGATACGACCGTGAAAGAGGAAACCCGCAAGGCTTTCGCCCATAATACCGAGATGAAGGCGCGTCTGGACAAGATGCAGCAGGAAATGGCCGACCGCACCGACTATGAGAGCGAAAGCTATGCTCAGCTCGTAGAGAAGTTTACCCAGGAACATGAACGCTACATGATGATGGGTGGCGAAAACTATGAGGCTGAGATAGAGCGCACCTTGAGCGGTCTTGGCTTTACGCGCGATGATTTCGAGCGCCCTACCAAGGAGTTTTCCGGCGGTTGGCGAATGCGTATCGAACTTGCCAAGATTCTGTTGCAGAAGCCTGATGTACTGCTCCTCGATGAGCCTACCAATCACCTTGATATTGAAAGTATCCAGTGGTTGGAGCAGTTTCTGGCGCAGAGTGCTAAGGCTGTGGTTCTGGTGAGCCACGACCGTGCTTTCATCAACAATGTAACTAACCGTACCCTCGAAATTACTTGCGGAAGGGTAGAAGACTATAAGGTGAAATACGATGAGTATGTGGTGTTGCGTGCCGAACGCCGCGAGCAGCAGCTCCGTGCTTACGAAAACCAGCAGAAGGAAATTGCCGACATCAAGGATTTCATCGAGCGATTCCGCTACAAGCCTACCAAGGCGGTTCAGGTGCAGAGCAGAATCAAGCAGCTCGAGAAAATCGTGCCTATCGAGGTGGATGAGGTTGACAACAAGCAGATGCACCTTAAATTCCCTCCTTGCCTCAGAAGTGGCGATTATCCTATCATCTGCGATGAGGTTCGCAAGGATTACGGCGCACACACCGTCTTCGACCATGTTACCTTTACCATCAAGCGTGGCGAGAAGGTGGCTTTCGTGGGTAAGAACGGCGAGGGTAAGTCTACCCTGGTAAAATGTATCATGGGTGAGATTCCTTTCACCGGAACTCTCAAGATTGGTCATAATGTGCAGATTGGTTATTTCGCCCAGAATCAGGCGCAGCTCTTGGATGAGAATCTTACCATCTTCCAGACTATCGACAATGTGGCAACAGGCGAAATGCGTCTGAAGGTGAACGATCTCCTGGGCGCCTTCATGTTTGGCGGCGAGACTTCTGAGAAGTTTGTCAAGGTTCTGAGTGGAGGAGAACGCAGCCGACTGGCGATGATCAAGCTCCTGCTCGAACCGGTGAATCTCCTCATTCTCGATGAGCCTACCAACCACCTCGACATGCAGTCGAAGGATGTGCTGAAAGAAGCCATCAAGGCTTTCGATGGAACAGCCATCATCGTGAGCCACGACCGTGAATTCCTCGATGGTCTGGTTGATAAGGTCTATGAGTTTGGCGGCGGCAAGGTTCGTGAGCATCTCGGTGGTATTTACGATTATCTCCGTGCCCATAATGCCGAGAACATCAATCAGGCTCTTGCCAACCAGAGCATGGCTTCTGCCGGTTCGCCTTCAGCCAGCACTTCCGGTTCTTCTGTCGCATCAGGTTCTACAGCCGACAGTCTTGCCTCTGCCACATCCGGTAAGCAGAGCTACGCTGAACATAAGGAACAGCAGAAGAAGATCCGCAAGGCTGAGAAAGCCGTGAAGGAATGTGAGGCGAAGATTGAGAAACTGGAAGCGAGAAAGAAGGAGATTGATGAACTCCTGATGAAACCGGAAAATGCAACCAACATGGAACTCGTTACTGAATACACCGAACTCATGAAGGGTCTCGATGAGGAGAACGAGCGCTGGATGCTCCTTTCTGAAGAACTGGAAGAAGTTTCGAAATAACAGTAACATTAATATAAAATAAAGAGAAGAAAATGAAAATGAAGATGATCTTACCGATGATGCTGATTGCAGCTCTGCCATTAGGCGCTGATGCTCAGAACAAATCGGGTCTTGTCATGAGCAATCTCGACAAGACAGTGAAGCCAGCAGACAGTTTCTATCAGTTTGCTACAGGCGGATGGCAGAAGAACAATCCTCTTCCTGCCGCTTACAGCCGTTATGGCAGTTTTGACCAGCTGGCTGAGAACAACAACAAACGCATCAACACCATTCTTTCTGAACTCCAGAAGAAGACTTACAAGGCTGGAACCATTGAGCAGAAATTGTCTGATTTCTACAAACTCTCTATGGATGTTGACAGCCGCAACAAGGCTGGAATCGCTCCTGTAAAGCCTCTGATGGATGAGATTGAAGCTGCCAAGACCAAGGACGAGCTTCAGAAGCTTCAGGTTAAGTATGCATGGATGGGTCTCGGTTTGGGCTATGGCGCAGGTTTCGCTGCCGATGAGAAGAACGTAACCATGAACATCTACAACCTGATGCAGGGCGGTCTTACTCTCGGTGCAAAGGATTATTACCTCAACAACGATGCTGCAACCGTAGCCATCCGTGAGGCTTATAAGACTTACCTGAACAAGATGTTCCAGCTCTACGGTTTCTCTGCCGAAGTTGCTGCAAAGAAGGCTTCTGCCGTATTCCTTCACGAAACAACGCTTGCTACTTTCTCTAAGAGCCGCACCGAACTTCGTGATCCTCAGGCAAATTACAACAAGATGACCTTGGCTGAATTCAAGGAGAATTATCCTAACATTCCTCTTGAGGCACTTGCCAATGGCGAGGGAATCAAGAGCGAATATCTCAAGGAGATGATCGTTGGTCAGCCTGCTTTCTTCGCCGGCTATGACAAGGTGGCTGCTGCAGAGTGTGCAGGCACATTGAAGGCTTTGATGGAGTGGGACATCATCAGTAGTTCTGCTTCTTACCTCAGCGATGAGATTCGCGAAGCCCGTTTCGAATTCTTCGGCAAGACTATGAGTGGCCGCAAGGAGGATTATCCTCTGTGGAAGCGTGCTACTGCTCAGGTAGAGGCTCAGTTGGGTGAGGCGCTCGGTCGCATCTACTGCAAGCGCTATTTCCCAGAAAGTTCTAAGAAGATGATGGAGACCCTCGTGAAGAATCTTCAGATCAGTCTCGGTCAGCGTATCGATGCTCAGACCTGGATGAGCCAGACTACAAAGGAAGCTGCTCACAACAAGCTCGACAAGTTCTATGTAAAGATTGGTTATCCTAACAAGTGGACTGATTTCAGCAAGCTCAGCATCGACCCATCTAAGAGCTATTATGAGAACGTTTTGGCTTGCCGCAAGTTTGCCAACGATAAGGAGATTGCAGAGAAGGCAGGTAAGCCTGTAGATAAGGATGAGTGGTTCATGACTCCTCAGACCGTGAATGCTTACTATAATCCTACTACCAATGAAATCTGCTTCCCAGCCGGTATTCTCCAGTATCCGTTCTTCGATCCTAAGGCAGATGCAGCATTCAACTATGGTGCTATCGGCGTAGTAATCGGTCATGAGATGACTCACGGATTCGATGATCAGGGACGTCAGTATGATGCTAGCGGTAATCTGAAGGACTGGTGGACTCCTGCTGATGCAGAAGGTTTCAACAAGCGTGCTGATATGTATGCTGATTTCTTCAGCAACATCAAGGTGTTGCCTGATCTGAATGCCAACGGCCGTTTCACCCTCGGCGAGAACCTTGCCGACCACGGTGGTTTGATGGTTTCTTACAATGCCTTCAAGAATGCTACAGCCAAGAAGCCATTGAAGAACAAGGATGGTTTCACTCCTGACCAGCGTTTCTTCCTCGCCTATGCAGGTGTTTGGGGACAGAACATTACAGATAAGGAAATCCGCAACCGCGTAAAGGATGATCCTCATTCTCTCGGCAAATGGCGTGTTGACGGTGCGCTTCCTCACATCGATGCATGGTATGAGGCATTTGGTGTAAAGCAGGGCGACAAGCTGTTCATTCCTAAGAACCAGCGCCTGGAGCTTTGGTAATTCCCGGAAGAAAATTTTTCCGAATAAAATTTTTCGGGAATGGTTTTTCCGAATAGATAGAAAAATAAAGTCCTGATGTTTCGTTTGTTTGAAACATCAGGACTTTTTGTTTTATGCTTGAAATATTTTTTGATAAAAAACAATAGAATAGGGGTTATTGCTTCTTCTCCAGTTCCTGAAGATTTTCCATCTTCTTCGATTCCAGGAATTCGTAAATGCCGCAGAGATGTTCGCGGACGCGACCATGACCGAACTCATAAACCTTGCTGACAAGACCATCGAGGAAATCACGGTCGTGACTAACCACGATGAGTGTTCCGTCGAAATCGAGCAAGGCTTGTTTCAGCACATCCTTGGTCTTCAGGTCGAGGTGGTTGGTAGGCTCATCGAGAATCAGCAGATTCACCGGCTCCAGCAGCAGTTTGAGAATGGCAAGGCGGGTGCGCTCACCTCCCGACAATACTTTCACCTTCTTGGTAGAATCCTCTCCGCCAAACATGAATGCTCCGAGCAAATCGCGTATCTTGTTGCGGATTTCACCCTTGGCAACATCATCAATGGTCTGGAATACGGTAAGTTCGCCATCGAGCAGAGAAGCCTGGTTCTGGGCGAAATAACCTATCTGCACATTATGTCCCAATTCCAATTTTCCTTCGTTCTGAAGCTGACCCATGATACATTTCACAAGTGTTGACTTACCCTCTCCGTTTCTTCCCACGAAGGCAATCTTGTCGCCTCTTTCTACGGTAAGATTCACGCCGCTGAAAATCTTCTTGCCATCAAACGACATCGCCACATCGCTCATCTGAACCGGATAAGCACCGCTTCGTGGGCTCGGCGGGAACTTGAGTCGAAGGCGGCTTGTATCTTCTTCATCCACTTCGATAAGTTCCAGTTTCTCTAGCATCTTCACGCGGCTCTGCACCTGGAAGGTTTTAGAATAAGTGCCTTTGAAGCGTTCTATAAAGTCCTTGGTTTCAGCAATCATCTTCTGCTGTTCTTCATATTTCTTCATCTGCTGTTCGCGGCGTTCCTTGCGCAGTTCCAGATATTGGCTGTAAGTGGCTTTGTAGTCGTAGATGCGGCCCATGGTTACTTCGATGGTTCTTGTTGTAATGTCGTCAACGAATTTTCGGTCGTGGCTGATGACAACTACTGCTTTCGAACTGTTGATGATGAAGTCTTCGAGCCAGCCGATAGATTCAATGTCGAGATGATTGGTTGGCTCATCGAGCAGCAGTACGTCTGGCGATTTCAAAAGCAGTTTTGCCAGCTCAATCCTCATTCTCCATCCTCCCGAAAACTCGCTTGTAGGGCGGTTGAAATCAGAGCGCTCGAAACCGAGACCGAGCAGCGTCTTCTCTACATCTTCCTCGAAATGAGTCATGTCGATAGCGTAGAATTTCTCTGAGAGAGAGGATACTTTCTCAATGAGCTGCATGTAATCATCGCTGTCGTAATCGGTACGGGTTGTGAGCTCGTTGTTGATGCGGTCAATCTCAGCCTGCATTTCGTGCAGATGGGCAAACGCCTGACAGGTTTCCTCGAATACGGTTCTGCCGTCTTCGGTCATCAGATGCTGAGGCAGATAGGCGATGACGCAGTCCTTGGGAGCGGAAACGGAGCCACGTGTGGCATTTCTTACACCGGCGATAATCTTGAGTAAGGTGCTCTTTCCTGCGCCATTCTTGCCCATCAGGGCTATACGGTCCTTCTCGTTGATCTGGAAGGAAATGTCTTTGAATAGGGTGGTGCCGCCAAATTCTACGGTCAATCCATCAACTGTAATCATATTATTTTCTTCTTGTTC
>CAVHWE010000158.1:0-5921 GCA_963639495.1 bacterium | reverse complement strand
ATGTTGTTCCCGCCCTTCGGGCGGGGGCGGCCTCGCTTTTCAGTTATGAGGGGTGAGCACGGTGCCGCGTTTGTGTGGTGTTTTTTATTCCTGATGTTTTTTTGCTGTGGTTTCAGAACGGTGAGGTTTGGGGCCCGCGCGTTAGCGTGGGAGGTGCTTTTAAATTCTGAGCGGCGCGGCCTTGGCCGCTGCAAGCGAAGGCCTCTTTGTATTTGTTCACAGTAGTCTCAGAGATAAAGACTTTCCCTGCGGCGAAGCAACGCAGGGGATTAAATAATGGGGTTAAGATTATATTGCAGGTTTGCTGTTTCAGGTTTGCAGCTTCTTAAAGTTTTTTGTTTGCGGATTTATGTGGATAACTGAAACAACGTGGCCATGTTCTGATGACTGATGCGTGGTTTTATGGGCAGATATGCCCCTCTGAGGGGATTTAAGGTGATTACTGCGGATTTTGGGCTGAGCGGAACCAGCGCCGAAAGCCCCGGAGGGGCTGGTGATGATTCAGTGCTGAGGGAATGGTGCTGTCTAGTGCGGCGGTGGCGCAGCCAGCGTCAGTTCAAGCTGACGCAACTCCCTGATGGCCAGTCGCTTCAGATGGTCATCGGAACAAAAATAGGCTTCATCCGGCGGCAGACGCTTCCTGAGATACTCTGCCATCTCATGAATCTGCTGGTCGGCAGGCAGTTTCTTCAGGCGTCTGGCGCGCTTACTGGCTGCCGCTTTTGCACGACGGTGTTTCAGTGCATCCTGGCTGCGCTGCAGATACCAGCGTTTTCTGGCCGCATGTACGGAGATATCTTCATCCTCACGCAGAACACCTTCCCGAATGAGCTGCTGGCGGATTTCACTTTCACGCAGTCGTTTCTGCTGCTGTTCGTGAAGTTTTACCATGTCGACGCCCAGCATCTGCCAGCCAGCCGGTGTTATCCAGACGTAACGTGGCAGACGCTGGCGGGTTTCACGGTCCCACAGGGTTTCCTCTGAAACACCCAGCACACCAAAACGTACCTGTTCGGCCAGCAAGCGGGAAAGGCGGGAGACCGTCACTTCCAGTTCCGGAATAACCTTCCCCTTGCTGTCTTTCGGGCTGATTTCTCTGGCCAGACGGGAAACACTCATGCCTACGGTATGTGTGCCCGCATCACTGAAGCTGACCAGAACCGGCCAGATGGCATCGAGGAGGCGTTGTTTTTCCGGACGGAAAGCATATTTGCGACCGGCATACGTTCGTTTCTGCACGTAAAAAGGATGCAGAGACATGTGCATGCGCAGGCTCTGCTCGCCGGTCACCGGGTCCTTTTTCACCAGACGGTTGTAGGCGTGCCCGAGCTGCCCGCTCAGCGCCTTATAGCGCTCAGGACGATACCAGGACGGATTTTCGCATTTGGGTTTGGTGGAGTGCTCACCGCGACGGCGCTTCGTGCGCTTCCTTTCCGGTTCAACCAGGAAAGTGGTCGCCCTTCCCGCTTCATAGTCTTCCCAGAAACGGATTTGCTCTTCGGGAGGAAGCTGACTCCAGTGTACGGCGTTATGTGATGTATTCTTCAGACCTGCCACAAGCTGTCGCTTATGGCGGAGCGATTGTGCCGTGTATTTATACACTGCACTGGGTTGAATCTCTGGTACGGTTTCATTATACTTTACCCGTATTCTGTGAGGCCCCCATAATCTTTCTCCGTCCCGCCAAGTTCGTCGAAAGATAGTGGGGGTTTTCCTTTTATGGCTTCCGGAACATCTTCAGTCTTCTGACTTACTGCCCGTACATGCCATCTCTCCTGAATGCCTTATGGCGCATTCTGCCGTCCGGCTTTCGCCGCTTTGCTCCACAGAGTGCCACCCTCTGCGCAGCTAATAACAACCGAAATATACCCGCTTTACGTTAATTTGAAAAGCATTACAACGATCTCTTCTCTTCCAGTGTCTCCTCACCGATACCTCTAATGAGTCAATCTTGACCTGCATCAAAAAAATAAAATCTATTTTTAAAAACAGATTTTTCTGCTTTAGATCCTTCTTTTGGATTAAAAGATCGACTTTCCCTCTACTCACGATCACTTATCCTACAACTGCAAAATGGCATCTGAATCGATCGCAGTTTGGCATTCGAATCGATCATGATTTGGCATTCATCTCCGATCACAGTTTGGCATCACAATCGATCACGATTTGGCATGCTTCCGATCATTGATTGGCATCCTGCCAGTCACTCCGGGAATTAACTCTTTTCACCACAGTCTCCATTGCCGTGTTTAAACCAGTGGAGACGTCAATGTCCAGAAAGAGAAAATCCAGGAGTACTATGGAAACCTGTTTTAAGATCCTTCAGCTCAAGTTCGACAAGAAGCTGTGTCAACGCCAAGATTATTGGCCGTTTTGGGGCTGCGGACGATTTCCTAGACTCTCAGGAGATAAAACATGTTTACTGGAGAACAAAAAATCCGCGCCATTGAGCTTTATTTCAAATATGGTAAGAAGCTGGCTCCCGTCGTACGCGAACTGGGCTACCCTTCGAAAAGAAATCTGCGGCGTTGGATCCGCTCATGGGAAGCAGGTGGTGGCGCAAAAGAATCCATTCGTCATAAGCACCATTACTCCGATGAGCAAAAACAGGTTGCCGTTGAACATTATCTTAACCACGGCTGCTGCCTGGCGTTTACCAGCAGAGCCCTGGGTTATCCCTGCACTGATGTGCTCGCTCGCTGGGTTAATGAACTTTATCCCGACAGACGACGTATATTTACCAGTAAGGCCAACCCGGTTGCGCCCTTTGAACCAGAAGTCAAACGTCAGGCTGTCATGGCACTCTGTACACGACAAGTATCAGCCAGTGAAATCGCCAGGCGTATTGGTGTCAGTCGTGCGGTATTGTATAAATGGAAAGATGAAATTATCGGCAACAGTGCTTACCAGACTATGCGTAAACATAACGAACCTTCCCTGGAGGCAGAACGCGATGCGTTGCGGGAGGAAGTCGCCCGACTGAATCAGGAAATACGCCGCCGGCAGATGGAGCTGGATATTCTGAAAAAGGCGGGGGAAATAATAAAAAAAGACCCGAGCATCAGTATCAGTCACCTGAACAACAGAGAAAAAACAAAGATCGCTGATGCCCTGAGACAAACATATCCCCTGACAGAATTACTGCATGTTCTGGGCCTTGCCCGTAGCAGTTATTTTTATCACCGGGCTGCACTGAAAGCCGGTGATAAATACGCCACGATACGTACGATGCTGACAGATATCTTTAACAGTAATTACCAGTGTTATAGCTATCGTCGCCTGCATGCGATGCTCAGGCATGAGGGGGGGCGGCTATCAGAAAAGGTTGTACGCAGACTTATGGTGGAGGAACAGCTTGTCGTCAGCCGTAACCGTCGTCGCCGCTACAGCTCATATTGCGGAGAAATCGGACCGGCTCCGGATAACCTTATCGCCAGAGATTTTAAGGCGGAGCAACCTAATCAGAAATGACTGACAGATATCACGGAGTTCCAGCTCCCTGCAGGTAAAGTCTGGCTGTCACCGGTGGTCGACTGCTTCGATGGAAAAGTTGTGAGCTGGTCTCTCAGTACACGCCCCGATGCTGAACTGGTCAACACTATGCTGGATAGCGCTGTCGAAACGTTAAATGCAGGCGAACGACCGGTGATACACAGTGACAGAGGTGGGCATTATCGCTGGCCAGGCTGGCTGGAAAGAGTGAATGCAGCAGGTCTTATTCGCTCAATGTCCCGTAAAGGATGTTCACCTGATAATGCCGTATGCGAAGGCTTTTTCGGGGTAATGACTCCAACTTACTGATAGTGTTTTATGTTCAGATAATGCCCGATGACCTTGTCATGCAGCTCCACCGATTTTGAGAACGACAGTGACTTCCGTCCCAGCCTTGCCAGATGTTGTCTCAGATTCAGATTATGTCGCTCAATGCGCTGAGTGTAACGCTTGCTGATAACGTGCAGCTTTCCCTTCAGGCGTGATTCATACAGCGGCCAGCCATCCGTCATCCATACCACGACCTCAAAGGCCGACAGCAGGCTCAGAAGACGCTCCAGTGTGGCCAGAGTGCGTTCACCGAAGACGTGCGCCACAACCGTCCTCCGTATCCTGTCATACGCGTAAAACAGCCAGCGCTGACGTGATTTAGCACCGACGTAGCCCCACTGTTCGTCCATTTCAGCGCAGACAATCACATCACTGCCCGGTTGTATGCGCGAGGTTACCGACTGCGGCCTGAGTTTTTTAAGTGACGTAAAACCGTGTTGAGGCCAACGCCCATAATGCGGGCAGTTGCCCGGCATCCAACGCCATTCATGGCCATATCAATGATTTTCTGGTGCGTACCGGGCTGAGAGGCGGTGTAAGTGAACTGTAGTTGCCATGTTTTACGGCAATGAGAGCAGAGATAGCGCTGATGTCCGGCAGTGCTTTTGCCGTTACGCACCACGCCTTCAGTAGCGGAGCAGGAAGGACATCTGATGGAAATGGAAGCCACGCAAGCACCTTAAAATCACCATCATACACTAAATCAGTAAGTTGGCAGCATTACCTTTAATATCGCCTTCCAGTATCCATTTGGGCGATACTTTCAGAAAAATGGACTCAATGGCGTCATGCGTGCTGCGCATTGGTCTGAAGCCATAGCTGTTATGGTCAGCAGTGGTCTCAGATACGGGTTCCAGAGCCAGCAGCCACAGTGCCTGCATGGCCCGGTCTCTCATTGTGGGTATGCCCAGCGGTCGCGTTTTGCCGTTTGATTTTGGGATATGTATTCGCCGTAGTGGCTGTGGTCTGTAACCACACAGATTCAGGCTGCATATCCCTTCCCATTTCTCCTTCGGTGTGTGCCATATTTTTCCGTCAATACCGGGTGTCCTTTTACCGGTATTTTCAGTTACACGCCTGACAGCCACGGCTTTGCCGGAGAATGAGCGGGTGAGGATGCGCTGTAGTTCTCTGACCTGTCGCCATTGTTGCTGTCGGGTTGCCTTTGCAATCCGTAACTGTAGCTTTCGCACCCGGGCATGGCATGCTTTCCAGTTTATGGTGTGCCAGCCTGTCGGGTGGGGTATCGTGGACACACTGATGTGTGTATTCATCTCGCTGATATCCTTTTGACTGCTTTACAGCTTTTCATGCAATTAAAGACCAGACGGAAGTCTGCCCGCTTTCGCGTCGGGGAACCTTGAGGTAGCCTGAGTTTAACGGACACTCCTTCCTGAAATAGAATGGTATCAGAAGGAGCTAATAATGAGCAGAAAAACCCAACGTTACTCTAAAGAGTTCAAAGCCGAAGCTGTCAGAACGGTTCTTGAAAATCAACTTTCGATCAGTGAAGGCGCTTCCCGATTATCTCTTCCTGAAGGCACTTTAGGAGAATGGGTTACCGCCGCCAGAAAAGGGCTCGGTACTCCTGGTTCCCGCACGGTGGCTGAACTGGAATCTGAAATTCTGCAACTGCGTAAGGCGTTAAATGAAGCTCGCCTTGAGCGAGATATATGTAAGCGTAAAGCCAGTGCCGTCTGTAACACCTGCTCCTTGCAGACTAAATTAGAGCTCCTTCTAAATTAGACGGAGTTCTATTGATGGATAAACCTACAGACTGGCGCTCCGGAACCCGCCGGATATTTTCTAATGAATTTAAACTTCATATGGTTGAACTGGCTTCGAAACTAAATGCCAATGTTGCACAACTGGCCCGGGAACATGGCGTTGATAACAACCTGATTTTTAAATGGCTACGCCTCTGGCAAAGAGAAGGACGTATTTCTCGTAGAATGCCTCCAACTATTGTAGGCCCTACA
Organism: bacterium; assembly: GCA_963639495.1. GTDB lineage: Bacteria > Bacteroidota > Bacteroidia > Bacteroidales > Bacteroidaceae > Prevotella. The sequence continues at coordinate 120 of CAVHWE010000158.1, read as the reverse complement.
GTATCACAATCTTTTCCGGCCTCTCCGACTCTGGTTCCAGTGGAACTTATCGACACCCCGCGCTGTGAACCGCCCCGGGTTTCCTGGAGAGTGTTTTATCTGTGAACTCAGGCTGCCAGA
>CAVHWE010000157.1:0-5933 GCA_963639495.1 bacterium | reverse complement strand
GTAAAATAGCGGTCGTTGGTCTGATTGTACATGCGTATGGCGAGGTTGCCGTTAGGGAAGATGAGGTAGCGGAGGTCAAAATCACCGATGAAACTCTGCGTGGCATTCGGATTGTCACGATAACCGAACTGGCCATTGAAGAGTAACCGGTTGTTGAGCAGCTTGCCACTCAGAATGCCCTCATATTCGGCATTGTTGAAACCTTCATCGCCCGTAGATATGTTGGCACCGAAATTCCAGTTGTTGCTCTTCACCACGTTGGAAAGTACGGTGTTCAGCTGCTGCGAGATGGTGCCGCTCAGCAGGCTCTGCATCGCCAGCGAAGTCTGACTCTGCTGTTCGCCGTCCTCGCTCACCTGGTTGTTGTTGGTCTGGGCGTAGAACCGGCCGATGCCCAAGAGATAGAGCACCTGCTGGTTCATCTCTTCCTGCGAATTGATGATAGAGTAGATCATCTGCTTCGCATCGCTGTTAACCGTAGGCAGGTCCATCGAGAAATCTACCTTAGGCGATTGAGGCGTGCCGGTGATGTCCATCAGGCAGTCTACGCGGATGTTGTTGCCCGAGAACGAACGGCCTATGCGCAGGTCGCTCAGCGGCACTCCGTTTACGGTATATTTAGCCCGCAGATTGAGTGGGGCGTTGTATGGGTTGCCACCGAAGGCGATGGTTCCGCCCGGCATAAACTCAAACTCCTTCTTGATGAGATTCTGGATGGTGAGCTTGTAGGTGCCGTGGTCTACCACATAGTTGCCAAACATGTCGAACGAGCCCTTGTTGAAGTAGTTGGCGCGGATTACGCCATCGCCGTTCAGGGTGATATAATCGCCCGACTGCTCGTCCATGATCAGCTTGAGCGTGAGGTCCTGGTTGGTGTTTACGAGGAAGTTGATGCGCATATCCGATTCGAAATCTATGTCATCCTCTCTCTGTTTCGTGGTTGGAGCCCCGTTCAGGCTGTCCATGATATCCGGCACAATCTCGTGCCAGTGGATAAAGCTCTTGTCGCTGATGGCGTCCGGACTTGCCACATTATATACAAAGATGCTGCCCGGTTCGGGTTCGGCGTTGATATCGATGACGGTTTCGCCGCTCTTGCCGTGAATGCCTACATCGCCTGTGGCATAGATGGTGCCATAGAAGGTGTTGTCGCCAAACTCGCGGGTATCGAAGCCCAGGAAGTTGTGCGCCTTGATATCGAGGTCGTAGCTCAGCCTGGTGAGGTGCTTGTGGTGGATGCCTCCGCTCAGGATGGCTATGTTGCGGTTGCGGTCGAAGATGGTATCATTCTCTATGAGGATATCATCTGGGATGGCGTGGGCATGGAGCGCATCGAAGGTATAATCGGTGTTGAGCTGCTTGAGGTGCACCTTGCCGTGAGCGGTAAGGTCGCCCACGAGATTGATGTTTTTCAAATCGCCCACCACATTGAGATGGCCATCGCCCCAGGCTTCTACCTGGTTCATGAAACTGCCGCAGAAATTCTCGAGGAATTTCATGCTGGTGCCCTGGGCATCGATACCCAGGTCGATATAGTTGCGCTTAGGCGAGACGTATCCGTTGATGAGCGTCTGATGCTCCGGACCATCATCGGCAACTGCATGAATATCAATCTGTTCGAGCTCCTTGTTGAAGTTGACACCAGCATGGAGCACACCGAGCGGTCCGTTTTCGAAGGTAAACTCCTTCACGTCTAGCTGGGCGTAGGCATCAGGGTCGTTGAAGAGGCTCTTGATGATAGCCTTGCCCGAAGCCTTGCCGGTGAAATCTACCGAATGGAAATTGATGAGGTTCAGCACGTATGCCACATCCACATCCTTCAGGTCGGCTACGATAGAATCGGTCTTCTCGGGTGTCGCAAGACCGGAAACGATGACGTGCTGCTGGTCGTGGCTCACGGCGAAATGGTCTACCAGCAGGCGGTTCTTGCTGTAGATGATGTCGGCAGGATGAACCTCCCACGGCGTGCCGTCGATTCTGATTTCAGACGGGTGTATGGTTACGTGGGCGGTAGAAACCTGATTTTCGTTCTTGAAGAACTGCGCCCTCGTATCGATGATGCCCTGGATAGGGAGCTTAGCCGAATGGTTGTTGTAGAAGAGCTTGGCGAAGAGCTGGTTGTCGGCAGCGGCTGCCTTTACGTGGATGCCCGGTCCGTTATCTCCCCATTTGCCCTGCCTAATCTGTGCATCTATCTTGAGCGAATCGTTGATGGTATGCAGTCGCACTTTGGCTCCATGATAGTCTTTTGCGTCATAGCTGAAGTCAGGCACGCTGGCATAGATGTTGACGGTTTTCTCGGCATCGTTCATGAATCCATCGGCAAAGACGGGCTGCTCTATCTTCAGCGGAATGCCCAGCATGCGCTGCAGAATCTCGGTAGAGGTGATTTCTGCCTGGAAGGTGAAATGGTTCTTCGCACTCCTGTCTACCTTGCCGATGCCCGGAAGGGTAGGCAGTTTGCTGGCTACCAGGTTGGTGAAGCTCTTGGTGAGGGTAGCGTAATCGTACTCTCCGTTAACATGGATGCTGGCGAACGGGGCTTCGAGGTCGAAATAGCTGTCCTTGCCCTGGTTCTTGGCGCTTACGGTGATGTCATCGAGACTGTAGGTCTTGTCGGCTACCTTCAGTCCCAGGATGGTTGGCAGCAGATGCTGTACATGGGCTGTTGCGGCATACTGTTTGCGCGGGATGGAGTAGGAGCCTTCTACCTGGATGTTGGCGTTAGGGTCGGCGATGGATGCGAGTCCCTCGAGCAATCCCCGGTTATAGCTGCCGTCTATCCGGATGTTGCGGTAGCTGTACTTGTTGAAATCGAAGCGCGGAATGCTGCCCTTGGCATAGAAATGCTGCTTGTTGCCGTGAGCCGAAAGCGATGCTGCCAGGATGCCGAACTGCCCGTTGTCGAGGATTCGGCCCAGGTTGATGCCCTGGGTGTTGATGCTAGCCTTGAGCTCGGAGCCAGCCTTTTCGGCCTTGATGGCTACTTCGCCCACGCCGGTCTTCAGCTGTCCGCGGGTGCCTACGTTCTTGCCAGCACCATATACTTCACCTATATAATATATGTCGCCCAGGCGCAGCACTTCTTTCGGAATGCTGATGCGTTTGCCCAGATTTCTGGAAACCTCTCCGATGCCATCGCCTGATATCTTGAGGGCTGAGATGTTTGCCTTCCAGCGCAGAAGGCGGTCCCAATCGCTCACACGGCCGTTAGCCCTGAGCAGCAGACTGCCGCTCTGAGTCTTGAATTCGAGGTTATGGATGCTGGCAGATGTACTGGTGCCCGAAAACTGGAGATGAAGCTGCAGGGCATCCTTGAACTTGCGGAGTTCAGGCACGAAGCAGGCAATATCGGCAAGCGTGATGACGGATGGCTTGATGCCGCCCTGAAACTGGAGTGTAGGCTTTACGATATGCTTGTTCTCGATGCGGTAGGTAGCGCGCAGGTCATCAAACTGCAATTGCGAATGAGGGAGCTCGATGCTGAAGTCTCTGAGCAGGGCTTGCTGCTGGTCGGCATCGAGTTTGAATCTCAGATTTCTGAGTTGAAGTCCTGATTTATCTTTCAGCGTTATCTTCTTGACAGCCAGATGGATATCCTTGTCGGTGAGATGGCCCAGAATAATGTGGGCAGAGAGGTCGGTAATGCCTAGATGCTGCGGCGAAAAGACGCCCGGCTTAGGCGCAATATCGCGCTGGTTGTAGGCAACGGCACCATGACGGATAATCAGGCTTCCGATGTGCAGGTCGAGCGGAGTATGGCGGGTGGTATCTTTCGAAGCCAGCGAATCGAGCACGAACTGGATGTTCATCGGGCTCTTGGCATCCTGCTTGTAGATGTTGGCGTTGAGCCCGAAGAGCTGGGCAGATGAAACCGAAATCTTGCCATCCTTCAAAGGCAGGAAATCGAGCTTGGCTGATACGCGCGAAGCACAGATCATGCTGTCGCCCTTCTGGTCGAGCATCATCACGTCATCTATGATAATGCGGTTGAAGAAGCCCAGGTTCACCTTTCCGATACTTACCTGAGTGCCGAATTTCTGAGCCAGCGCACCGGCTACTTCAGAGCCGATGAAGGCCTGTACTGGTGGCACGTGCAACAGTACGACAAGCAAGAAATAGACAGCAGCCAGCGTCCATATAATGCTATTGATGATATGTTTTAAATGTTTCAGAGTTGCTTTCTCTAGTTTACAAAAATGTTACTAATTTGAATTTTGCGACAAAATTACTGAAAAATCGGCATAAAATCGAATAATTCACACAATTTTTCTTTTTTATATCACTTTTTTTCACTATTTTTGCAGCACGTTTAGAAGTTTCAGCATAGAAGTAGATAAAATATATGTTTTATGGCAGATGGCCAGGATAGCGTCTTGATGAGGGCGCCGAGGCATATATCTTGAAGTGATTAATAAGTTTATATATAATATTTTTTAATGTAGTTATGGCAAATGTAATTAAGTTACGTAAAGGCTTGGACATTAACCTTACGGGTAAGGCTTCCAAGGATGTAACGCTCCAGGTGGCTCAGGCTGGCGAGTATGCGCTGGTTCCTGCGGCTTTCGTGGGTGTGACTCCTAAGGTAGTGGTACGCGAGGGCGATCATGTCAATGCCGGAGATGCCTTGTTTGTGAACAAGGCTTGCCCGGAGGTGAAGTTTGCCTCGCCAGTGAGCGGAGAAGTAACCGCCATTGAGAGAGGTGAGCGCCGAAAGGTGCTCTGCGTGAAGGTGAAGGCCGACGCAGTACAGACCTCTACGGATTTTGGTAAGAAAAACGTTGATGCGTTAGACGGTGAGGCTGTCAAGCAGGCGCTGCTTGAGGCTGGTCTCTTCGGATACATCAACCAGTTGCCTTATGCTGTGTCCACAACTCCCGACACCAAGCCTAAGGCAATTTTCGTTTCTGCCCTCCGCGACATGCCGCTCGCAGCCGACTTTGAGGTAGAACTCGAAGGCAACGAAGAGGCTTTCCAGACGGGTTTGACAGCCTTGAGCAAGATTGCGAAAACTTATCTTGGTGTTGGCGTTGACCAGCACAGCAATGCGCTCGGCGAGGCTAAGAACGTAGAACTCAATGTCTTTGACGGTCCTTGCCCAGCCGGTAATGTAGGCGTACAGGTGAACAACATCGACCCTGTAAACAAGGGCGAGGTGGTTTGGACAGTAGATCCAGCATCGGTTATCTTCTTCGGAAGACTCTTCCTGACAGGTAAGGTTGATCTGCACAAGACTGTAGCTGTGGCTGGTAGTGAAATCAAGACTCCTGGCTATGCTGAAGTATTGGTAGGTACACCTTTAAGCAGTTTTGTAGCCAATCAGCTGAAAGCTACTGACCATGTGCGACTTATCAATGGTAATCCTCTTACCGGTGTAAAAACGACTACAGCCGATTTTGTAGGTGGTCATACATCAGAGATTACAGCCATCCCAGAGGGTGATGACAACGACGAGATGCTGGGTTGGATTCTTCCACGTACCGATCAGTTCTCTACATCGCGTTCATATCTCTCCTGGCTCTTCGGCAAGAAGAAGGAGTATAATCTCGATGCCCGCGTAAAGGGTGGCGAGCGCCACATGATCATGAGCGGCGAGTATGACAAGGTGCTCCCGATGGACATCTATGGTGAGTATCTCATCAAGGCAATCATCACCGGCGATATCGACAAGCAGGAGCAGCTCGGTATCTACGAGGTAAGTCCTGAAGATTTTGCTGTGGCTGAGTTCGTGGATTCATCTAAGCTCGAATTGCAGAAGATTGTACGCGAGGGCTTGAATACCCTGCGCAAGGAGAACGCTTAGTTTTAGTTCTATTAATTATTTAAATAATGAGTGCATTAAGAAATTATCTCAATAAGATAAAGCCTAACTTCCAGAAGGGAGGTAAGCTGCATGCCTTCGAGAGCGTGTTTGACGGTTTTGAGAGCTTCCT
>CAVHWE010000156.1:0-5942 GCA_963639495.1 bacterium | reverse complement strand
TTTTCGTATAGGCATCCTGCCAAATACTCTTCACTCTTCACCAAAAGCCCCGAATCCCCTGTGTTTATCGGCATTCCGAGGGGTGAAGAGTATTCTGGTACTCTTCACCTACTCTTCACCACTCTTCACCCTTCAGTTCTGGCTGATTTGCAATCCTCCTATCTGTCTTTCGCATCTGTTTCCGTTCCTGAAGGTGAAGAGTGGTGAAGAGTGGGTGAAGAGATAAAAACAACTCTTCACCCCTCGGAATGCCGATAAACACAGGGGTTTCCGGCCGAAAGGTGAAGAGTGAAGAGTATTTTGATGATAGCTTCGTTTATTTCTTAAACTGTCTTTGGTTTCGCCTTCCAGACGATGCAAGTCATCAAGACAGACATCAGGGCTGCGCCAATCCAGAAATAATTGATGTAGGTAAAGTCGTAAGTCTCTACGCCATTTACCAGATGCTTGTTGCCCTCGATGAGCAGACCGCTCATGATATCCTGGATGCCGGCACCCACATAACTCGCTACGCCGACAACGCCAAGAGCAGCACCCGATGCATTCTTAGGCGCAATATCTACCGCCATCAAACCACCGAGGAAGCAAAGCAACACGCCGATGCTCAAACCGAACAGTACCATCGCCGTAGCATCAACCCAGAGATGATGGCCCGGAATCAGCAGGAACAGACAGAGCGCCAACGCATTCAGCAAGCCGAAGATAACGGCTGGCAAATAACGGTTGCCTTTGAAAATCTTATCAGATACCAGTCCGGATGATACGGTTCCCACAATACCCAGGATAGAGTTGATAGAGATGATGAAGCTAGCATCTATCGTAGTATATCCCTTCTCGTTCTCAAGATAGAAGATACCCCAGCTGTTAACAGCATAGCGGCTGATATACATGAAAGCACTACTCAAGGCTAGAATCCAGATGAGCGGATTCTTCAAAACCGCACTCTGTGCCTTGTTGTAAGATTCCGTATCCTGTTTCTTTTCCTCTACCTTGATACCCGGCAGGGTAACACCCTTGCTGGCAGGTGTATCGTGGAAGAAAGTAAGGAGCAGGACTACGCCCGCCAAACCTACTATCGCAGCTCCGATAAAACCATATTGCCATCCGAAGGCACTCACGATGGAAGCCACAAAGATGAAGGTCATCGCCTCACCAATATTATGGCTCGCACTCCAGAATCCGTAGAACGTTCCTCGGTTCTTATCGTTAAACCAGCGGGAAAGACCTACTACGCAAGAGGCAGCTCCCATTGACTGGAACCAACCGCTCAATCCCCACAAAACTGCAAAGAGAATGAAGGAATTAGTAAAGCCCAAAGCCAGATTCACCAAGGCTGTAACGAGCAGACCGGTAGACATCAGTCGCTTGATATTGCTTCGGTCAGCAAGGAAACCGTTGGTAAACTTACCGATAGCGTAAGTGAAGAACAAGACAGAGCCGATGATACCGAGCTCAGTTTCAGAGAATACGCCATTATCTACAATCGGTTTTTTGATTACGTTCAGGCTGAGTCGGCACACATAATATGTACCATATCCTATGGTAGCAGAAAGGAAAGTAGCCCATTGCAGACGTTTCAGTTTTCTTTCGTTTTCCTCAGGTGTTGAGGCTTTAGCCGGAATCGGTTCCGAAACCTTATAGAAGTCTATTATTTTCTTAAACATATAATCCTTAGTTGTTATTTATGAAGTTTCTTTGCTCTCAAATAATCGAGAAGCAGGGCAGGGCGATCGGTCTGAATCAGTTTGAATCCCTGTTGGATAAGCCATCCCCAACTTTCATCAGGTTGTTTCAGTTCAACAGCCCTATCATCATCGTGCTCAGCATTTTGTGCAGGCCATAAGGCGTTGACAAATACTTTGATGCCGTTGTCGTTTAGCTTTTTAATCAGTTCAAATACCTTATCGTTTACTTGAGAAAATCTAACCTCAAACGCTAGAGGTTTCTCATTCTGCAAGTAACTGTCGATAATGCTTTCTGCCTCAGGCTTGCATAAGTCTGCCTTAGGCATGAAAATTACTTTGTCTAGAATATCGCCATGCTGTTCCTTAATCGTTTGATAAGGTATCTTTTCCTTGACAACACATTGGTTAGCCGTACCGGTTTCTTCAAGAATCTTTTGAACATCTTCAAAGTATTCGTAGCCCTTGTCAACATTCACCAGAATCTTTCCCTTACAGAGCAACATGGTTTCTCTAAGTGTAGGAATCTTATGACGGGTAAGGCAGCCTGCGCCGTTCTTCAACCTGAGTTCTTTCAGTTCAGCCAGCGTATAGTCTTCCGGTTTTCCTGTACCATTGGTTGTGCGGTTCAGCGTATTGTCGTGCATCAGGATAAGTTCTCCATCCTTGGTTTTCTTCAAGTCCAGTTCAACCATGTCTACTCCCATGTCTATGCAGTTCTGAAATGCCTGAAGTGAGTTTTCTGGAGCATTACGCCAATCGCCACGATGCGAAACCACCAGGACTGATTGCTTGGCAGGAGCAGATAATTCTGAGAGGATTTCATTTAGGTGCTGTGCATAACTTGCAATAGCAAGCATGCACAACAAACCTAAACTTGTTAACCTTTTGAACATATATGCGAAACCTATTTGTATGTTACTTATGAAGTTTCTTGGCTCTCAAGTAATCAAGAAGCAAAGCAGGACGGTCAGTCTGAATCAGTTTAGCGCCTTGGCCGACAATCCATCCCCAGCTCTCTTCTGGCTGTTTGAGTTCTACGGCGCGATCATCATCATGTCCACCGCAAAGCTCAGGCCAAAGTGTGTTGATGAAAACTCTTGCTCCACTATCACGTACTTTCTTAATCAGGCGGCGAGTGTTGGCATCATCAGTCTTGAATACCAATTCGTAAGCCTTTGGTTTCATGTTCTTGATGTAACCGTCGATTACCTCTTCTGCACCAGGCTTGCCGAGGTTAACTACAGGCATGAAAATCATCTTGTCGAGAACATCACCATGCTCAGCCTTTACCACCTCGTAAGGAAGTTCAGCCTTGATGATGCATTGGTCAACTGTACCAGTCTCCTTCAAAACCTTCATGGCATCGTCGAAGTAGTCGTAGCCCTTGTCAACATTCACCATGATTTTGCCTTTGCAGAGTTCCATTACCTCACGGAATGTTGGAATCTGATGGCGGGTCTTGCAGCCTACACCATTCTTCAGGCGGAGCATCTTCAAAGAATCAAGAGTATAATTCTCTGGGAATCCCTTACCATTCATGGTTCGGTCAATCTTCTTGTCGTGCATCAGAACCAGAACGCCATCCTTTGTCTTCTTCAAGTCCAACTCAACCATATCAACACCCATGTCGATACAGTTCTGGAATGCCTGAATAGAATTTTCAGGAGCATTACGCCAGTCTCCACGATGAGAAACGACCATAACATTTTCTTTTGCAGGCTTGTTGAAATTCTTAAGAATTTCTTTCAGATTACTTTGTGCAAAGCTTATAGAAGAAAGCATGCACAATATGGAAAGGATATATATCTTTTTCATTGTTTATTTTAGTTTATAAGATGTGGAAAAACGATACCTTATTTATATATAGATTTCAAGAGGACCGGAGCCCTCTTGAAATGAAATGTTTTATTTATCGTAGCCTGGGTTCTGCCACAAGATTTTAGAATCTCCAACCTTTTCGATTTCTGTTTGAGGAATAGGGAAAAGGAGTTGATAATCTTGAATATTCAAGCCTTGTGCTGCCAATACGCTCTTTGCATATCCCATTCTAACCAAATCAAACCAACGATGACCCTCGTATGGGAACTCCTTCTGGCGCTCATCGAGAATAGCCTTGCGGAAGCTTTCCTGTGTAGGAACATCTGCAGCTGTCAGTTTAGTAAGACCTGCTCTTGTTCTGGTTGCATTCAATTGCTTCAATGCGATAGAACCTTCTGAAGCATCATATCCAAGTTCGTTTAATGCCTCTGCATACATCAAAAGTACGTCAGCATAACGGAGAAGGATTTGGTCATTACCTACCTGGTTGAATGATACATTCTTGGTATCCAGGAACTTAGTCATCAGATAGACTTTGTTTTCTGCCTTCACATAAGTAATCATCTCCTTACGGGTGTCACCTGGTGTAAAGCAGTTTACAAGTGCTTCTGCCTGACCGCTTTCGTCGATCAAGTTGGTAATATCGTACCAATAAGAATGACCTTCGTTTACGATCTCCTTATTAAAGTGAACTGCAAAGATAATCTCTGCGTTGTTCTTGTTGTTCACATCAAATACCTGACCGATTGATGGCAACAGAGAATACTTGCCGATGAGTTGAGAAAGAACATCCTTTGCCTCGTTCCACTTATGGAATGTAAGATAAACCTTACCCAACAGAGCCTTGGCAGCATTAGCTGTTACACGTCCTGTTTCTGATGCAGAATACTTCTCTGGAAGATAATTGTTATCTACAATCTCCTTCAAATCACCAGCAATCAGATCGAACATCTGTTCGTCAGAATATCTTGCAATTTTCAAAGCTTCTGCAGCACTTACTACATGCTTTGTTGCAGGAACGCCACCCCATACACGATACATGTTGAAGTAGTTTAAGGCTCTGATAAACATGGCCTCTCCCTTATATCGCTTTTTCAAAGTCTCATCAAACTGCGCTCCGTCAATCTGGTCGAGAATCAGGTTGCAACGGTAAATGTTGTTGTTGAAGTTTGCCCAGTAGTCAGACAGAATACCATTTGAAGGTTTATCTTCAAAATGGTTAATGTCATAACGGTCCTGAGTACCAGCTGTAGGGGCTTTCACCTCCATGTTGTCGCTACGGTACTCACAGCATTCTTTGTAGAAATTTACCTGAGACTGCAACTTAGCGTAGCAGCCGACTACAGCAACATTATAATCACCTGCAGTCTTATACACCTTATCAATCGTTACTTTACTTGCTGGCTCCAAATCAAAGAAGCTGTCTCCACATGAAGTCATCAGCAAAGTTATTAAAGATGCTAAAAATAATATCTTTTTCATATTGTGTAATTCTTTATAATGTGATGTTCAAACCAAACATATAAGTTCTTGCCAAAGGATAAGTACCATAGTCCTCACCTGGAGTCAGGTTCTGAGATGGACGGGCATTTACCTCAGGGTTGTAACCGCTGTAGTCTGTGATGGTAAAGAGGTTCTGTCCTGAAACATAAACTCTCATCTTCTCAACCTTGAACTTCTGTGTGAAGGCGCGTGGCAATGTATAACCCAATGCTAAGTTCTGAAGACGGAGGTATGAACCGCCCTCCAGATGCCAGGTTGAAGTACGTCCGTTACTACCTGTTTGCTTACGGTTAGCACGGTTTACCCAACCGCTACCTGGATTTTCTGGACTCTTCCAACGGTCAAGAGCTATCTTAGTACCATTTACGTTACCTTCCATGCTGTCGATGTAACGACGGTTCAAGTTCAGAATCTTGTTGCCATAAACACCCTGGAAGTTGAAGTCCATATCGAACCCTCCGTACCAGAGTTTGCCACCAAAACCATAGGTGAACTTAGGCATGTAGTTGCCGCATACAGTACGGTCCTTGTCCAAGTCAATATCACCACTTCCATCAACGTCAACGAAACGGAAGTCACCTACCTTTGCATTAGCAAGGTGTGGATAACTGTCAAGTTCCTGCTGGTTCTTGAACACACCATCATACTTCAAGAGATAGTAGCTACCGATAGGTTTGCCAACCTCTGTAATATAATAAGCATGACCTACACTACCAGAAGAAATAATAGGTGCATTACCAGGACCTAACTCTTTTACCTCGTTGGTATTCTTGGCATAGTTAACATTGAATGAGTAACCTAAACCATTAGCAAATGTATGCTGTGAAGTCAAGCCGATTTCCCAACCGCGGTTGTTTACCTTACCCAGATTCTGGAGAGAGGTGCTGTAACCTGTCAACAGAGGTACTGGTACATAAAGCAACATGTTTGAAGTGT
>CAVHWE010000155.1:0-5968 GCA_963639495.1 bacterium | reverse complement strand
TGTGAAAATAGGAGGCAAATGCCTTTTGTGATTAGCATTTACCTCCTACCCGATTTTTTTATTGTTTCAGAACCGAGTCCTTCTTTTCTTTTTCGAATCTTTATTCCTCCATCAACTTGCGGTAGCGACCCTTCTTGATCTCTGTATCTCCAAGACGGCGCGCCTTGTTGATTTCATACTCAGAATAGCTGCCCTCGAAGAAGAAGACCTCACCATTGCCCTCGAAGGCAAGGATGTGGGTACAGATTCGGTCGAGGAACCAGCGGTCGTGGCTGATAACTACAGCACAACCGGCAAATGCCTCCAAACCTTCCTCCAAGGCACGGAGGGTGTTCACGTCGATATCGTTGGTTGGCTCATCGAGGAGCAAAACATTACCTTCCTGCTTCAATGCCAAGGCCAACTGCAGACGGTTGCGCTCACCACCCGAGAGAACACTGCAGAGCTTGCTCTGGTCGGTGCCCGAGAAGTTGAAACGGCTGATGTAAGCACGTGCGTTCACGTCTCTTCCACCCAGACGCAAGGTTTCATTGCCCTGGGAAATCACCTCGTAAACGGTCTTCTGTGGGTCGATGTCCTTGTGCTGCTGGTCAACATAAGCCAGCTTCACGGTCTCACCCACCTCGAATGTGCCGCCATCTGCCTGATCCAAGCCCATGATGAGGCGGAAGAGGGTAGTCTTGCCGGCTCCGTTAGGACCGATGACGCCTACGATGCCGTTAGGAGGAAGCATGAAGTTGAGGTCGTTGAAGAGAACCTTTTCGCCGAACGCCTTCTTCACATGCTGAGCCTCAATTACCTTGTTACCCAGACGAGGACCGTTAGGGATGAAGATTTCCAGCTTCTCCTCGCGCTCCTTCTGCTCCTGGTTGAGCATCTGCTCGTAAGAGTTCAGACGAGCCTTACCCTTAGCCTGACGGGCCTTAGGTGCCATGCGAACCCATTCCAACTCGCGCTCCAATGTCTTGCGGCGCTTAGAGGCAGTCTTCTCCTCCTGAATCATTCGCTTGGTCTTCTGGTCGAGCCATGAAGAGTAGTTGCCCTTCCATGGAATACCTTCGCCACGGTCCAACTCCAGAATCCACTCGCTCACGTCGTCGAGGAAGTAGCGGTCGTGGGTTACGGCGATGACGGTACCCTCATACTGCTGCAGGTGCTGCTCCAGCCAGTCGATGCTCTCAGCATCCAGGTGGTTGGTAGGCTCATCGAGCAGGAGTACATCCGGCTTCTGCAAGAGCAGGCGGCAGAGAGCCACGCGGCGGCGCTCACCACCCGAGAGATTGGTAACTGGCCAATCGCCAGGAGGACAATGCAGGGCAGCCATCGCACGCTCCAGCTTGGAGTCGATGTTCCAGGCATCGGTTGCATCGATGATGTCCTGCACCTCAGCCTGACGCTGCATCAGCTTGTCCATTTTATCAGGGTCTCCGTAATATTCTTCGAGACCGAACTTATTGTTGATGTCCTCGTATTCTGCGAGTGCATCATAGATTTTCTGCACACCCTCCATCACGTTTTCCTTCACGGTCTTGTTCTCGTCGAGCGGAGGATCCTGAGGCAAGTAGCCCACAGAGTAGCCTGGGCTCCAAACCACCTCACCCTGGGTAGGTTGCTCAAGTCCTGCGATGATTTTCATCAACGTAGATTTACCGGCACCGTTTAAACCGATGATACCGATTTTTGCTCCGTAGAAGAACGATAGGTAGATGTTCTTCAGAATCTGTTTCTGGTTTTGTGGGATAATCTTAGATACGCCCACCATTGAGAAGATGATCTTCTTGTCGTCAACTGTTGCCATATATATTATTAAATAATGTGTATTTGTGAATTTATAGAATTTCTATTTGTCTCCATATTCATCGAAACTTTTGGTCTTGGGGTCGCCAAGAATGTCGATGACTTCCTGTTTGGTCATACCACGTGTCTTGAAACTTGTCAACCCATTCTAATGTAGTCTGAATACAATGGGAACGGTATAGTGTACGCGTGTAGCCTCGCCCCTTATTTTGCCGGGTGTCCATTTCCCCAATGTGCTCACAACACGGATGCCTTCCTGTTCGAAGAGAGTGCGAATTTGTGAGCGGACTTGGGTTTGCTCAGCTCCTGACAGCTTGTTGAAATCTTTGCCGTTAGGGTTGTCTAACACATGGTAACTTTGTATTCCGACATCAGAGACGTTTCCATCTTTCTCGACGATAAATTCCACTTTTACTTTGGCTGCGGCTTTATACTTTTGGCACAACTTTGGAAACTTGGTATTAACGGCTAGTTGCTTCATCAAGAGCGCCTTTCCACCAGGGTAGTGGGGCATCTCTATAAAGGCTGTTAGCTTACCTAAATTGTCGAGCGAGTCCAGCTTCTGCATCATTTCCTCGGCATTGACAGTAGAGAAGTACACTTTCCCCTCAGGGTCGATGAGGTAGGAGGTTGGAATCCATGAGATATGGTAATCCTTGGAAATCTGAGTTTCCTTCCATTTCTTTCCCTCGCAGTATTGCATCCACTGGTCGTAGTGGTTGCTGCTGAGATATTTGTTCATCTTTTCCTTGTCGGTATCGAATGAAATCCCGACGAGCTGTATCTTCGTGAGATATTTTTTTGATATTTCTTTTACCTTTGGCATGTCCTTGCGACAGGCTGGACACCATGAAGCCCAGAAGTCGAGTACGGTCCATACGCCTGGTACCACCTTGCCGTCTGCATCGGTCTTGGTCTTCCAATCGGACAGACGGAATATTTTCTTGCCTGTCTTGTCATTGGTGATTTGGAAGTCAGGTGCTTCAGTGCCAACTGGTAGCAACTCTGTGGTTGTTTGTGCTCTGCCGACAACAGCTGTTGCCAAGAGCAAAAATAATGTTATCTTCTTTTTCATAAAAGTCTAAAAATGTTTAGTAATTATTACATTTTAAAAAGGTGAATCATGTATAAATGATACGAATATCATTGGTGCAAAGGTACGCTTTTTTCTTGAATTACCAAAGAAAAAAGATGTTTTCGTAATAAAAATGATAGTTTTATTTTGTATTGTCTTCGAATTATATTATCTTTGCAAGCAAACTTTAAAAGAAAGGAATAATATGGATGCAACCTATATAGACCTGACTGTTCGCCTGTCTCTGGCTCTCATCTTGGGAGGAGCGATAGGTATCGAAAGAGAATACCGTGCCAAGGAGGCGGGTTTCCGCACTCACTTCCTTGTAGCCCTGGGTAGTGCCCTTTTCTGTGTAGTTTCCCAGTATGGATTCGGCTTTGATCTGAAGGATTCCTCGCGTGTGGCTGCTCAGGTGGTTTCGGGCATCGGATTCCTGGGTGCCGGTACCATCATCTTCCAGAAGAATGTGGTCCGAGGCTTAACTACGGCTGCTGGCTTGTGGGTGACGGCAGCTATCGGATTGGCTTGCGGAACGGGTATGTATGTGGCTGC
Organism: bacterium; assembly: GCA_963639495.1. Classification (GTDB taxonomy): domain Bacteria; phylum Bacteroidota; class Bacteroidia; order Bacteroidales; family Bacteroidaceae; genus Prevotella. The sequence goes on along the minus strand of CAVHWE010000155.1, from coordinate 2,544 downwards.
AGCTATTACTACGGTAATGGTGTTGCTGGGACTGGAGGTATTGAATTATCTGATACCGCAGTTGGGAACAACTACCATCGAACTGAATTTCTCTGCCCCGTCAAGGGACAGCGTGAAGGAATTCATCAGTAAAATCAAGCAGAAAGGCATGGAAGTTCATTCTTACGAACTGAAAGAGCGAAGATTTTCTAAGGAAGAATTTGTGGAAGCGAGCATCGAAATAAAAGCCAAACGGGGTTTCCATACGCTGGAGATTCTGGATTATATGAATGATTTCTCGGACGTCACGATTTCGACGATTAAATAGAAAGAAAAGATAAAAAAGGAGTTAAGACCATCATCTTAACTCCTTTTTATCTTTATATGCTTAGAAAATCCTCGCCAGATAGTCGTAGTGTTCTCCTTCTGCTACCAATTCGCCATGCAAGCCGCAGCTTTCGGCGATGGATTTCAGTAATGGGAAATCTACGTAGAGCCAGTCGAAACAGTCACCCTTTACATCCTTGTAAATCATCTGGTAATCCACTTCTCCATAGTAGGCACCATTCAGATTGATGTCGAAACTTCCGTCTTCATTCTCATAAATATACTTGAGGTCGGAGGAGTCGATGAGAATCTGTCCGTCCTTGTTGAGCAAAGCCTTAAGGCGGTTGAAGAGGGTAGGGAGGTTTTCTATTTTCCCGGCGATACCCGTGCCGTTCATCAGAAGGAGGATGGTATCAAAGCCAGTTTCCAGATGATCATCAAAGAGGTTGATGCATTCCGCATCTTTTACTCTTCTCAGCTTCATTGCCTCGCAGCTCAGAGGAGAAATATCTATAGCTTTCACCTCCAAGCCCTTCTCCTGCAAGGCGAGCGTATGGCAGCCGCTGCCGGCTCCGATATCCAGTACACGCCCTTTTGTGAGTTGCAAGGCCTTCTGCTCCAGCATCGGCATCTCCTCAACTTTTCTGAAGAGATGTTTCACCGGCATTTCGTCCTCTTCGAACATAGAAGAGAGCACACGTAATCTTCCTGCTCTTCCCGATTTCTGATAATCAAGGATAGCGGCACCCATCGGGTCTTTGTCTTTTGATAATATCTTTGTATTCATTTATTTTGCAATTTTTGAGTGCAAAATTAATGTTTTTTCATTGAATATGCAAGTTTTGAGGAGATATTCTGCTGCTTCTTAATATTTCTCCTACCTTTTGCTTTTCGCTTTCAAAACTGAATTGCTGATAGATGATAGTGGCATTCTGCAAATCTATGATATGAGGAGCCATCAGTCTGAGGGCTTTCATCTTGCTGTCACCAAAAGTGAATATATTCATCATGCTGACGGCTTGGGCACAAGAATAGTAACAGCCGAGACTTGCCACTTCTATCAGGTCGAACTTGTTGGCATCAAAGCTTGCCTTCTTCACCTTATTATATAGTTTGGAGAAGGACGCATCATCGAGACAATAGCCGTAATCCATTCTGCCATCGGGATCACATCTTCCATCGTAGATGGGTGGGGTAGGGTGTTGTGGCTGCTGTACATTCGATGTTTGGCTGTTTAGTTCTATGATTTTTGTATCGTACTGCACAACCTTTCCGTTTCTGTCGAAGAAGACCGTGATGTACTTGGAATCTCCAAACAGATAATTATATTTGTCATATTCCCATTTGTCCCCATACATGTCGAAACTGGTGAGCTTAGGTTCTCCAAGAATGGCTATTACTTCCTGCTTGGTCATTCCCCGCTCCACGTTTCTTTTTCCTTTAGCCGAAGCCGAGAGGCATACGGCAAACATCAATATGGTTGTGGCGATGAGCGCCATCCAATCATTCCTTTTCATAAGCTAAACTGTTTTTGAAAGTTATTATATTGTTTTATGGTTGCAAAAGTACAGCTTTCTTTTGAAATAAAAAGAGAAGAATTCCCTAAAGTAGAAGGGAAAATCCCTATTCCTGATTTTTGTTATTTGTTTCACTTTTCGGGAATGGCTGTGATTATAAAAAAAGATTATTATTTGCTGCTAAAGTTTGATATGACTGAACAAACGCACCGAGACGACTGGGTAAGTAATGAAAGGCGTTTAATCAGATTCAATGGACTAATATATTAAGTATACGTCAATAAGATTATAGGTAACTACTCATGGCCATAGGGGGCTTCAATGGGGACTGAGTAATTACGAAGAAATCTGCTTATAAAGTATATTTATGAGGTGTACACTTCTTTTGCTCCGATTGAGGTAGATGCTTGTTGCATTTTTTTGCAGAAAGTTCCTTTTAATCTTGTGCTTTGCTGTACATAACTTGATATTTTTGCTAATTCAATGAAAATGAGAAAGATAGATATGTAGTATCCGATTCCCCCGAAATTCTTACCCTAATAATATCCGATTCCCCCAAAATTTTTGGGAGTATATCAGGTAAGTAAAGAAGAAAGTTTGTAATAAAAAAAGTCCGTGAGCATTCATTGCCCACGGACTTTTTAAATTATCTGATTCTTATAAATGTCTTATGCCTTGAAGCTCTCCAAGTCTTCTGCCTTGAAGTTCTGGATGTATGCTG
>CAVHWE010000154.1:0-5986 GCA_963639495.1 bacterium | reverse complement strand
CACACATTGCTCACCAACGCCCTCGACGACTTCAAGAAGGAGATGGACGAGAACGGCTGGGATTACGGTCAGGACGACGAGGAACTCTTCGAGCTCGCTATGCACCCAGAGCAGTATCGCAACTACAAGAGCGGACAGGCAAAGAAGAACTTCCTGGCCGACCTTCAGAAGGCAAAGGATGCCAAGCTCGGTACAACCCTTACTCCTGCACAGCTTGCAGAGTTCAAGCACGCCAAGGCAGATGCCATCGTGGCACCAGTAGCCGGCCAGCTCTTCTGGGAATTCCAGGGCGAGGGCGAGTGCCAGCCAGCTGTAGAGCCATACATCGGCAAGGAATATAAAGAAGGTGATGCCTTCTGCTATATCCAGGCTCCTTGGGGCGAGTTTGAAACCATCCCAGCTGCATTGGGCGGCAAGCTCGTAGAAATCAATGCCAAGCAGGGCAGCAAGGTGCGCAAGGGCGATGTTATCGCTTACATCGAGCGCAATGCGGAGTAAATATAATAGAAATGAATTATCAAGCTATTATTGATAAGTATTATCCTGAGGATAATGAGCTTCGGCATATCCTCATCACACATAGCCAATCTGTAGCGCGAAAAGCGCTACAGATTGTTTCGTATCATCCCGAATTGCAACTCGATGCCCAGTTTATCGAAGAAGCAGCTATGCTCCACGACCTCGGCATCTTCATGACCGATGCCCCAGGCATACAGTGTTTCGGCTCGCAGCCCTACATCTGTCATGGACGACTGGGAGCAGAAATCCTGCGCAAGGAAGGATATGAGCGACATGCCCGCGTATGTGAGCGCCATACCGGTGCAGGCATCACAGAGGCACAGATCATAGCACAGAACCTGCCCCTGCCACATCAGGATTTCCTGCCGGAAACCATGGAGGAGAAGGTGATTTGCTACGCTGATAAATTCTTCAGCAAAACTCACCTCGACCGGGAAAAAACAATTGAGAAAGCAGAAAAAAGTCTCATGAAGTTCGGAGAGGAAGGAGTAAAACGCTTCCAGCAATGGGAACGCATGTTTGAATAGAATTCTAATTTATTGAATGAGAAAACAATCGACGATAGCTATGCTGCTGCTCGCTGCCATCTCGTGTATGATGGTGGCTAACCCAGGTATGCCCGATTCGAAAAAGAAAAAGAAGAAGGAGAAGACGGAAACCGTGGACAGCGTGGGTGACAGTGTGTTCGTAGACTCGCTGGGCAACGAAATAAAGTCCAAACTGAAACAGGCTGACGACACCACGCAGATGGACTCGCTGCAGAAAGCTATATGGAAACATAATAAAGTGGTGGATGACAGTATCCGCCTCGACAGTATCGCCAGGAAGAAACAGGGTGGAGTAGACGCACCGGTTAACTATCAGGCGGACGACTCTCTCGTATACGATGCCAAGAACAAGGTGGCATATCTCTACGGAAACTCCAACGTGAAGTATACCAATATGGACCTCAGTTCCGACCGCATCTCCATGGATATGGACAAGAGCAACGTGAAGGCGATGGGTACTCCCGACAGTACGGCGGAGGGAGGCATCAAGGGCAAACCTGTCTTCAAGATGGGTAGCGATACCTATGATACCGACACCATCAAATTCAACTTCAAGAGCAAGAAGGCCCTTATTAATAATGTATATACAGAACAGGAAGACGGATTCCTGACCGGTATGAAGTCGAAACGCGACTCATCGGGAGTCATCTATCTGCAGCACGGAAGGTATACCACCTGTGATGATCCGCATCCCGACTTCTACATCTCGCTCTCCCGAGCCAAGGTAAGGCCGGGCAAGGATGTGGTATTCGGACCAGCCTATCTCGTGGTGTGCGATGTGCCTATGCCGCTTGCCATCCCTTACGGCTTCTTCCCGTTCACCAAGAGCTACAGCAGCGGTTTCATCATGCCAACCTATGGCGATGAAACGGCACGAGGATTCTATCTCAGAGATGGCGGATATTATTTCGCCATGAACGATAAATGGGACCTGAAGCTGCTGGGCGAGATTTATACCAAGGGATCGTGGGGACTCTCGGCAGCCAGCAACTACCGAAAGAGATACAAATACTCGGGTTCCTTCTTCTTCAGTTACCAGGATACGAAGAACGGTGACAAGGGAATGCCAGACTTTACCGAGCAGGAGAGCTTCAAACTGCAATGGAGCCACCGCCAGGACAGCAAGGCAAACCCATACAGCTCGCTTTCGGCAAGTGTGAACTTCGCCACATCGAGCTACGAACGCAACAACCTCAATTCGCTCTACAATCCGCAGACGATGACGCAGAGTACGCGAACCTCATCTGTTAACTGGAGCACCTCGTTCTCAAGCATCGGTATGACGCTCAGTTCCACCGCCAACCTCTCGCAGAACATGCGCGATTCATCCATCGCCATGACGCTGCCCGACCTCAACATCAGCATCTCCCGCTTCTATCCGTTCAGAAGAAAGAAGATGGTGGGCGATGAGAAATGGTACGAGAAGATAGCCATGAGCTATACGGGACACATCTCTAACAGCATCAATACCAAAGAGGATAAGCTGATGCACAGTTCACTCATCAAGGACTGGCGCAACGGATGGCAGCATCAGATACCGGTGAGCGCTACATTCACGCTCTTCAAATATCTCAACGTGAACCCATCGTTCAATTTCACCGACCGTATGTATACCAACAAGGTGGAGAGATCATGGGATGAAGCCAGCCAAACGGAGAAATGTGATACCATCTACGGTTTCAACAACGTGTATAACTGGAACATGAGCGTAGGTCTCTCTACCAAACTCTATGGTTTCTACATACCAAGCCGCAAACTCTTCGGAGATAAGATACAGGCTGTGCGCCACGTGTTTACGCCTACGGTGAGTTTCAGTTATGCCCCAGACTTCGGAGCTTCACGCTACGGCTACTGGGACACCTACCAGAAGACCGATGCCGACGGAAACGTATCGCTGGTGAGCTACTCGAAGTATGCCAATGCCCTCTACGGTGCGCCGGGCAAGGGTAAGAGCGGTAATATCTCGTTTACCCTGGGCAACAACATCGAGATGAAGGTGAAGAGCGAAAAGGACTCTACCGGATACAAGAAACTCAGTATCATCGATGCGTTCGACATCAACATGAGTTACAATACCGCAGCCAAGGTTCGCCCTTGGAGCGATATGAACATCAACCTCAGACTGAAATGGTGGAAGAACTATACCTTCAACATGAACGCTGTGTTTGCCACCTATGCCTACGAGCTGGACGACCAGAACAATGTTTATGTGGGTACCCATACGGAGTGGGGCAAGGGTAGGTTCGGACGATTCCAGGGTATGTCGCAGAACTTCTCGTTCACACTGAACCCGGAGAAGCTGAAGAAACTCTTTGGCGGGGGCGATGATGATGACGACAAGAAGGATAGCCAGCGCAATGATGATGACGATGAAGGTTTGGATACCGACATCGAGAGCAACGTAGACGACAGCATGGAGAAGGGTAAGACGGCAGCCAAGAAGGGCGGCAAGGCTGAAACGGATTCAGATGGTTATATGGCGTTTAAGATGCCATGGTCGCTGACCTTCGGTTATGGTGTAACGATGCGCGAGGATACGCGAAGAGAGAAGTTCAATGAGAAGACGATGCGCTATGCATACAAGTTTACCCAGACTCTGAACATGAGTGGTAACGTAAGAATCAGTGATGGCTGGAACATCAGTTTCTCATCCGGTTATGATTTTGACAACCACAAGATCAGTATGACCACCGCCAGTCTGGCTCGTGATCTTCACTGTTTTAACATGAGCTGTTCTGTGGTTCTCGCTCCATATACGAGCTACAACTTCACCTTCCGTTGTAACGCAGCCACCCTGACAGATGCGCTGAAATACGACAAGAGAAGCGGTTATTCGAACGCTGTACAATGGTACTAGATGATAGTTTATAGTTGAAAGTTTATAGTTAATAGAGCTTTTCAGCTTATAGATAAAACAAAAAAAACAGGCAAAATCATTTTGCCTGTTTTTTTTGTTTTATCTATATTACTTTTTTACCTTTTTACCCTTTTACTTTTTTACCTTTAAAAGCCTTCTTTTCGCCTCCGGGTGCTCAGGATAAAGGGTGAGGGCCTTGCGGTAATTCATGATGGCAGCCTCTTTCATGCCCTCTTTTTCGCACTCCTTCCCCATAATCACATACTCCGTGGCAAGGCGCTTGAGGAACTTCTGCTGCTTCTCCTTCTCTTCATCCTTCTTTCTTATTTCTTCACGCAACCGCTCGTTCTCTGCCTGAAGCTCGTTCACCCTGTTCAGCTTTTTGCGGATGAAACGCTTGGCAAGCGGCTGCTCGATATCATAACGGCTGTGGATGGCAAGGAAGAAGTTGTCGAGAGCCGACTGCATATCGCCCCTGTCAAAGGCCTTGACGGCATCATGATACTGCTTGTCGGCCTTACTCTGGGTAAGCGCTGTGTTGATGGTGCTCTGGTCGTTGTAATGACGGGCAAACTGCTTGACATCATTGCGCACGAAAACATCACTCTGACGCAACGGCTCCTGAAGACTAATGCCCTCGAGACTGGTGCAGCGGGACAAGGCAACATACGTCTGTCCGCCCGCAAAGACACCACCCGTGAAATCAATCTTCACCTGGTTGAAGGTGAGGCCCTGGCTCTTATGAACCGTTATCGCCCAAGCCAGACGGATGGGGTACTGCTCGTATCTGCCAATCTCTTCCTCCTCAATCTTTTTCTCAACCTCATTGAAATGGTATCTCATGTTGCTCCATGCCGCAGGCTCCACCATCACATCCTTGCCTTCCTCGGTGCGCACATAAATCTTGGCATCCTCATCCTCATCAAAACCGATGATGGTGCCCAGCGTGCCATTCACCCACTGATGCTCGATATCGTTCTTGATGAAGATAACCTGAGCCCCCGTCTTGAGGTAAAGCTCGATAGGGGTAGGGAGACTGCTCTCCGGAAACTCGCCCTGTATGTGACCACGGAAGAGGCAAGGCTCTCCCGGAAGACACTGGAGCTGGCTGTCGTTGATGTAATCTACCGTATCGCGGCGTGTAGAGAGGGTGATGGCAAGTTTGGAATCGCTCTCATCGAGCTGGGCTCCCACGCGCTGGTTGAGGCGCTGTAGATCCTGCATGGGCACCTGAGACGTGCGGATATGGTCGAGGATGCTGATGAAAACGGGATCGCTCTGACGGTATACCTTCTTGAGTTCGATGCTCACGAGCTTGAAGTATTCGAACACCTTGGCATCGAAGAAGAAACTGCTGCGGTAGAAGGGACTGAGCAGACGACGGTCGTCTTCCCTCACCACAGGCTCCAGCTGGAAGATATCGCCCACCAGAAGCAGCTGCTTGCCCCCGAAAGGCTCTCGCATGTTGCGGCAATATACCCGCAATACCTTGTCCAGGAAATCGATGATATCGGCACGAACCATACTGATCTCATCGATGATGATGAGCTCTACCTCGCGTATAATCTTTATCTTCTCTGAATTATACTTCAGGGTGTTGCGGATGTTGCGGACGGAATACATGCTGTCGTTGGGCAGCAGCGGGTGGAAAGGAAGCTTGAAAAAGCTGTGGAGCGTGCTTCCTCCGGCGTTGATGGCCGCAATGCCTGTTGGGGCAAGAATGATATGTTTCTTCTTGGTATTGGCGGCTATATAACGTAAAAAAGTAGATTTACCCGTCCCCGCCTTTCCGGTAAGGAAAAGCGAACGACGGGTAAACTGTATGATTTGGAGTGCATTCTGCAACTCCGGGTTGTCGAGATCAATCATTGTATTTAATTTATAGTTTATAATTTATAGTTTATAGCATAAGCCATATTAAATCGCCTTCTTGCTAAACGGTGTAGCCGCTATAAACTATAAATTATTAACTAAATTTAAAGATCATCGAAGTTGACAGGCTGCTCCGTTGGCTTGGCCTTCTTCTTCTCTTTCTTTTCTTCTGTGGTGGCTGTACCGTTGG
>CAVHWE010000153.1:0-6061 GCA_963639495.1 bacterium | reverse complement strand
GGCCAGTTCCTTGCCGCAGCCAAGGTTTTAAAGAACACCTCTGCCCTACCTGCCGTTTGCGGACGAGTTTGTCCACAGGAAAAGCAATGCGAAAGCAAGTGCGTACATCTCAAGATGAACGAGCCTGCTGTAGCTATCGGATACCTGGAGCGTTTTGCTGCCGATTACGAGCGCCAGAGTGGCAACATCTCTGTACCAAAGTGCGATGAACCTAATGGCATCAAGATAGCTGTAGTTGGTTCAGGACCTTCCGGATTGAGTTTTGCAGGCGATATGGCAAAGAAGGGATTCGACGTTACCGTCTTTGAGGCTTTACACGAGATTGGCGGTGTATTGAAATATGGTATTCCTGAATTCCGTTTACCTAACGCTATCGTGGATGTAGAGATTGAAAATCTTCAGAAGATGGGCGTAAAGTTTATTACAGACTGCATCGTAGGCAAGACCATTTCCGTAAAAGATCTGGAAGAACAAGGATTCAAGGGAATCTTCGTTGGCTCAGGTGCGGGTCTGCCAAACTTCATGAATATTCCTGGAGAGAATGCCTTGAACATCATGTCTTCTAACGAATATCTTACACGTGTAAACCTGATGGATGCAGCCAATCCTCATAGCGATACCCCTATCAACTTAGGCAAGAAGGTGGTTGTTGTAGGCGGCGGTAACACAGCTATGGACAGTTGCCGTACTGCAAAACGACTCGGAGCAGACGTAACCTTGGTATATCGCCGTTCGGAGGCTGAAATGCCTGCCCGACTCGAAGAGGTGAAGCATGCCAAGGAAGAAGGAATCAACTTCTTTACATTGCACAATCCTAAAGAATATGAGGCAGATGAGAAGGGCGCAGTAAAGGCTGTAGTTCTCGATGTGATGAAGCTTGGCGAACCTGATGCCAGCGGCCGTCGCCGTCCAGAAGCTACAGGCGAAACCATCACTTTGGAGTGCGACCAGGTAATTGTAGCTGTAGGCGTAAGCCCTAATCCACTCGTTCCACAGAGTATCGAGGGATTGGAACTCGGCCGGAAGAACACCATTGCCGTAAACGACCAGATGCAGAGTTCCATCGAAGAAATCTACGCTGGCGGCGATATCGTACGAGGAGGAGCCACAGTAATCCTTGCCATGGGAGACGGCAGAAAGGCCGCTCTCAATATGAGCGAAAAATTATTGAATAAATAAGAAAAACGGGAAACAATAAAGGGCAGCCATGCATCACGCAGACTGCCCTTTCCTTTTCTCGTATGTAATGTTATAAAATGAAATGTAGTTCGTACATATATTTATTAATAATTGGACTTAAACACTATTTCAGATTAATACGAAGTCCGAACTGGAGATTAAAATTCCACTTCTTATCTTTAAACGTATTTTCTATTTCGCTACCATTATCAAAATAATATTTTGCACCTGGCTCAATATAGAAGCCTACTTGTGGTGTAACATCATACTGTGCACCAAGCGAAGCCTTACCCGAGAACTGAACGCCATCACGCTTCACGTCCTCTTTTTGACCAGAAACCTTTGTATCATTCTTTACATTGAAATCGGCTTCTCCACCCGCCATTACGTACGCATGAAAGCCTCCCGTGCTCCAAACCTCATAGTTTAAACCAAGTGGAACACCCACATAATGCAAAACCTGATGTGTATCAAATTCTGAAACACCATAAGATTTGAAATCAGAAGCAACACGCGTATAAACGACACCGGTACTCAAAGACAAACGAGGCGCAAGTCCGATACCAACCTGAGCACCTATAGCCAAAGGAGCATGATGTTTCGCTTCAACATATTTCGGTATTGCATATCTTAAAGGAGAAGCAGCAGCCAGGAAAACACCATGATCAGCAAAGCCGCCACCAGCAAGAGGATCTGAAGACGCATACATGCCGTTTGACATTCCATCACTGCCAGAGCCCAGACTTACATTCTCTGCATACAGGTTCATGGTCCAGTTCTGTTCATACTTGTCCTTATAACTGCGTTCAAAATGAGCATCCTGCGCCCTGCCTGCATAAAGCTTCTGCCCACCATCTGCTTCCAACGGCTTGGTTGCATGATTAGAAGAAACGGCCATCTGTCTTTCTGAATCCTCATTTTGCTTTTGCAAAACAGATAATTCCCGACCATTTACCTCTGCATTAACAGACTGTTCTGGCATTTCTACCTCTGCTGCAAGCATTACTTCATTATCAGCAGCAACAGTACTCTTCTGGAAAGAGACAGAAGATTTACTATGGTTCAATTGACGCCCCGATGAATGGCGATTCACCAGATGTGCAGATACATTGTTTTCAGCAAGCAAGATTGCATTTTCACTTCCTGCCGATTGTGCTTCTGCACGGACAGCAAAAGAAGTTCTGCTTGAACCTGATGCTGTAGAGAAAGAACTCTGAACAGCTAAGTTAGCCTGTCCCGATTCATCATCATGCAGATAAACATAACTGCCTCCTACTCCCAATAAAGCAATAGCTGCAGCTACTGACCATCTTTTCAAGACAACATAACGAGTCTGTGGTCTCTTTTTTACATCAGTTTCCTCATCACCAACCTTTTTAGACTGAGCAAGCGATTGTTCTATCTCAGCCCACAAGTCGTGGCTGACAGGCTCTTGGTAGTCTGCCAACTGATTTCGAAGTTTATTTGTCCAATCGTTACTCATTACTTTTCTCATTTATATGATTCAACTCTTTATTATCACTACTATCTGTCTGGCTCAGATAATCTTTCACCTTTTTGCCCAACAGCTTTTTCGCCCGCAAATATTGTGAAGCAGAACTGCTTTCTTTGATGCCTAACAGCTGTGCAATTTCTTTATGGCTTTTCTGTTCAAAAACAAACATGTTAAGAACCAGTCTGTACCCATCAGGCAATTCTCCTATCATTCTTGTCAGTTCAGCAGGCGGAACTCTTTCTACTTCAGGCTCTTCATCCTCAATATCATCGGGAACTTCGTCCACGATAGTGAAGCGCTTTTGCTGCCTTACAAAGTTGACAGCTTCATTTGTCACTATCCGCAAGAGCCAAGCCTGAAGAGCGCCCTCACCCCGATATTCAAACTTTGAAATGCCGGAAAAGACTTTTATAAAACTATCTTGCACTACATCTTCAGCATCATCGCGCATAGGGACATACCTCAGCGCTACGGCCATGGCATACCCCACATAGCGTTCGTACAATCTGTGCATGGCTGCCCGACTGCCGCTATTGATGTCGTCTAAGAGTTTCTTTTCCGATTCCAATTTCAAATCCTTTTTAAAGATTAAACGATATAAAGAGAAAACCTTGCATCAAAAATGAACTTTTTTTTGATGCAAGGCACTTTTTTTATATTTCTATATTATTCTATAGAGAACACTTTACCTTCCTGAGTAAGATAACTTTCCGTAAACACCTCTTTAGCTTCATTCAACAATACCTCTTCATTATTATATCTTGCACTATAATGTCCCAGAAGAAGTTTGCCTACACCCGCATTTCTGGCTATAGTTGCAGCCTGTCGAGCCGTACTGTGATAATAGAGTCTAGCCCTGTCCCCATTCTCTGAAGTATAAGTACTCTCATGATAAAGCACCGTAACCCCCTTTATCTTTTCTGCCAACCCCGGAACAAACCGGGTATCACTGCAATAAGCATAACTGCGGGGAGTAGTGGCAGGCATTACCAATCTGGCATTAGGTATTACATCCCCCTCCTTCGTTGTCCAGTCAGCTCCATTCTTGATGTTATTAATCTGGCTTACAGGAATCTCGTAATAATCTATCATATCACGACGGATATGAGGCAATGTCGGTTTCTCTCTGAAAATGTAACCACAACAAGGCACACGATGCTGCAGAGGAACGGTTTCTACGGTTACAGAATGATCTTCATATACTACTTGCGACTTCTCGGTATCTACAGGAACAAATTCAATTTCATATTCCATTCCCTGCATGAAGAAATCAATCTGACGCTTAAATAAATCTCCGTAACTTTCTGGCGCATACACCTTTAACTTAGCCGTCCTGCCCAACATGCCTAAGGTAGAAAGAAGTCCCAGCAAGCCAAAGCAATGGTCACCATGAAGGTGCGAAATAAAGATAGCATTTATCTTAGCAAAGTGAACATGAGTGCGACGGAACTGCATCTGGGCACCCTCTCCACAATCCATCATAAAGCATTTGCCACGCATCTCAATAATCTGGGCCGAGGCACTATGCTGAAGGGTGGGCAAAGCACTGCCACACCCCAATATATGTACTTTAAATGGTTCCAAAACTAAATCATAAATTACAGGTTCAACATGATGACCTTACTCTTGGCGCTTGAAAACAAAGATACCCTGAGTATTCTCCAACATAAGACTGTCAGAACCCAATTTGTCAATGGCAAAAGTATCCTTATTCAGCAAAAGTTTACCATTGAGTATCTTCCAGCTAGTCCAAGGATTAGTTTCAGCCTTCACATTGTTCTTCACCTCTCCACCTTCCAAGATATCAAAATTCTTATCCAGAGAAGTCCATTTACCCAAGAGGGATGTCAGGTTGATAATCTTCTGGGCCATCATCTCTCCATCCTCAGCCTTATAACCGATAAGAGCAATACGGTCGCCAGCCAGCAATCCTCCCTGAACAACATCAGGATTCTCATCGTCAATAAACACCGAAAGGGTGTCACCACCATCAGAAATCAGCTCCAGGCTATGCATAGAGGTTCCCTCACCGCATACACCATAGATGGTAGAATCGTTCATCGCATCCTCTACCTCTACCGAATCTGTTGCACTGATAACAGGAACATTATTTTTGTTCTTACAACTGTTGGCAGCGAAAAGCGCCACCAAAGCTATTGTTACATAAACTAATTTCTTCATAACACTTTAGTTTTTATTATTATATTGATGAGTCGATAAGATTATCTGATTCACCGTTATTTATCATCCTTTTTCTCCTGAAGTTTTGCTTCATCCCATAGTTTATCCATTTCTTCTAAGCTCATATCTTTCAAGTTTTTGCCTTGCTTTAAGCTATGATCTTCTACGTAGTTGAAACGGCGGATAAATTTCTGGTTGGTTTTCTCCAGCGCATTATCCGGATTGAGTTTATAGAGACGTGCTGCATTGATTACTGAGAAGATGAAATCGCCCAATTCCTGGGTAGAATTCTCTTTGTCGCCTTTAGCCAGTTCCACCTTGAGTTCTTCCAGTTCCTCCTGCACTTTGTCCCACACATCTTCTTTTTCTTTCCAGTCGAAGCCTACATTTCTAGCCTTGTCCTGAATGCGATAAGCCTTGATAAGAGACGGAAGAGAATTTGGGACACCGCTCAACACCCGCTCATTTCCATCCTTCTCCTGCTGCTTGATCTGTTCCCAGGTTTTCTCAACAGAAGTAGCAGTTTTCGGCTTGATGGCGCCAAGAGCCAAGGTTTCTTCGGCATTGGCAGTTCCAGCCTTCCCGGTTTCTGCTTCTTCAGACTCTCTATATACCACCTGTCCCTCATCGTTGATATACATATCAGGATTCGAAACCGTCCAATTTCCTTCCTCCTTCCAGTTGATGAAAGGATGGCGGAACATCAATTTATCTGCCTCCTGATTACAGACATCGCAAATATCGAACTCGCCGTCTTCTCTGCCGATGATGCTATAGAACATCACGTGCTCCAACACATCGCCCAACTCCTTCTTGATATCCTTGTAATCGCGCTTCATCAAGGCGTCACAAAGCTCGAAAGTCTCCTCAATCGTATTCGGACGAAGACTCTCGAATGTCTGCTTTTTATCCCATGGACACTGCAGGCGCAAACGGTCCTGCACATCCAGCAAGCGGCTAAATGCCGCCAGTTTTTCTTCTTTCGTATGTCCTTTTCCTGTATTACTAACCATCGTTTTGTGCAAAAATTAATAATTTTGATGCAAAGATAGTATTTTTCGCCCAAAAATTAGTATCTTTGCACCGTTTTTTAAAGAAAAAGAAAGAAAAAGAATAAAAATTAGATATAAACAATGGAATTAGCAAGTAAATACGATCCACAAGCAGTGGAAAGTAAATGGTATCAGTACTGGCTCGACAACAAGC
>CAVHWE010000152.1:0-6140 GCA_963639495.1 bacterium | reverse complement strand
AGACCTCCGAAGAGCCACCAAAGTAAGTTTCCTATTATGCGCATAAGATTATTCTTTAATATTCTTGTTAATTTCTTGCCATTCCTGATGCTCTTCCAGAAGATTGGTCTTTACCAGTACACTCTGGAAACCAAAACGCTTGCCTGCTTCAGCATTCTCAGCACGGTCATCGAAATAGAGGGTGGTGGCAGGATTCAATCCTGTCTGCTGCGCCATCTCTTCATAGATTTCGACGGATGGCTTCTCCTTTCGCATGGCGTATGAGAGGAATACTTCATCAAACAACTCGTCCGTGGAATATCCCAGTTGCTTCATCAGATTGACCGATTTCTGCCAAAGAGTGTCGTTGATGTTGCTGAGCAGATAGACTTTGTACCGCTTCCGAAGCTTGACCAATGCCTCCAGTCTTTCCACTGGCAGATTGCCACACAGCTCTTCCAGGACTTTCTCAATATCCTCGGTTGTGGTTCCTTTACGGCAAAGACTCAGCATCTCTTTCAAAGTTTCTGCTTCCGCCACCATACCATTAATATATTGGTGCATCAGTCTCTTGATTTTGCGTACATGGATTACTCGCTTGAACGCCGTAACGCCCAGGCTCTCCATGGCTTTCACAACAGAGGCATCATCAATGTTCACAATGACACCTCCATAATCAAAGACGAGTGTTTCTATCTGTTTCATGCTCATTTTCTTATTGTTACAATTCTCTTATGACATGCTTGATGGCAGCTACCGGGTGATACAAAATCATTCTTGGCCCAGCCCAGCGCATCACTTTGCACATTCGTTCTTTCATCTGAGGGCGATAGCAGTGGATGGGACACTTTTTGCAAGTTGTTTTGTTCTCGCCAAACTTACAGCGTTCCAGTCTTGCAGTAGCGTACTGTAGCAACTCTTGGCACCCAGGACATAATTCATTATTGCCCTCCTTTTTCCTGCAGTACAAACGTATCATCTGCTCCACAACTCGCTGCTCTTCCTTTATTCTTTTCATCTTTTATATCAAGAATGGATCAAGCGTAGCCAGCAGTTCGGCTTTATCTACCACACCGCTTGTGCGCCACAATACTTCTCCGTTGCGGAAAAGCATCAGCGTAGGCACGGATTGGATGCGGTATTGGCTTGCTGTTACGCCGTACTTATCTACATCCACCTTGATGATTCGGATGCGGTCGCCCAACACACTCTTCACCTGCTCCAGAATGGGGTGCATCGCCTTGCAAGGTTGGCACCATGTAGCAAAGAAATCGACCAGAACAAGCTGGCCACTGTTTATTACGTTATTAAATGTCTCCATAATTATTTATCTATTTCCGTGAAACGATTAAAAGTTCTGCCGTCCCTCGTAACTTTCCCGAAGAACATATCTTCCGGTCTTACCCAATAGGCTTGGTCTCCATAGAGAGCCTGATAAACCACCATGCGCTCCTGAGTCTCGGAGTCGAAGGCAGAATGGATGAACTTATATTTGCCGCCCTTAAAGTGCTGGAAATATCTTTCTTCCTTTGCCGAAAACTCCATCATCATTTTCTGGGCAAGGGGAGCGTACCATGTCTTCACCTCCTGTTCAGTAGGCGTATGACCGCCAGGGAAATGGAAGGCTTGGTTGTAATGCTCCAGGAAGAGAGGGGAGAAGTGAGCCAGGGTGTCCTGCTCACCAAAAAGTCCCCACACACGATCCTTATAATAGGGGTTGCAATGGTCAAACTGCACGGCTTCCAGCTCCGCAAACTCCTCAATCAGCGCCTCGTCAATCACCAGCCGCTGATTGCCGTCCCTTCTCGGCGCCTTGTATTCATGCTCGCCGATTCGCTCCTTCAGAAACTCCGTCATCATGAAATACGGATTGCCGAGCAGGGCAGGAATGCCCACCACCGGAGCCAGCATCTGGGCGAGGAAAGAGCCGCAGCTGTTGCCCAGAAGCAAGTCGGGCTGTTCCCGGTCGATGATGGAGCGAATCTCCTTCAGTGCCTCCTTGGGGTGCAAAGGGAGGTCGGGAGTCAGCACCACCGCCGTCCCCTCAAACGCCTCTTTCAAGGCTCTCGCCATCGGACAACTGCCCGTGGCGAAGAATCCGTGTAGGAATAATATCTTCTTCATGCTCTATTCTTCAATGTCTTGTTTACTTTGTGTCTCTTTTCTTGATAGGTCCAGAGTGATTGCCTCTGTTGAGCTTGATTCCGTGCTTGTTGAGAATGCGGAAAACGGAACTTCTGCTTCTGAATCCGCTGGCTCTCCAGATTTCATCTATCGGATGTCCTGCAACATAGAGGTTCACTACAGTCTTCTCTCTGTCGAGCTTCTGCATCTTGCTGGCAGAAACAGGAGGCAGAGATACAATCATCTTCTCCTGCAGCTTGATTACATGCTCTGCTGATTTCCTGAGAGCAAGGACTTCGTCGGGCAGGGAACCCATCATTACCAATACGTCAGATGGCTTGGTTTCCGGAAACAGGATGTTGCTGGAGTCAATCCGGTCGTGGATGCTGATGATGCGAATGACCTTGACCCGGCAGAATTCCAGGAATATTGCCAGTTCACGACTGCCACGCAAGGCGTTGGAAAATTTCGGAATCACCAGTTCATCGCCTCTTTGCAATGCTGCCATAAGCTGTTTCCACAGCGGTCTGTGGCGTTCGTTATCATCACTTTCCTCGATGATTCTTACACAACCGAACTCGTTCATCCATTTGCGGTCTTCTTCCAGTTTGTCATACTGGGATGTAGCCATGATGTAGCCTACTTTTGCCATATCAAAATGTTTTATTGACTGATAACTTGATAGTTATGCGCCTTTTTACGGCAGGATAACACCTGCTCAGGCACGATTCTTCTGCAAAGATACAAATTATATTCAGAAATGGATTCATACTATTTGGTTTTGTTGGGTCAGCAGACTGGTTTTAACCTAATTTATAAAATTAGGAGCGCTCCTAAAAGAATCATACTGCAAAGAGTATGAAACATAAAATAACATAAAGTCTGATTGTAGTGTCGTTAATGTGGAATTTTATCTGTATCTTTGCACGCAAAAATTTCAATTACATGCCAATGGATAATAGGAATACAGTACAGTTGAACAGTTTTGTCGGTTGCCTCGGTAACTCCTCAGCAACAGGTCTCAAAAACCAAATGAAAGAAAGTAAAGCAAGTGAAAGAAAAACAACTCAGCAGAGTTTATTCTTTCACTTGCTTTTTTTATGTGCCTTACTCATGATCACCTCATGCAGTGGAAGTCGTCAATATGATTTCAAGTCTTCTGAAGATGCCTTGAAACAATACCAGGCTTTCTTTCAGACAATAAAAGGGCATTCAGACTCTAATTCAGAGCAGCTTGCAGGTTTCATCAACCAGTGGCACGAGTATGGAGACACCGTCTTGAACTACATCAGGAAGGATCCTTCGTTCAATGCGCACAGTGGACTTTCCATGAAGTATGATCTGATTTCAGATTCCATCCGCACAGAACTACTGGCGATGACAGGCAACTGTACTTTGAGTGATGTGGCTTACGTGAAGCTCCACACCTCTTTATATAAGGACAACAAGGAACTCGGCTCCTTGAAGGAAAATGCCTCCAAGTTCTTTGCTACATTGGATAAATCGCCTGCCTATGACCAGGAAGTTCACAGAGCCTTGGCCAACTACTCCAAGTTTCTGCTGACTACAAAATCGCAAGGAATCAAATCCAGGAAAGAACTCGTGGCATTCCTGCATGAGGAAGACCGCCATTTCCGCACGTTCCTCGCTCATATCGACGAATGCTCATCCATCGGAATGACGGAAATCACCAACCATACGGCAGACAACTGCTCTGCCATCTACAAGTCTGCTTCCAGGAATAAGCTACCAGCTTCTGAGACCCTCGTTCTCATGTCGATGCGAACAGATCGCCGTCTGATTCTCAACGCCCAGGTTTGCCGTGACGCTTTGAAGCGAGGAAAAATCAGAGATGCCATCCAAGCCAATGCCTATCTCTGGATGATATTGCAGCCCTATCTCTCGATGGATGCGCTTGCCATTGCTATGCTCACCCCGGAGCAGGCTCAGCAGATGACGGACATCGCCAAGGATTATTCTGCCATCATCACAAGGCTTGAAGGCAAGCACCTAGTCAACAAGGAAGTGTCCAACAAGATTCCAGCCCAGCTGATGCGTCTTTACATATCAACCATCTAATCTTTCATTATCATGTTACAGGAAGCTATCTACAAATTCAAGGCATCCGGCCCCATGCTGTTGCCTGAGCTGATTGACAATTATTGGATTGGCGAGATAAAGGCATACGAAGATTACGCCATTCTTCCCTACGAAGTTCATATCCCACAGCCTATAGACAAGGTGATTGATATGTTCGAAATGAATGCAGACCTTGCCATTCTCTACCATCTGGAGCCATCAGTCCATACGGTGTTCGGACATGAATGCTGCGCCTACTGCTATCCGGTCACCGAAAGGATGTTCAAGATCAACTGCAAGACTTCCGCCGATGGACTCATCCACGAGTTGAATGTGACAATCTACAATTCCATCGAACTCATGTCGGCAGATCTTTTTGAGGACCTCCGGCTGCACGAGCGCCGTGGCACGTTCAAGGCAAAGCGAGAACACGTACAGATCATGAATGATTTCAACTGCGGTCTCTAGATGAACAAGAAGACGTATTACCTGATTGCAGACATCATACAAAGATACAGAACATGGATAATAGTTAAAGATACGGAACTGCTGGTAGAGATGAGAATCCTTCAGGATGGAGCTTTGAAGGCCCTGTTTTACAAGGGACTCTCGCTCCAGAGTTACAGGGATCATTACTCTTTCAAAAAGAAGCGAACCTGGAAAATCAATGAATACGACTTGAACCAGGGTCTGGCAGCTCTTTGTAAAAAAGATCCAAGCGCCAAGGGTAGAGTAGAGAAGGGCACTCTCACCCGGCGTGATGTCGAATACATTATAGAGAAAGCATCCTTCGGAATCATCAAACTTGAATTAAGCGATTATGAGTACTAAACGAAAAGTATATACCTTCTATATAATAGCCATACTGGTGATGGTACTGGTTCTGATGCTGTGCAATCTGAACATCATGGCCAAGGCAATTGTCGGACTGATGATAGTCTTCTGCATCTTCGTGATGCGAAGCATTCAGACGGCCTATCAGCTCCCTGATGACTTCGACCCTGATACGATGCTGCCGATAGATACAAGTGTTAATACATCGGCAGCCGTTCAGACAGAGAAGTTAGACCACAATTCCAATGTGGATCTCTATCTCCGTCTTCTTATTGAAGCTGATGAAGAACTGGCAAAAGACCCTACCGTTGACCAGATGTCGCCCAGTTACAACTTCCAGTTAAACAACAGAATTGCCGAGCGACTCGAATCACTCGACAGAGATAATAATAAGTAAAATAAAAGGAAAATATGATACAGATTCTAACCCTCATCCGATTCGCTTTCCCGTTCCTCTTGCTGACAGCGTTCTTCTGTCTTTACAGGAAGGAATATGGATTCATGAAGAGGTTTATGTGGAAGATGGCCATGTTTCAGAGCGCAAGAAATCTCTATGCCTACCTGGTCGTGCTGATGCTTATCTTCATCAACTGGTGTTGCCATGTCACGGCTCCAAATCTCTCTGTAGTAGTGTCAACACTCCTGACCTTGGTACTGCTCAACAAGAAAATCGCAGAAAGCACGTTCCATCTATTGCATGAGAGAAAAAGACTGTGGTTCGCCACCTTGCTGCTCTCGATGGTCTGCTACGCCTTACCTTATATGAACAGCATGTCCCTGTTCCTCTTTACCGTCTGCGTGGGAGCAGTCTTCTATCCATCTGAAAGAGTTCTTCAGCTGAAGAGCCATCCTGAGGCCATCAACAACCCGAAGGATCTGCTTGCGCTGATTATCAAAAATTACTATTAGATGCCACTTACAACTGGCACAATACAATATCCACTTGCTCTACATTCCACATTCAAAAATGACTCAAATGACTCACAATTCAAATCATCACACACCCGAGGCTGATAAGTCTAAAGGTGTTGACCGTTCATTGCTGGAGTTTCTGAAGCCGAAAGCAGATGAACGTTACAGCAAGCTGGAAGCCTACTGCGACCTGCTTTCGAAAGCATCCTCAG
>CAVHWE010000151.1:0-6152 GCA_963639495.1 bacterium | reverse complement strand
TTCTCATTACTGATGGCACCAGCTACATACGTGCTGTCGCTCTTAAGCAATTGAATAGTTACCTGCTCTACGGCTTCCTTGGTATCGCGGTCGGTAATCTGACCCGATATCAGTCGCTGTTGAGCAAAGGATGCCATTGCCATCAACAGCAGCAGCATCGTCAGAATCGATTTTTTCATTCTATTTTTAATTTGTTATTATTTCCAACTATGAGTGTTTTCACACATAATCGCTATGATATTCTATTATCATTTTTGTTACTCGATTGTTTTGACGCGTTAAATACACCAAGGTTTAATGCATTCTGAGATAAAAAACGCAAATTTAGCAACTTTTTTTTTGTATTGTCTCCATTTTAGTGTATCTTTGCACAAAAATTAATACGTTAGAATGTTATGGAACAAAGAGTAATCATATCAACCCAACTGGAAAGCGAACTGGTAAGTGCACTTTCTGAGTGTGAGCACGACAAGCTTTTTGTGCTTACAGATACTACGACATTGGAACTATGCATGCCTGTATTGCAGAATTTTTACTGCATGAAGGAAGCCCATATCATCACTATTCCGGCTACCGACAGCCATAAAGACATCGAAAGTCTGATGATGGTATGGAAAGGACTGCAGGAGGGAGGAGCTTCACGCCACTCCTGTATGATTAATCTGGGCGGCGGTATGGTAACCGACCTGGGTGGCTTTGCTGCCAGCACTTTTAAGAGAGGTATCAACTTTATCAATATCCCTACCACCCTGCTGGCTATGGTAGACGCATCGGTAGGTGGAAAGACAGGCATCAACTTCGGCGGACTGAAGAACGAAGTAGGCGTGTTCAACGATTCTAAGTTCGTTATTCTCGATACAGAATTCTTAAAGACGCTCGATGCAGAAAACATCTGTTCGGGCTATGCAGAAATGCTGAAACACGGTCTGATTTCTACAGAAGCAATGTGGGAAGAACTGGTCAGCTTTGACCTCGACAAGCCTGATTTGAAGCAGCTGCAGCGCATGGTAGGCGACAGCGTGAAGGTAAAGGAGCGCATTGTAGAGCAGGATCCTCACGAGCAGGGCATCCGCAAGGCGCTGAACCTGGGCCATACTTTCGGTCATGCATTCGAGAGCTGGGCTTTGAAGCGCAAGCCTATCCTGCATGGTTACGCGGTGGCATTCGGTCTCATCCCTGAACTCTATCTGAGTGTTGCCAAGACCGGATTCCCTACAGAGAAGATGCGCCAGACCGTAAACTTCATCAAGGAATTCTATGGTACACTGGATATTACCTGCGATGACTATGATGAGCTCATCGAGCTGATGCACCATGACAAGAAGAACCAGAATGGCATCATCAACTTCACGATGCTGGGTAGCATAGGCGATATCCGTATCAACCAGACAGCTACGACAGAAGAGATCAAGGAAGCACTCGATTTCTTCAGAGAAGGATAATTCAGCTAAAGAATCTGTCTTCAGAGAATCCCTTTAAAGAAAGATAGAGCGCTTCGGCTTTCCGGTTTCGGTAAGCGGGAGTTGGTCTACATGAAGGAATTCCCTTGGAATCCAATATTTATAATCAGATAAGAGGCGGCGAACAGTCGCCTCTACTTTTTCTATCTCCTCATCTTCCGTCAGGAGGACAGCAATCTCTCCAAACTTCCCGTCTTTCTTCTTGGCTATCATGAAAGGTTTTTCGAGATAAGGCTTCAACAGAGTCTCAACCTCTTCTATCTGAATCTTGATGCCTCCGCTGCAAATCACATTGTCTTTTCTGCCTTTGATGCGAAAACGGAGTTTTTCCACCTTATTATATATATAGGATTCTATTTCCACTATATCGTTCGTTACCAGGGGTTCAGCACAGACCTGCGGAGCATCTATCACCAGACAACCTTCATCAGTCTGACTGATTCTGACACTATCGAAAGGCTGGTACCATTCGCTGGCCTCAGCACCGTTAATTCTTCTCAGGGCAATATGCGAGAGCGTTTCGGTCATTCCGTAGGTACTCCAGATGGCAATATCGCCGGGAAGAGCCTTCAGTTTCTGTTCGAGAGCCTCATCTATGGCCCCGCCACCGATAATAAGATGCCTGATGCGGCAGAGACGCTCCCGCTCTTCAGGAACCTGCAGGGTATTATAAACCTGCATCGGGACCATCGCAGCGAAAGTAATCTCTTCATTTACATCTTTCAAAGGATGCCCGCTTGGAGAAACAGAAATAAGATGGAGATGACGCTCTATACTCCGCACCACCACCATCTTACCTGCAATATAATCGAGCGACATGCAGAGCAGGGCACTATCACCAGGTTTCAATCCCAGGAAATCACAAGTGATGCGGGCCGAATTGAGCATTCGCTTCTTCTCTACCATCATCGGCTTGGGCTTTCCCGTGGAGCCACTGGTATGCACCAGCACCCGGTCGCTACCGTTATTCCATTCTGAAAGGAATTCTTCTAAAGTCATTTTACAACAAATAATTGATCACCACGAATCTCCAAAGGCATCGGTATATTATCAGTAAAGAGCTGACCGGTACCCAAGCCTTGCGGCATCTTGACATTAGGACCATATACTTTAGCTGCATAATGAGCAATAGCATTCAGACCGATATTACTCTCAAGAGCAGAAGTAATCCAGCTGCCGATACCACGCTGGTTAGCCAGTTCTATCCACTCGTTACATCCATAGATTCCACCATGAAGTGAAGGTTTGAGGATGATATACTGAGGACGGACGGTATCGAGCAAGGCCTGCTTCATACTTCTAACATTCACACCTATCAATTCCTCATCCAGGGCGATTGGAAGCGGCGTTTCGCGACAAAGTTGAGCCATTTTAGGCCACTGATGCTGCTTGATAGGCTGTTCTATCGAATGAATGTCATATTTAGCCAAAGCCTCCAGCTGACTCATTGCATTCTCCGGCAAAAAGCCACCATTGGCATCTACACGCAACTCAACCTGCTCCTTGGTATACACATCACGGATGCGCTTGATGAGATCGAGTTCCTTGAAGAAATCGATGGCACCGATCTTCAGTTTCACGCAATGGAAACCCGCCTGGAGTTTCTCCTCCAGTCGTGCCAGCATCTCCTCATAGGTTCCCATCCACACCAATCCGTTGATGGTGATGCCCTCTTCTCCCCTACCGAAAGGAGAATCGAAAAGATCTGCCAGGTTCTCCATTCCAGCTGGAACAGAAACCCCTTTCTGCTTCAACATTTCTGAAGAAGAAGATGCTCCTTCAGCAGGAACAATCTCCAAAAACTTCTTCGCTGCATCGAAGAACGAAGCGAAGGCTGTTTCCAAACCGAAGGTGATGCTAGGATAAGCACGAATCATATCGTATGGAATGCGTCCCATCTGCTCCACCATCTGGCACACCTGTCTAAGGGTGACGGCATATTCCGGTTTGGCATCGCAACTGAGATCAGGGAGCGTAGCACACTCTCCCACTCCCTCTACCCCCGGCATTTCATCCGAGGTGAGAGTGAGATAATAACTGTGTCTCGTGGTATATACGCCACGAGACGTGCCTGCCGGCTGCTTGAAGTGGAGCGTGCGCTCCGAGATTTCTATCTTATACACTTTTATTTAATGTTGAGTGTTGAATGTTGAGTGTTGAATGTTGAGTTTTTCTTCCTCACTTACTTTTTCTGCTTCAATTCATACAAATCCTTGCGGCGATCACGAAGATTTCTTACAGCACCGTAGGTATGAAGCTCATTCAAGAGATTCAGGTCAACATCTGATACGAGAATCATCTCGGTATTAGGTGTTGCCTCTGAACGCTTGCCGTCGTTAGGGAAGGCAAAGTCGCAAGGAGTGAACACGGCGCTCTGGGCATACTGGATATCCATGTTATGAACACGAGGCAGGTTGCCCACACTACCCGCAATGGCTACATAGCACTCGTTCTCGATGGCACGCGCCTGTGCACAGACTCTTACTCGGGAGTAAGCATTCTGGGTATCGGTCATGAATGGCACGAAGAGAATCTGCATGCCATCCTCAGCCATTAATCTTGACAACTCAGGGAACTCCACATCATAGCAGATGACGATACCAATCTTACCGCAATCGGTATCAAAGGTCTGGATATGGCTACCACCACTCAATCCCCAGCACTTCTGCTCATCTGGTGTAACATGAATCTTCTCGTACATATCCACGCTACCATCTCTGCGGCAAAGGAAGCCTACATTATAGAGGGAATCGTCCTTAAGATAAGGCATACTACCCGTGATGATATTGATGTTGTAACTGATGGCCAACTCGCGGAAACGGTCACGGATTTCTTCGGTATACTGCGCCATCTTTCGGATGCTCTGCGCCTCACCCAAGTCGTTGAAACGAGCCATCAAAGGCGCATTGAAATACTCAGGGAAGAGAATGAAATCGCTCTTGTAATCGCTCACGGAATCAACGAAGAACTCAACCTGTTCGAAGAGGTCATCCACCGAAGCGTATGGGCGCATCTGCCACTGTACCAATCCGATTCTTACGGTTGGCTTGCGGTCTACATAAGAATCCGTAGGTGGCTGATAATAGATATTATCCCACTGCAAGAGGGTGGCGCAGTGTTCGCTCTCCTCATCGCTAGGAAGATAATTGCGGATGACACGGCGTACGTGGAAATCATTAGAAAGCTGGAAGGTAAGAACCGGGTCGTAAATCTCACGGTTTCTTACGTGCTCGATATACTCCTTAGGGCGCATTTTATCGGCATACTTATGATAGTTTGGTATACGACCGCCAAACATGATAGCCTTCAGATTGAGCTTCTCGCAGAGTTCCTTACGATACTCATACATACGGCGAGCCAGGCGCAAACCACGATAATCAGGGTGGATAAATACCTCGATACCGTAAAGAATGTTTCCATTAGGATCGTGGGTATTGAAGGTTTCATTACCCGTAACCTGAGCATAGGTATGATCGCCCTTCACCATATTATAATTGACGATGATAGAGAGCGCACAGCCCACAATCTTATCATCAACGATAATAACCACCTGTCCCTCAGGGAAGATAGTAATGAGTTTCTTAATCTGTTCTTTTGTCCAGAATACATCTGAGTCTGCGTAAATACGCCTAAATGACTTGGCAAGCTGATCATAATCCTCCATGCGGAGGTTGCGCATGCCTACCTTTTCGATTTTTCGAGTTGGTTCCATAACAACTGTATTTTTATTATTATCTAAATCCGGGTGCAAAGATACAGCAAATTATAGATACGACAAAGAGTTTTCGCAAATAATTGACATTTACGAAAACTCTTTTCATGTATTTTACACAAAGAGCGCGTTTACGCTTAAAATCAAATGCTAATATTTGGCATTTTCCTGTGGAATCGCTTTATCATGATCATCCAGATAAAACAACTTCACAGGATGATACTTCTCACTTGCCACAGAATATTCATCCTGGCGATAACGGGTCAGGATGCCTCCTATCCCCAACATCGTATGAAAAGCCGAAAGACTACTCTGCACCTGTTTTGACCGATTTTCTCCCAATGCCTTCAATATATCCGGATATTGTTTACTGAATCCATCAGAACTCCAGATGATGAAAGGCACATGCAGTTCGTAATCCGAAGCCTTCGGTGCTGCATGAAGGAAGAGACTGCGCTCATCATCGAAAATATTCTCTCCATGATCACTGGTATAGAGCATCGCTGATGCAGGTTGGCTATATACCCCATCCGTCTTTGCCTGAGTCTTCTCCCATTTCTGCAGACGTTCTACGATACCATGCAGGATATAATCGGTATACCGGATGGTATTATCGTATGCATTCAGCAGGTCACGCCGGTTCTCTGGCTTCGCTTCACTCCTGCTATCAGGCTTGAAGTAAGCGAAACTACGAGGATAACGCTCCTGATAATTGAAGTGAGAACCATAGGAATGAAGAACCACGAAGAGTTTGCGATAACGGTAATGGTAATGGGCAGACGAGGAAGCATCAGCCAATTGCAATATCTCATCCAGTTTCTGCAACAGATCCTCATCATAATGGTTGCCTTGCGAAGCATCCTCTTTCTTCAGAAAATAATGCTCATCAGCCTGTTCTCCCAGAAAATCGATAAACGAATGATTGGGCAACTGGTTGCTGATAAACACAGTATGGAATCCGGCTTCCTTAAAGGCCGCCA
>CAVHWE010000150.1:0-6189 GCA_963639495.1 bacterium | reverse complement strand
GTCATCCCAAAATGATTTTTCTAAGTCTTTCTAAATCGTCCTCATCCGGATGGGAAAGCGCACGGTCAAAGTTTTCAATCAACGCATCAATATTTGCCGGATGCTCCGGCTGTGCCTTCATTTTCATATAGCGATCCCGTACAGACTGCGGCATTTTACCCTGACACATATATTCTCCGACCACAGTATTGCTTGGGTCAACAGACTGTTTGACGTGATCGAGGATCTTCTGAAAATATGCCGCACTGCCGCCGAAGCCCGCCGTCCCGAACAGAAAAATCTTTTTGTTTCTCAGCTTTGACAGCAGTTCCAAGGTAGCATTATCCGCGTTGCCTTTATCCGTCCAGAATCCGATATAGAGTATTTCAGAGTGCAGTTCTTGCGTTTCAGGCACACCGTAATAATCACAGTTTTCTGCCGGAAGCACTGCGCGAATTGTCTCGGCAAGTTTTTTCGTGTTACCGGTCAAGCTGCTGAATATGATCGAATATCTTCCCTTATCCATAGCAAAAGCCTCCTGTCTTATCAAAGCGGCATCGGTGTCCGGGCGATCAGAATGACCGCCAGAATCGCGCCCACAAATGCCGCAGCCCCTATGACTGCCAACACCTTTTTGCTGAGTTTCTTCTTCGCTGCCTTGCCAATCAGCGCGGCGCAAGCCATGCAGACAGCCGCAGCCAAAAGTGCAATGCCCAGCGTTTCCCATAGCCAAGATAGTTCATATAGGATTTTCATGCAATCATCATCTCCTGTTCGCTAAACTGGAAGTTATCTGGTTGATGCCATTTTATCGGTCGGCCATGATCTCCTGAGAGCCACATAGGAGATTAAAAAGTTCGCAAGCCAACCAGCTGGTACAGCAAGCCAGACAAAGGCAATGCCGAAACGCGGTGCACAGATCAGGGCAACGGACAGACGAATCGCAAGGTTCACCATGTTTGCAACGAGGAACGGACGCATAATTCCGAGACCGCGAAGGACGCCATCGGTTGCCATCTTGATGCCCATGAAGATGAAAAAGTAACCAATCCACCTCATATAATCACCGGACACCTGATAGGCCAACGCCGTTCCGTCTTTTCCTAAGAACAGCGAGGAGATCTGCGTGTGCAGCGCTTCAATGACCACAAACGCAATGGCTGCAAAGCACAGATCCAGCACCAGTGCAGCGTGGTAGCCTTTTTTGATACGATCAATTTTCTTTGCGCCAAGATTCTGGGAAACATACGGCGAAACCGCATTGCCGATGGAGACAAAAATCAAAGAGAACACATTCTCTACTCGCATTGTCGCCGAATAGCCTGCCAGCGCCTGTGTACCGAAGGGATTCACAACTGCCTGTACAATCAGCATACCGATGGACACCGTAGACTGCTGAAGAATCGACGGCACGGCAATTTGCAGCATGGATTGCAGCCCCCGCCAGTCAAATCGTTGAAATGGGCTCTCGTATCGCCGCATCCGATGAAGAAAAATCAAAAGGGAAAATACGGCGGCAATGCCTTGGGCAATCAAGGTTGCAAGAGCGGCACCGAACACGCCCAGACCAAGCCCGGCAACCATCCAAAGGTCCATAAAAATATTCAGGACAGAAGAAAAAATCAGGAGTGCCAAGGGAATTCTTGATTCACCGATGGAGGTGAACATGGTGGAGAGAATGTTATACATAAACAAGAACGGAAAGCCCGCAAAATAGACCCGCAGATACAGCACCGCCGCATCCAGAATGTCGGGAGGGGTTTGCAAGCCCCGCATCATCGGGCGGGAAAAGCATAAGCCAAAAACGCCAAGGACAATGCTCAGAATCAAAAAGCTGAGCAAGGACGTTGACACAATGGTTTTCATTTTGCCATACTCTTTGGCACCGAAATAGCGGCTCACCAGCACACCGGCACCTACGCCGGCTCCCAGTGCCACACAAATGAACACATTGGTCAATGCTGCACAGGCACCGACAGCTGCAAGTGCAGAAGAACCAACAAACTGGCCGACAATAATGGAGTCGGCCATATTGTATATTTGCTGAAAAAAACTCCCAAGAATCATCGGCATTGCAAAAACCGTCAACGCTTTGAGGGGCGCATCGGTTATCAAATACTCATCTTTCGACATTCTCATATTCCTCCATGGTATCTTGTATCGTAGTATCCGATTCATTTGTAGTCACAACTTCCGATTTATACTTTTCTCATAGTTCAAGTCCTTCAACCCACGCCGCAAGCTCCTGATGCCCGACGCTGCCCTTGAAGACCTTGCCGTCCATCAGCTTTGCGCCTTTGCAGCTCGGCGCAAGGCGCTCGTTCGTCTTTCCAATGTCGCTTCCGCCGGAGGTTGCAAACGGGATGATCGTCTTGCCGGTCAGATCATAGCTCTCAAGGAACGTATTGATAATCGTCGGCGCGACATACCACCAGATCGGGAAGCCAACAAAGATTGTGTCGTAGTCCTTCATGTTGTCCCGCTTCACGGCAATCTCTGGACGGGAAGCAGGATCGTTCATCTCAATCGTGCTGCGGGCTTTCTTATCCATCCAGTTCAGATCAGCTTCCGTATAAGGCACCTTCGGCTCAATTTCAAAGATGTCCGCGCCGATTGCCTCTGCCAGCGTCTCGGCTACCTTTGCAGTCACGCCGGACGCAGAAAAATATGCTACAAGTTTGTTGCTCATAATTGCCTCCATGTTTATTCGTCTTGATCCAGACCGCCATTCAGCACGAGGTACAACAGCACCTCCATCAAATTAGCAATCTTTCCAAGTGTAATGTCCTCATCTTTGGACTTCATAATCAACTGAAATACTCCATAGAACACGTCGTTCCGGTTAAGGTCAGTTTCCGTTTCAAACCGCTCAAGAAGTGCTTTTATGCGCTCCAAGTCCGGCTCGTCTTCCGGCTTAAATGAATCTTGCATTCCCAGCAGAGAAGCAAGTTGCTCATCCTTCATGATAGCGTCGTATTCTACAAGCTGCTTTGCTTCCTCCGGCATCCACTCATCAAAATAATTGATGAAGATGTGGACGCGAATGCCGCCTTCCTCATCAGGTGAGAAGCAGACGGTATGTGCCTTATCCGCGATCTCTTTCAGAAAAGCGAGGTCTTCCGGATCATCGAACTCCACGAATGGGAGAAACAGATTGATTTCGGAATGCCAGTGATGGTAGTCTACGATCCCTTCAATGTGCCCGTGATGCTGCTTGACGAACTCATCACAGCGTTCCAGAAGGTACTCGTAATTCTTCTTATCCTCCGGCACAATGATCTTAGGTATCTTATCCATTGCATCAGAGAACGATTTCAACATATCGCTGTTGATCACACGGTCAAAGACCGCTTCGTACCATTCATCATGCTCATCAGGCTCGACTTTCCGGTAATCCTTCTCATAGATTATATCGTCCATAGCGTTACCCCTTAATTACTCCGCCTCTTCGATCACACCATAATCAATCAGGATGTTCTTCTCCGCATACTGCGGGTAAACAATACCCATCATCTCATACTGATAACGTCTCACGCGGCGATGCTCCTGAACCGGCTCCGGTGCATACGCAGCGGTTTCACAGTGCGCATATTCCGGCATTTCTGCAAGATCATCCCGGACTGCGCGGATGAGCGCGTCTGTAACTTCATCAATGCTGCTGCCAATCTCCACGGCAACCAACTCATGCTTGAGGACTGACTTGTCCAGATCACCGGGGGAACGGAACAGTTTGTACTTCATAATGCACGTCCTTTCTCTGTCTGTCGTGGTTAGTGTTTTTCCGAAAGCCTTTTTTGCAGTTTTTTGACATCCAATTCTGTGACGAGGAACAAGTAGAGAGAGCCAAGCTCAAGGATGAAGTCTCGATCAATTTCCACGAAGTTCTTTCTGAGCTTCCGAAACACAAGCTCAAGCAAGTCCATAAACAGCGGATTGTCAAAGGGCTTGTATTTTGCAATCTTCTTTTGGGCTGCACTCCATGTCGAAGACGTTTCACCCTCACGACTTGTCAGGGCTTCACAGAGAATCATGCTGACAGCCATTTTCCGATTACCGTCTTCAAGTTCTTCTATGTAGCAGCGTAGGATGTCCTCCTTGTCTTCAAGAGCAAGAACAAGGCAGTTATCATCCATCTCGAAAGCTATGAGTTCCGCAATCAGTTCGCGCCAGATTGCATAACCGGCGTTGATCGCGCCGTCTTCCTCGCTGCTTAGAGTATCATCCATGCAGTAGCGTTTGTAGAAGCTGTCTCCGCCAAGCTCATTGCGGGTACAGAAGATATGCGCCAACTCATGCAGAAGAATGTGATAGAGCGTTGCCGGAGTTCGTTCAATATCCGTGCGTAAGAGAACGCCATCCACGCCACTTTCTCCTTCACTAACAAAAGCAGAAGCATGAAAGTCGAAGTAGCCGTCCTCTTTATATCGGTCTGTCAGGCGATTCGGGAAATACTGCTTGCAGAACCCCTCAAAGGCTTCCTGCTGGTTTTCCGCCTGAAAGCAGCGCAGCATAAGGTTGTCTTCGCTGAACTCCGTTCCCATGCGTTCATTGAGGGTTTCAGCCGCACAAAGAAGAGCCTCTTTATATTCGTTGTTGTCCATCTTGTGTTGTCCTTTCACGGCTCAAACTGCATCCGCGCATGGTAATTCAAACCCATTGCAGGATTGTGTAGGTTTCGACATCGGGCATCCCATATAATGAATATATCAGACAGGAAATCCCTTAAATCCTCTGCTGTCAACCTTCCGGCTTGACGTTTTTGAGGAAATCTGAACGCGGTACATACGGCAAGTTAAGTTGCCATCCCATGCGATTCAGCTCGTTGAGCTTAATCAGCATCAGGTTCACATTCGTCTCCATGATGGAGGAAAGCTGTACCACATCATAGCCTTGCTTCATCAGCTCCATCAGTTCATCATCGTCGATCCGCAAATGGGCGCTGAACGCATTGGCTTCATATTCCATCTCGTTACGCATATCGAACAGTGTAAACTCCTGCAATCCGCTTGCTCCTTTGGCTTGCTCCCGGTGCAGGCAGTCGTGACCAATCTCATGTCCGCAGACCATGAGCTTTACAATGTACTCCATATTGGAGTTCAAAAGAATGTGCCTCTCCTTATGCCGATAGGTGTACATTCCAAGCAGTTCGTTCAGTCCATCAATGAAATGAACGTAGATACCCAACTCTTTTGCAATACGCACGGTGTCCCGTGTTCCGCAGCCTCGTACAATGTCCGTGGCTTTGCGGTGAATGAGTTCAGGTCGTAGAAGCAATTTTCATCACCCCCGCTATACCGATGGTTATTCCGTAATTATATAACATCAGCAGTCCAATAATCCGCCCTCAATCCTCATCGAGATGCAGTTTGTATTTCTTTGGCGTGTATTTTTCGACGTTTCGGGCTTTGGAATCCCAGTAGATGTCCTGCAACGCTTTCATGACGGCATCTTTGTCCTGCTCAGAAAGCGTTCCGCCAGCAAACAAACCGGAGATACCATCCACCAAGTCCTGTGCCTGTTTCTTTCCACGCGCACCATATTTCTCTGCTGCCTGAACAACAAAGCCCTCATCTTCTGTCAGAAGATAATTGACATCAACGCCGAAGAAATCAGCAATCTTCTTATATGCTTCCCGTGTGCGGGGCAAGGAAGTCCCTTTTTCATACAACGTGATCATTTTGCGTGTAATCCCCAAGCTGTCTGCGACTTGCTGCTGGGTTAGTTCCTTCTTTACTCGTTCTTCCTTGAACTTCTCAGCAAACGTCATGTCTCGTTCACCACTCCTTCACAAAAAGTTTGCGAAACTGAATTTCTCATTTCTATTGACATGGGTAGTTGAAGTATGTATAATAGATATGCGTAATTCAATTACCCATAGTATATCGCGGATTACTCATCAAGTCAAGAGGAACGCGAGAATATGCACAGAAAAGTTACAAATACAAGCTGTTTCACCGAGACAGCTCAATAGCAAGGAGTGAGGATGCAAAAACATGGAAGCACGATGCAGGAAGGCGTATGTTTGTGTCAATCTGGATGTAGACAAGGAAGGAGCTATCCGTCCGCGTTTCATCCGGTGGGACAATGGTTTGATTTTTCAGATCGACCAGATTCTTTACAAATGCCGCGCCACATCCAAGAAGGTTGGTGGAGGCGGCATCCGTTACACAGTCATGATTAGAGGAAAGGAGTCGTTCCTTTTTCATGAAG
>CAVHWE010000149.1:0-6211 GCA_963639495.1 bacterium | reverse complement strand
TTTTTGCATGGTCCCCCTCGCGTACCTTATTATATAATAATATATATATACTTATTTTTATATAAGTGTGTGGATGGAAGTATGCATTTTTGGGGTGTTAACTGTTAACCTGTTAACCCCCATCTTAATTTTCTCTTTCCAGAGCGCATCTTTTCATCTTGATGAGTGCCTTATATTAAGACTGGTAAGTGCCTTATATTAAGACAGATAAGAGGCTTAAATGATGACCGGCGGGAGGCTTAAATGAAGCCTCGCGAGGGAGGAATTATTACGTCGCGATGGAAATATTATTGCATCGGGATGAAAAAAATAATGCATCGCGATGGAAAAAACAGCACTTTTACAGCCATTTTTCATCATATCGCGATGCATTCTTAATTTTCTCAACTGGAAAGCTATGAGTTGCTAACCGGAAAGCTATGAGTTGAGAACCACAAAACTATGAGTTAGTTTTATTAACTTTTTAGCCCATTTTTTATCTTTTTTACGCCAAAACGGCCCAAAACAGGGGCTTTTAAATCTTCTTCTTATAGCAGCGATGACGGCGATGCTGTTCGCTCTCCAGATACTGCCACTGGCTCTGAACACCGGTATTGGTCTCCATCTGCGGCATTGCCTCTGCCCATTTAAAACCATAACGGCGATACTGCTCTATCAGATCGGCAAAGATAAGCGCATTGGCTCCCTTCTTGCGATATTCCGGAAGAACACCAATCAAGAGCAAATCTACCGTATCCGTCTTGTGCCACTTCAGCACCTTCAGCACCTTCAGCCAACCCGTAGGGAAAAGCTTGCCGTTGCCTATCTCGCGCAGCGCATCGGTAAACGAAGGGAAGGAAACACCAAAGGCAACCAGTTTGTTGCCAGCGTTTCCATCCACCACACCCGTCACCAGGTTCAAGTCAGCCTTCTTGATATAAGTGCTCACATATTCATCTATCTGCTTCTCCGTAAGCTGCTGGAAATCATAGAGATTCTTATAGGTTTCATTCACGATTTCGAACACCTTCCTGCCCATTCCTCCCGAGGTCAGTTCCTGGCGGGTGAACTTATGCACATGCAGATTATATCGGCTCTCTATCATCTGGGCAGTCTTGGCAAACTTAGCCGGCGTCACTTCCGGAATCCTGATGCGGTACTCCAACCAGTCGTTATCCTTCTCATAGAGCGGATAACTCTCCAGATGCGTCTTGTAATAAGGATAATTGTAATTGATATACATCGTAGACTTCCGGTCGAAGCCCTCGATGAGCAAGCCTTCACGATCCATATCCGTAAATCCGAGCGGACCTACGCATTCGTTCATTCCCCTGCTCTTGCCCCAGTTTTCTACCGCGCGCAACAAGGCACAGGAAACCGCAACATTATCCACGAAATCGAACCAGCCGAAGCGAACCTGCTTCTTGTTCCACTGGGCGTTGGCACGATGGTTGATAATGGCAGCTATTCTACCTACGATACGAGCCTCGCTGTCAACCGCCAGGAAGTATTGTGCCTCGCAGAATTCGAAGGCAGGATTCTTCTTCGGGTCCAGCGTATTCATCTCGTCGAAACGCAAAAAAGGAATGGCAAACTTATGGTCTTTGTAGAGATCATAATGAAACTGAATGAAGGTTTTCAACCCCTTTTTTGTCGTTACCGGTATGATTCTTATCTCATCATTCATTAGTTATCTTTTTATGTATATATATTCAAATTCTGCTGCAAAAATACGACAATTTTATGAAAAATGCAACTCTTTTCTTATATTTTTATAAAAATTGGTTCATAATTGACCAACTTCGTGGATATTTATGTACCTTTGCAGGTTGAAAATGCCCCGAAAGCATTATAAAGTTATGAAGAAACAGAAAAGAGACAACTATACGTTCCTCACACATGCCCCTGTGCATCATGTGATATTTACGATGGCCATACCAACGATTATCAGTATGCTGTCGACGAGCATGTACAATCTCGCCGACACCTATTTCGTGGGCAGCATCAACACGCAGAGTGTGGCAGCGGTAGGCGTTTCCTTTGCAGTAATGTCTGTCATCCAGGCGGTAGGTTTCTTCTTTGGTCACGGAGCAGGCAATTATGTTTCGCGACAGTTGGGCGCCAAGCATACGGAACAGGCACAGAAGATGGCAACCACGGGCTTTGTGCTGAGTTTTCTTACCGGACTTCTCATCGCCATCCTGGGTCATCTTTTCCTCACACCGCTCTGCCTTCTGATGGGTTCTACGCCCACCATACTTCCTTATACAGAGCGTTATCTGGGCATTATCCTGCTGGGTGCTCCCTTTATGACCACCTCGCTTACGCTGAATAATCTGATGCGATTTCAGGGCAATGCGATGTATGCGATGAGGGGCATCATGTCGGGTGTGCTGCTCAATCTGGTTCTGGCTCCACTGCTCATCCTCTACTTCCAACTGGGCATTACCGGAGCCGCCGTAGCCACGCTCATCAGCCAGTGTTTCGGCTGCGCCATGCTCTTCCGGATGACGCACAAAGGCGAGAACATCCGCATCCGTCTCAGCAATTTCACCCCTACCCGCGCCTTTGCCAAGGAGATTATCTTCGGCGGAACCCCTTCGCTGTCAAGACAGGGACTGGGAAGTATCGCTACGCTGATGCTCAATGTGGCAGCAGGTGCGTTTGGCGATGCAGCCATTGCGGGCATGAGCATCGTTACCCGCATCTCCTTCTTCACCTATGCGCTGGTCATCGGTCTGGGACAGGGATTCCAGCCGCTCTGCGGATTCTGCTACGGCGCCAAACTCTACGACCGCGTAAGGGAAGCCTTCTTTTTCTGCATCAGATGCGGCACGGTTTTCCTCGCCGTCTGTGCCATCCTCGGCTTCATCTTCTCAACTTCCATCATCAGCATCTTCCGCGATGATGCGGCGGTTGTAGCCGTTGGTTCGGTGGCTCTGAGATGGCAGGTACTCAGTTTTCCGCTCGTAGCCACCATCGTGCTCACCAACATGCTGATGCAGACCATCCGTAAACCGGTGAGAGCCAACATCGTAGCGGCGGCACGAAGCGGACTGTTCTTCATTCCGCTCATCTTCATCCTCCCCTATTTCTTCGGATTGCTGGGCGTAGAGATGTGTCAGATGTGGGCAGATTGCTGCTCGTTTGCCGTAGCGGTTCCGATAGCCTGGAGCGCTTTCAGGGATATGAGAAGAGAGCAGATGGAACTTGGGAAAAGCCACTAGAAGATAAGAAGATACTAGAAGATAAGAGAAAATACTTGAGATAAGAGAAATGGAGAAGACTTATTACATAGGATTGGACGTTGGCTCTACGACAGCCAAGATTGCCGTTATCGACACCGATAACCGGGTAATTTACTCAAAATACGAACGCCACAACGCTCGTGTCAACGAACTAGTGTCGCAATATTTCGATGAGATTTTAGCCCTCACGGGCGATGCAGAGGCAAGAATCTGCGTAACGGGAAGCGTAGGAATGGCTACTGCCGAACAGCTCCAGGCGGAGTTTGTGCAGGAGGTGGTGGCTGCATCGGTCTATGCCCGTACGGCTCATCCTGAGGCTAAGGCGCTCATCGATATCGGTGGCGAGGACGCAAAGGTGATCTTCTTCAAGGAAAACGGAAATATGGAACTGCGCATGAACGGCAACTGTGCCGGCGGAACGGGTGCTTTCATCGACCAGATGAGTGTGCTGATGGGCGTAGAGAACCAGAAGATGAGCGAGCTGGCGATGAAGGCAGAGCACGTTTATCCGATGGCTGCCCGCTGCGGCGTGTTCGCCAAAACCGACATCCAGAACCTGATGGCGCGCAATCTGCCCGAAGCGGATATTGCAGCCAGCATCTTCCATTCCATCGCCGTACAGACGGTGGTAACGCTTTCTCACGGCATCAGTTTCGAGGCTCCTATCCTGCTCTGTGGCGGCCCGCTCACCTTTCTTCCAGCGCTCCGCAAGGCTTTCTGCGACTATCTCCATCTCTCTCCAAACGACTTTATCGTATCCGAAAACAGCAATCTCATTCCGGCTCTGGGCTGTGCTTATCGGGCTAAATCGGCAGATTCTGCAGCCTCAGTTTCTACTCTCAGAAGCCGGATGAAGAAAGAAATACAAACAGAATGGACCAGCAGTCTGCTGCCTCTCTTCAAAAACGAGAAAGAGCACGAAGATTGGCTCAAATCAAAGGCGAAATTCGCCACGGAAACCAAACCGCTGAACAAAGGAAAACAGCAGGTTGTGATTGGTATTGACTCGGGATCTACTACGACGAAGATTGTTGCGGTAAGAGTGAATATGGGGACGCCTACGGGAGATATTGTCTTTACCAATTATCGCCTGAATCTGGGAAATCCGATCAAGGCAGTAGCAGATGGACTCAACGCCCTGAAGCAGGAAGCAGCATTGAGAGGCGCTGAACTGGAAATCGTTGGTTCCTGCTCTACAGGCTACGGCGAAGAACTCATCAAGGCGGCTTTCGCTCTCGACAGCGGCATTATCGAAACAATGGCGCACGAAAGAGCGGCGGCTTCACTCATGCCTGATGTCAGCTTTATCCTCGACATCGGCGGACAGGACATGAAGGCTATCTTCGTTGAGAAAGGGGCTGTGGTGCGCATGGAACTGAACGAGGCGTGCAGTTCGGGTTGCGGAACGTTCATCCAGACCTTTGCCAACAATATGGGCTATTCTGTAGGCGATTTTGCCCAACTCGCCTGCCAGTCGAAGGCTCCCTGCGACCTCGGAACCCGCTGTACCGTCTTCATGAACTCGAAGGTGAAACAGGTGCTCAGAGAGGGCGCTTCGGTAGCTGATATTTCTGCCGGAATCTCTTATTCGGTCATCAAGAACTGTCTTTATAAGGTATTGAAACTGCATGGTAATGAGAACCTTGGAGGCAAAATCGTTGTACAGGGAGGTACGATGAGAAACGATGCGGTAGTAAGAGCATTTGAGTTGCTCACCCATACAGAAGTGGCACGAAGCAACATGCCGGAACTGATGGGTGCCTACGGCTGCGCCCTTCATGCGGCGGCTGATTACAATCATCGCACTTCTTCAGAGGATACGCGCCCTGTCTCATCTAGAACCATTGATGATCTGCAGAATCTGGCTCATTATGAAACCAAGCAGCTGCAATGCAAAGGCTGCGAAAACCATTGTTATGTTTCCCGCTACACCTTTGCCGGCGGCAACAGGTTCTACTCCGGAAACAAGTGTGAGCGTGTGTTCAACAACAAGGGAGCAAACGGGACAAAAGGCAAAAATATTTACGAATACAAATATAACTTACTATTTGATAGAGAGACAGTTAACCCACTTGACGTTGTAAAACACAACGTCAAAGTAGGCATTCCTCGCATCCTCAACATGTACGAGGAATATCCGTTCTGGAATGCGCTGCTCCGGGCAGCCGGATTCGGCGTGATTCTCTCTTCCGATTCCACTTTCAGCCAGTATGAAGGAGCCTTGAATACGGTGATGAGCGACAATATCTGCTTCCCGGCTAAACTGGCTCACAGTCATCTGAAGGAACTCAA
Source organism: bacterium (assembly GCA_963639495.1). Classification (GTDB taxonomy): domain Bacteria; phylum Bacteroidota; class Bacteroidia; order Bacteroidales; family Bacteroidaceae; genus Prevotella. Next base: position 692 of record CAVHWE010000149.1, on the reverse strand, counting down.
CGAGAACCCGAAGGTTGACCGCATCCTCATGCCATACGTGGTTTATGAACATAATGACGACCCGAAGAATACGCTGAACAGCTTCAACTGTCCGGTCGTTTCGGGCTACAGCGATGTCATCAAGTCGGTCATCAATCTGAAGAAACCGATCGATACGCCCGTCATCAACTTTGCCCAGCCTAAGGCGCTGGAAAAACAGATTACCGATTATCTCAAGCAACTGGGAGTAAGCAAGAAGACTGCCCGCAAAGCGCTGAGAGAGGCACTCTATGCTCAGGCAGAATATGCTGCTGAAATCAAGAAACAGGGCTGGAAGATTCTGAAGCAGAACAAGGGACTTACGATTCTGCTGGCTGGCCGTCCTTACCATACAGACCCGCTGATTCAGCACAAGCTGAGTGAGATGATTGCCAACCTGGGAGTCAACGTCATCAGCGAAGACATCGCCAGAGGCTCATCAGACAATAACGAAGCATACAACTGTCAGCCAGAGACTTATCTCGTTAAGCAATGGGCGTATATGAACCGCATTCTGAAGGCTGCGCAATGGGCAGCCGAACAGGGCAATGAGGTTCATTTCGTACAGATGACCAGCTTCGGCTGCGGTCCAGACAGTTTTATCCAGGACGAGATTCGCGACATCATGAAGCGCCACAACAAGCCTTTCACGCTCTTGAAGATAGATGATGTGA
>CAVHWE010000148.1:0-6241 GCA_963639495.1 bacterium | reverse complement strand
GCCTCTACCATCTTGCCCAGGAGCATGTTCAGCTCGATAGGGTCTGGGGTGGTATGGTCGGCAGGGATAGCCTCGTCCTCAATGTAGTTGCAGACGGTAGAGAGCAAGCCACACTTATGGCCGAACTTGCGGAACATATTATATAATAAGGTGGCAATGGTGGTCTTACCATTGGTACCTGTTACGCCTACCAGTTTGAGCTTTCTTGAAGGGTCGCCGTAGAAGAGGGTTGCTACCTTGCCGACAGCATCCTCGGTCGAAGCGACCTGAATGTAAGTTACGCCCTCAACTTTCTCTTCAGGCATGTCTTCGCACAAAACCGACTTTGCGCCCAGTTCCAATGCCTTTGGAATAAACTTGTGACCGTCAACCTGCGTTCCCTTCATGGCAACGAAGAGATGACCTTCCTTAATCTTGCGAGAGTCGATGTTTACTCCCGTAACCTCTACATCAGCATCGCCGATTATCTGAACCGGCTCGATGTTTTTGAGTAATTCTTGTAACTTCATATCCTGTTTCTGTTTTATATTCTATATATTTTTTATCTACACCTTATTATATATAGGGCTTCAGATAACTGTTTCTGAGTTTTATTCGAGCACAATGCTGCATACGACACCTTTCTTGATGACCGTTCCCGGCACCAGACTCTGCTTTACTACCTTTCCTCTACCTGTAATCTGGGTTTTGATGCCCCGGCTCTCCATATTGTAGATAGCGTCTCGGGCTCCCATTCCGGTAACGTCGGGTACAATCGTCTTGCCGTATTGCTTCTCCCTGATGAGCTTGATGCTGTGGTTACCCACGCGCTCTGCCTTGCCCCAGATAGGGTTGCCGTCGGCATAGCTGCCACTCCAGTTGGCATTGGTCTTGATGCCGAGGTGGCTGAGCACATAGTTGGCAGCAAGGATATTGCCTGCCTTTACGTCAGGAACGAAGACGGATGCTGAGTCGCGGGCGTCCTTTACGTCAACTTTCAGACTCTGCGCCATGATGCCTTCTGAAATCTCATGGAAGACCTTACCGCACATCGTACCGCCCGAAGCAGGCAAACCGGATTTCTGTATGCAGACGATACAGCTGTAGCGTGGCGCATCGGCAGGGAAATAGCCTGCGAAACTGATGAGATAGCTGGTTCCGCCACTCTTATATCCACCGGCACCTTTTGAAATCTGGGCTGTACCGGTCTTTCCTGCCACTTTGAAGTTAGGCGAACCGGCTTTCTTTCCCAGTCCCACGCTTACCACCTGTTCCAGGATAGTTTGCAGTTCCTTGATGCTCTTCTCCTTGGCTATCTGCTGGCGCATCACTTCAGGAGGAAATTCCATGATGGTTTCTCCGTTCTTCATTACCTTGCTCACGAATCTTGGTCGCATCATCTTGCCGTTGTTGGCGATGGTGTTGTAGAAGGTGAGGGTAGAGATAGGCGGTATCTGGGTCTCATATCCGATACTCATCCATGGCAAACTTGTCTTTGCCCAGTTGTCATACTGTCCGTTCTTGTTTCTGTGCGGCATGCGGATTCTGGCTGGTGTTGCTCCCACCAACGGAATCTTCAGGTCGTCGTGCAGACCGGTACGGTAGATACCCTTTACGAATTTCTCCGGGTTGTTGCGGTAATGGTCGTCTATGATGCGGCTCACACCGATGTTCGAACTGTACCACAGGGTCTGTGCGAGGGTCAGCATTCCGTATCCGCCTTTTCGCCAGTTGTGGTCTTTCATTTCTCTGCCGTACATCGGCCATATACCGCCACCGGTTTCTACGTGATAGGTCGTGTCTACCACTCCGTCGTCCAGCGCTACGAGGATAGAGGCTGGCTTGAACACCGAACCTGGCTCCAGAAGGTCGCTCACGGCATGGTTGTGGATTTCTCTGTATTCGCCGTCGAAACATTTCTCCATGTTTACGATGGCCTTGATGTCGCCCGTAGGTACATCCATCACGATGGCTACACCCACATTGGCGTTGATTTCCTTCAGCTCGTCGATGAGTGAGCGTTCGGCAAGGTCTTGTATGCTCACATCGATGGTGGTCATGATATCGGCTCCGTCAATAGGAGGGGTATCGGTAATGTCGAGGAACTTGTTGCGCACCTTGCGGCGATGCACGATACCGTTGGTGCCTCGCAGGATGGAGTCGTAACTCAGCTCCAGACCGAAGCGGGCGGTATCCTTGGCGCCATACATGGCTCCGATGGTACGGCCTGCCAGCGAACCGTAAGTTCTGGTTCGGGCATTATATTCTTCCCAGTGGAAACCGCTCTGGTAGGGTTTCAGGCGGAATACAGGGATGTCCTTTATCTCGGTGAAGGTGTTATAGTCTACACGCTTCGGATAAACTGGCCAGTGGCGGCTCATCTTGGCGCGACCTTCGGTGAGGTGCTTCTTGAAATCAGACTCGCTCAGGTTCGGGAATATCTGGTGCAGACAAAGACAGATGGAGTCTTGCTTGGCATCCCACAGCGAATCGTTTTCTGCATCTTTCAGCGCCTTGAAGTCCATGAAAACCTTAAACTCCGGCAGCGAACTTGCCATCAGCTGTCCTGTGCAGCTCAAGATGTTGCCTCGGTTTGGCTTTACGGTCACGGAATCCTTCTTCTGCCGTTCTGCCACCTTCATCCAGTAATCATGCTTGGCGGTCATGATGTAGAGCGCTTTACCCACTACGGCTATGGCGAAAATCGTCATGATGATGGCGATGGCGCTGTAGCGGGGCATTACTTTCTTGTGATCAAATTTGCTGCTCATTCTTCGGGTACGTTTATGATATATGGAGGTTGGGTAGCGATGTGCAGCACGCTGTCTTTGTTGTTTTTCAGCATGTCGAGCACATTACTTTCACGACTCTTCTCTGTTATCTGGCTGCTTGTAGACAGCGCTTTGTATTTGGTGTCTTGCAGTTCTTTCTGCAGTTTGTCCAACTCGATGATATCGTTCTGGATATTGTATCGGTTGGATATGTAGATAATGACAAAAAACACGATGAGGATAACGAGCCATATCTGCCGGCGTATGATCTGTGCGGTAAGAATGTCTCCACCCAGAATCTTTCGCAGCGTAAAGCTCGATGATCCTGAAGCCTCTTCCTCAATGGCTTGCTTGGCAATCACTTCCTTGAGCGAAGCCTGTGGAGCCTCCTCCTGCTGTGGCTCCTGCTGCGGAGTTTTCTGCTTCGGCGGTTCCTGTGATGCCTGTGCCTTTTCTTCGGCTATAGGCTTCTCACTGATGTTTATGTCTTTATCGTTTATCATTTCTTTTCTGCTATTCTTAGTTTGGCGCTTCTGCTCCTAGGGTTTCTTTCCTGCTCGTCGGCATCGGGAACGATTACCTTGTTGTTCACGAGTTTGAAAGGGGTTTCTATTCTTCCGAAGAAGTCCTGCTCTATCTTGCCTTCTGCATTGCCCGCTTTCATCATGTTCTTTACGATTCTGTCTTCCAGCGAGTGATAGGTGATGACGCTGAGCCTTCCTCCCGGTTTCAGAAGTTCCGTGGCTGAGCGGAGCATCTCTTTCAGGGCGTCCATCTCGTGGTTCACTTCTATGCGCAGCGCCTGGAAGAGCTTTGCCATGTCTTTCTTCTCGCGTTCCCGCTTGAAGAGGGGCTCTACGGCTGCCATGAAGTCTTTGGTGGTGAGGATGGGCTTCTCGGCTCTTGCCTTGACGAGTGCTGAGGCGATGCGGCGCGAGTTCTTCAGCTCACCGTATAGGTAGAAGATGTCGGCAAGGGCACCTTCGTCATATTCGTTTACGATGTCGGCAGCAGTCTTGCCAGCACGTTTGTTCATGCGCATGTCGAGTGGGGAGTCGAAACGGAAGGAGAAACCGCGGGTCTCGTCATCGAAGTGATGGCTCGATACGCCAAGGTCGGCTAACAGTCCGTCGAGTCCGTCTACCCCGTAGTAGCGCATCCAGTTTTTCAGGAATCTGAAGTTGGAGCATACGAAGGTGAAGTTCTCGTTTGCCACCACGTTGCGCTCTGCATCGGCGTCCTGGTCGAAACTGTACAGGTGCGCTCCCTCCGTCAGGCGCGACAGAATCTCTCTGGAATGTCCGCCGCCACCGAAGGTTACGTCTACATAGATGCCTCCTGGCTGTATGTTCAACCCGTCAACGCTCTCCTTGAGGAGCACCGGTACGTGATATGTTTCTGCTGTCTTTATCATATATCTTTTTGCTGTCTTATCGCGTTATAATATTGCGTGCGTACTTATTAGTGTATAAATTTGGGTTCAAAGGTACATAAAAATCTCCATATAGCCTTACATTTTCCCACAAAATTTATAAAACTTAATGAAAAAGTTGTTTTTGGTCAACTTCACCTTCCAGTTTCGGGCATCGCCTTTTTGTTCTCATCAAGTGTGATGTTTTTGCAAAAATACGTGCAAAATGGGCTCGATTTGTCGTGATAGTTTTAAAAAACTAATAAATTTTCGCTTTTTTGCTATTTTTTTTGAAAAAATGGCACGTATTTGAAAAAGTTGAGTTACTTTTGCACTAACTTATATAAGTTTTAGCAAACATGAGTGAATCAATAGAGAAAACGATAGACATAGATAAGATTCTTAAGAGCAAGATGGGAAGCAAGGTGAAATTCGTACCGCGCTTCCTGGTTTCCTGGCTCAAGAAGATTATTCACGAGGACGAGGTGAACAGGTTCTTGTGGGAAAGCCGTGGCCTTTCAGGTACTGAATGGCTCACCGAATGTGTGCGCTATCTGAAGATGGATGTTGAAATCGTAGGCTTGGAAAACCTGCCTGACAAGAACGACGGCAAACTCTATACCTTTGTTTCCAATCATCCTCTGGGCGGACAGGACGGCGTATGTCTCGGTTCCATCATCGGCAAGCACTATGATGGCAAGTTCCGCTATCTGGTGAATGATCTTCTGCTCAACTTGCCGGGTTTGAAACCTGTAAGTATCGGCATCAACAAGACGGGTCGCCAGAGCCGCGATTTCCCACGTATGGTGGAGGCGGGCTTCCAGAGTGACAACCACATGCTGATGTTTCCGGCAGGCTTGAACAGCCGCAAGCGCAAGGATGGAACTATTCACGACCTGCCTTGGAAGAAGACGTTTATCTCTAAGAGTGTAGAATATCAGCGCGATGTGGTGCCTATCCATTTCGGAGGGCGCAACTCTGAGCGTTTCTACCGCATCGCCCGATTTAGCGACAAGTATCTGCCGTTCAATCTCGCCATGCTGTTCCTGGTTGACGAGATGTACAGGAATGTGGGCAAGCATTTCCGCATCTCCATCGGCAAGCCGATTCCTTGGCAGACTTTTGATAAGAGCAAGTCGGCTACAGAGTGGGCGCAGTATGTTGAAGACAGGGTTTATGAACTTTAATGGTTTGCAAAACCTGGGAACATTGTTTTATATTAACGAAATCGTAGAATCATAGCATATAAGAAGAGTAATATGGAAGAAGAAATCATCCAACCGATTGACCGTGAGCTCCTGAAGAGCGAGCTTACACCCGACAAACAACTGAGAATGACCAATAAGAGCCATAACGAGATTTACATCGTTACGGCAAAAGATTCGCCTAATGTACTGAAAGAGATTGGTCGACTTCGTGAAATCGCTTTCCGCGAAGCGGGAGGCGGAACGGGCAAATCTATGGATCTTGATGAGTTCGACTTTGGTGACAACTGTTACAAGCAGCTGATTGTCTGGAATCCTGAAGCCGATGAGATTATCGGCGGTTACCGTTATCTCCTGGGTAAGGACTGGCTGCTCGATGAGAAGGGACAGCCTAAGCTGGCAACCAGCCACATGTTCCATTTCTCCGACAAGTTCCTCAAGGAGTATATGCCTTATACCGTAGAGTTGGGGCGTTCCTTCGTTTCGCTCGAATATCAGAATGTACGTACCAACACCAAGAGCATCTTTGCTCTCGACAATCTCTGGGATGGTTTGGGCGCTTTGACGGTTCTCTATCCGGAAGTAAAATATTTCTTCGGCAAGATGACGATGTATCCGTCTTACATCCGCCGTGGCCGCGACATGATTCTCTATTTCCTCAAGAAGCATTTTGATGACAAGGAGAACCTCGTAATCCCGATGAAACCGCTGAAATTGGATACTCCGGAGAGTGATTTGGCTGCCATCTTTACAGAAGATGACTTCAAGGCAGACTATCGTATCCTGAACCGTGAGGTTCGCAAGTTGGGTTATAATATTCCTCCTCTTGTTAATGCCTACATGAGTCTGAGTCCTACGATGAAGCTTTTCGGTAC
>CAVHWE010000147.1:0-6247 GCA_963639495.1 bacterium | reverse complement strand
TAAAATTAACTATTGTTTGCCTTGACTTTTGGATAAAAGTTGTATCTTTGCACTGTAAATCAACAAATTACACAAAATGACATATTACAAGCGAATTATAGATAAAAAACTCCTGGAGTGGAAGGCTTCTCAAAGAAGAAAACCGCTGCTGATACGTGGAGCCAGACAAGTAGGAAAATCTTCTGCTGTGCGCCAGTTGGGCAAAGAATTCAAGTACTTTGTGGAGATCAACTTGGAGAGCCAGCCATCCATAAGAGGACTCTTTTCAAAGGATATTGACGTGCATAGAACGTGTGAAGGCATAAGTGCCACTACCGGCATCCCAGTGATACCTGGTGAAACACTGCTCTTCATAGACGAGATACAAGTGAGCCAGGAAGCAATCATGTCGCTCCGTTATTTCAAAGAAGATTATCCGGAACTGCATGTCATCGCTGCTGGCTCTTTGTTGGAATTCACCTTAGAGGAACTGCCTTCCTTTGGAGTGGGTAGAATACGCTCACTCTATATGTATCCATTTTCCTTTGATGAATTTCTCATGGCACAGGGACTGGATACCACGGTGAGTTACAAGCAGCAGGCTTCACCCTCATCTCCGCTTCCAGAGGCCGTTCATAATAAACTGGTGGACCAGTTGAAGACTTTCTATCTGGTGGGTGGTATGCCTGCCGCTGTTACAGAATGGATAGAGACTAACAGTTATATAGAATGCGCTCATGTCCATAATGATATTCTGGATACCTATCAGGATGATTTTTCCAAGTACAAGTCGCGTGAATCTCCGGCTTTATTGAGAAAGGTTTTGCGTTCCGTAGCTTTGCAGGCTGGCAGTAAGTTTGTCTATAGGCAGGTGGCCGATGATGTTCATTCTTCGGTCATCAAAGACGCACTTCATTTATTGACCTTGGCAGGACTCATAAAGCCGGTGACCCATAGTGATGGAAATGGCGTTCCACTTGGAGCTGAAGAGAATGACAGCTACAGGAAATATCTTTTCTTAGATTTGGGACTGATGCAAACCATGTTGGGTACTCCTGCTGCCAATGTACTTTTAGCTTCGGATGTTGATTTCGTCAATAAAGGTGCTGCATCAGAAATGTTTGCTGGTTTAGAACTCGTCAAGAACCACGACTGTTTCCAGAAGGCAGAAATGTATTATTGGCAGAATTTGTCAAGAGGGACCAATGCTGAGATTGATTTTCTGGAAGCCAAGGATGGTATGGTTTTACCGATAGAAGTGAAAGCCACTACCAGGGGTAGCATGCAAAGCTTATGGCTATTCATGAGAAAGAAGGCTCTTCATTATGCTGTTCGTACATCCCTAGAGAATTTCGGAGAGTTTGAGTATGTTGATAAAGAATCCCAGGATGCCATTCGCCATGTAGATGTAATTCCACTCTATGCAATGAGTAATTTGTGCAAACTAAGTGTTGGTACGGAGATGAATTCACACAGACTCTTGGCTTGGATTTAAAGTCACGCAGATTTCGCAGATGACGCAGATTTTTCATCGGATAACTCCGCGAAATCCAATGAAAAAAGATCTGCGTTATCTTATAGACCGCATAGGTCAAAAATCTGCGTCATCTGCCAAATCTGCGTGACCTTAATAATATGTGGTTTCAGCCCCTCGACCACATAGGGCGCTTTCCGTTAACTCCGCGTAATCCGATGAAGAAAATCGATGAAAAGCAACCTTAAATCCAGTAAAGAACATGCAAATACTACTTAATGATTCCGATTAATAATTAAATAACAATAACAGGCAACTAATTGTTGCTCAAATATTTGGAATTATCGTTCAGAAAGATTATCTTTGTGAACGATAATAATAAAGCATAACATGATGGAATATAATAACGAAGAAGCTAAGGTACTTCTACCTGAAGACATCATGCAATAGGAAAAGGGTCTATACACCCTTTTGTCGAGGTGTATAGACCCTTGGAACAACCGCGAAGTATGGGTTGATAAATATTGCCAAATGTTTTGTCGATCAATTTGGCATAAACTAAAACACAATACTATGCAGGATCACAATCTTCATCTGTGAATGGAATCTGCTCATAGCTTTTTGGCGGTTTTTCTGGTCCTAAGTCAGACCCAGCTAATAGAACACAGGAATTTTCCAACTCAACAATAGCGATTGATGGTTTCTGATAATTCTTTTTCATATTCCTAACTTTTTGAATTTTACATATTTTTTACCATTCTTGATATAGATACCCTGGGTAGGTTCCTTGCTGAGCTTGCGACCTTGCAAGTCATATATACCATTTAGAGATGTTTTATCAGCCTCATTGTTGGTTATAACTTGGATGCCCTCTATGGCAGTTGTTGCTCCCGCGCCAACCTCATCGATGTTGATAGAACGGGATTTTGATGCCTGTGACATGTTAGAACCATTACGATTACTTACCGTAAGATACCAACGCTGTGCACCAAGTTTGGTGGAAGAGTTTAACGGAGCTATGAGTCCTTGCTTGTTGAGAGCATATACAGCAACCGATAATTCATCCTGACCTAATCCACTTTGTGGAGTGTAGATGCCTGTGAAGTCATACTTGCGAGTCATGCTCATGCAGTAGTATGTCTTCGATTCTGCCTTATGCAACTTGGCATTATTGATAGTGATCATCTTGCTTCCGCTATCGTTTCTTCTCAACAAGTATGGGGTGTTAGCCTCAAACTCTCCAGAAGTAGCTTTCTTTACTTCAAGTACCGTCTCATAGCCACTGCCATCTTCCTTTTCATACTCATGGAAGTTATTGATGCTTGCCACGGTGATGCCGTTGCCGGTCCAGTCCGTAGCCTGAGTCTCGAAAGGCACGTACACAGCCTGCCACTGGTCTGCGCCTAGATAGTCGCGGGTGTAGTTCAGCGTTGGGGCAGTGAAGTCCACAGGGCTGTTGTAAGGCGCATCGTCATTGATATCAACAGGTTTGAATGTCGTGTATGAACCGTCAGTATTAGCAGTCAACTCCAAGTCGTTGCCATCAATACCACAGAAGTCCTTGATATACAAGAAGTTGTTTTCGCATCGCTGACAAGTGGAGCTGTAGAGTCCGTTTGTCAACAGAGTCTCCGTACCCTTGACGTGCTTGTCGTACTTCTCATGTGCATTTGCCTCCGTATTGCTGAAAATGTTCACATGCTTGTCACCGCAAGTATAATAATTGTTGTATACGGTATTCCCGTTGCTTGGGGTAAGCACTGGATATTCATCGCCATTCTCGCCCAACTTCTGATACCATACCAAGGTGCTTCCTTCTGCAGGGGTAGATGTGGAGCCATTCAGCAGCCATGCCACCTCACCGCTCTTTATCTGCTTTTTGGTGAAAGCCTTGACCACGTCAGCTTCTACCTTTCCGTCTTCGAAAGTCAGCCTTCCATCACCAACTATTGGGATGTTCTCAGATGAATTATTCAGCAATACTTCCTTGTTGTAAGCTACAATACCCTTTGCGGTTCGTGTTTCATCTACATATCTTGCATAACCTATAATGATTCCCGAATCGTCACCAGTATACGTCATATCTCCATAACTGAACACATTCTGGATACTGCAGTTAAACATCGTTTGTCCTGCTATGCCACCAGCGTTGTGACCTGTACTTGTAATCTTGCCATAGTTGGCGCAATCTTCGATACTTGTTATATAAGCATAACCTATGATTCCACCAATAATGCTAGCATTGTTTTCAATGGTTCCATAATTGGTGCAGCGCTTGATGTTTTTTCTATCGCTACCACCTGCAATTCCGCCAACATATCTTGTGCCCTTCACGCTGGAGTGATTCTCGCAGTTTTCGAGATTTATTTTGGCCCCTCCAACAATACCGCCAGTATCGTCTTGTCCTATTACAGTACAATTCTTTGTGGTTTTAATGCCCTTTATAATAGGTGATTGAAAATTCTCGCATGCATATCCTGCCAAGATACCGGTGCAATCTGTCTTCGTATTTGACGTGCTCACATTCTCCACCTTGGCATTGTCAAAGATAATGTTTTGGATAGTTGCATCCTCAGTAAAGCCGAAAAGCCCCACACATTTTTGTGCTGTCTTGATATAGAGGTTGGAAATGGTGTGTCCCTGACCGTCCATATTTCCCTTCCACCTATTATTGTTATTGCCTATCGGAATCCAGCTCAAGAGTTCTTTGCCGTCTTCAGCCGCATGGCAATAGTTCTTGAGATTGATATCCGCAGTCAGCATGGCAGATGCTGATGAGTGAGTAGTTCCAGCTGCTTCGCCTTCGTCCACGATAGTTCCGTTCACATAGTCGCGGAACCACGCCAAGTGGTAAGGTTTGGCTATCAGGTACACCCCATTTTCCTGTGAAGGCTTCACAGCCACATAATGCTGGCAACGGTCGCAATAGCCATCCTCATTGTAGTTGTGTCCAAGGGCAGGTTTCTCTGCGTCCGTTACATCAGTCAATTCCTTGGTCAATTGGCTGTCAGAAAATATCCTTTGACAGTCCTGGCATTGCCAATATTCCTTGGTTGCCGCCTCTGTGCAAGTAGCGTTTGTTGCAGCGTGGTGATTTATTGTCTGTCCGTGTTGATAACTGATTGCGGAACTGGTAGGATTGTTGGTGAGACTACCCTTCACCACCTTATAGGTTTTGCAATTTAAAGTCAGATTGTCAGCATAAACCTGATGTTCCGAACCAATGACGGGATAACTGTCTCTATTATTAGCCAGATTTTGTCCCCATTTTGCTTCGCTCGAAGCATTTTGCTGGAGCAGATAGGCAACAACACCGCTTCTCAGCTGGGTCTTTGTAAATCCTGTTGCGTTATCTTCAGAGAGATTGCCGCTTCCGAAGGCTTTAACCGTAATCGCTTGGCTGTTTGCAGTCAGCTTGCCTCTATAGTATGCCACCATGCCTTCAGTGGCCCCATATTTAGAATAGCCCAAAACCATGCCTACCTCTGTGCCATTCGTGGCACTTATGCTGCCATAGCTGAACACGTTCTGTATCTTGCCTTTGTCTACAAAACCAGCCATGCCAGCAACACTATTTGCACCTTTTACATTTCCATAGTTGGCGCAGTCTTGGATCGTTCCGCTACTGAAATCGCCAACCAAGCCACCTACACTCTGACTTGTTGCCGTTACATTTCCATAGTTGGCACAGGCGGTTATAGAATTACCTGTTTTTTGGTAGGAGCCAAAAAGACCACCGACTTTTTCTTTGCCTTGTACCGTGGCGTAGTTCACGCAGTTGTAGGCGTTACCATCAAGTATACCTGCAATACCGCCAGTATATTTATCTCCTATTATCTGGCAAGTTTCTGATATTTTGATATTTTGAAGGGTGTTTCCATATCCTGTATAACCAACCAAAATTCCTGTGAAATTTTGCGTATTTGTCACATTTGCATTCTCAAAGGTTAGGTTCTTGATTGTGCTTTGGTAGGTATAACCGAAAAGCCCCATAAATATTTGGCTTGCATTGATATAAAGGTTGGTGATGGTCTTTCCATTTCCGTCGAAAGTACCTTCGTATTGTATTTTATTGTTTCCAATAGGCACCCAGCTCAGTTCTTCTAAGTTTTGAGACGCATCAGCCGCATAGCAGAAGTCCTTTAGGTCTATGTCGGCTGTCAACTTGGCGCACGCATTGAGGTGGGTAGTAGCCGACTCGCTGCCACTCACCGTATACGTACCATTCACCCATTCACGAAACCACGCCAGCTCCTTGGCGTTGGAAATTTGGAATGGATTACTGCTCGAGCCATCGCCCTGGGCTGGCCTTGAGGTCGTTACATTAGTGGCTGCCCATGCCCCCTCATAAGGCATGAGGATAGCCATCACGATCAGAAGCATCGTGAATAGCCTGTTTCTTTGTTTTTTGTTGTTCATAACTGTAAATTATTATTATTATTCTACTTTCTTACATATTTTCTCTCATTGCCATCAGATATACTGTCATTCCCAGGATGATGACGAAAGTCATTCCGAGAAACAGATAGATATAGAACCTTTCTCTCTTGATGAAATCACAGAAGCTGTAGCGAGCCTTGTAGTTTTCATCAAGATATATCCTGTAGTCTTGAACCATGGCATAGCCCATGACTATGGCGAACAACAGAAGACACAATGCCACAATAAAAATAGCCTGTTCCTCTTTCATGAATGTCTCTATTATATTTTCCATGGTGCAAATATAGTGTTTTTTTCCGAAAAATTCTGCTAAAATATGCCGAATAGCTAAAAATGAGCGATTTACAAGTGTTT
>CAVHWE010000146.1:0-6317 GCA_963639495.1 bacterium | reverse complement strand
GCTCAGCAGCTCGGCTTCCGTCTGATGATTGACTTCCACTATTCTGATACCTGGGCTGACCCGGGCAACCAGAAAGTTCCTGTTGCATGGCAGGGCTATACTGCCGAACAGATGAAACAGGCTGTGGCTGATCATACCAAGGATGTATTGACAGCCCTGAAGGATAAAGGTGTAACCAACGTAGAGTGGGTGCAGGTGGGCAATGAAACCCGCGACGGAATGCTCTTCAACAGCGATGAGGCTGTAACCGGTCAGGTATCTAAGAATGCAGCCAATTTTGCAGCTTATATCAACGCCGGTTATGATGCTGTTAAGGCGGTTTATCCACAAGCTAAAGTCATCGTGCACGTGGATGAGGGTAATAACCTCGGCCGTTATACCTGGCTCTTTGGTGAATTGAAGAAGAAGGGTGGAAAATGGGATGTCATCGGCATGTCACTTTATCCAGAAGATAACAATTGGCAGAATTTAACCACCAATTGTCTGAATAATATTAAGACTTTATCAGAACAGTACAACTGCCATGTCATCATCTCAGAAATCGGTATGTGGTGGGGCTCTGACCAGGCTGCGCCAATGATGAAGAAGATGGTGGATGGCTGCAAGGCAATCTCTACTTGCGAGGGTATCTTCTATTGGGAACCGGAAGTTTACAACAACTGGAAGCCAGCCAACTATATCACTCTGGGTTGGTCTGCATATACCAAGGGAGCGTTCGACAACAGCGGCAAACCAACTGCCGTATTCGATGCATATAAATAAGAATATTAAATAGCAATATGATCAAGAGAAGCATTATTTTCATGACTCTTGCCCTGGCACTCACTACGCTGTGTCAGGCGCAGAGCAGAAAGGTTATCAATCTGCCTTCATGGGACTTCTCCCGTGATGGCAAGGCGTGGCAGCAGGTAGCTGTTCCGCACGATTGGGCTATCTCGGGTCCTTTTGATAAGAAATGGGACCTGCAGATGGTGGCCATCGAGCAGAATGGCGAAACCGAAAAGACCGAGAAGTCGGGACGTTCTGGTGCGCTGCCTTGGATAGGTGAAGGAATGTATAAGATGAACTGGATGGCTCCTAAGGGCTATAAGCGTGCCGTACTCGTCTTCGACGGTGCCATGAGCCAGCCTGTTGTCAGCGTCAATGGCAAGGAGGCTGGCAGATGGGCTTACGGCTACAATGCCTTCCGCATCGACATCACACCTTTCATCCAGTTTGGTAAGAGTAATCTCATCGAGGTACATCTTAATAATGTAGAGGAGAGCAGCCGTTGGTATCCGGGAGGCGGTCTTTACCGTCCGGTTTCCGTAGAGCTCTATGGCAATGAGAACTTCTCTACCTGGGATACCTTCGTGCGCACGCTGAAGGCTGATAAGCAGGAAGCTGAGGTGGAAGTAAATGCGCTCCTCGAAGGCAAGACCGGCAAGTCGGGCAAGACCGTCATCGCCCTGTTGGATGAGGCTGGCAAGAAGGTTGCCGAGCAGACCATCCCAGGTGCAACTCCTGCCGTCAAGACTACCCTGAAGGTGGCGAATCCACAGCTCTGGTCGCCGGAATCTCCTTATCTCTATCAGGTAAAGCTTACCCGATATGAAGGAAAGAAGGTGGTTGATGTACAGACGCTGAAGACCGGTATCCGCACCATCTCGGTAACTAAGGATTATGGTTTCCAACTCAATGGCGTTACCCGCAAACTGAAGGGCGTCTGTCTGCACCACGACCTCGGTCCTCTGGGCGCAGCAGAGAACAAGGCTGCCCTCATCCGTCAGATCAAGATGATGAAGCAGATGGGTTGCGACGCCATCCGTACTGCCCACAACATGCCTTCTACCCTGCAGATGGAAATCTGCGATTCCCTCGGCATGATGGTGATGGTAGAGAGTTTCGATATGTGGATTTATCCTAAATGCAAGAACGGTTATGCCAAGTTCTTTAAGGAGTGGAGCGATAAGGATATCACCAATCTGGTGAAGCACCACCGCAACCATCCTAGCATCGTGATGTGGAGCATCGGTAACGAGATTCCTGAGCAGTGGAGTCAGGAGGGTGTACAGATAGCCAAGCATCTGCAGGATATCTGTCATCAGTACGACCCTTCCCGTCCTGTAACCCAGGGCATGGATAGGGCAGAAGATGCCCTGAAGAGCGGTTTTGCACAGACCATGGATGTGCCAGGCTTCAACTATCGTGTACATAAATATTATAAGAATATCGAGCAGTTGCCTCAGGGCTTCCTCCTCGGTTCAGAGACCGCCTCTACGGTCAGTTCCCGTGGCGTATACAAGTTCCCGGTTGTTGTAAGCGATAAGGCTACCTATCCTGATGGTCAGTGCTCAAGCTATGATACGGAATACTGTTCATGGAGCAATCTTCCAGATGATGACTGGAAGATGCAGGATGACTACAGTTGGGTAATCGGTGAGTTTGTATGGACCGGTTACGACTATCTCGGCGAGCCTACTCCGTACGATACCTACTGGCCAAGCCGCAGCAGCTATTTCGGCATCTGCGACCTTGCCGGACTTCCTAAGGACCGTTACTATATGTATCGTGCCCGCTGGAATGAGCAGCAGCATACCACCCATCTTCTTCCTCACTGGAACTGGAAGGGCAGAGAGGGCGAAGTGACCCCTGTATATTGCTATACCGATGGTGTGGAAGGTGAACTCTTCGTCAATGGTAAGAGTCAGGGTAGGGTTCGCAAGGACAAGTCAAGCCGATTGGACCGCTACCGTCTGCGCTGGAACAATGTGAAGTATGAACCGGGTGAGATTCGCGTGGTTACCTACAACCAGTATGGCGATAAGGTAGGTGAGGACGTGAAGCGTACTGCCGGCGAACCTGCACAGATGAAGTTCAGCGTAGAAACTCCAGACCATGAGCCTATTGCCTGCATGGTAGAAGGCTGTACCGATGAGCACAATGTGCTTCTCAATGCCGATGGCAACGACCTTGCCTTCATCACCGTGAGTCTGCAGGATAAGGACGGCAATGAATGTCCGCTTGCCGATGACGAACTGACCTTCGAGGTGAGTGGTGCCGGCACTTTCAAGGCAGCCTGCAACGGCGATGCCACATCGCTCGAACCATTCACCCAGCCACAGATGAAACTCTTCTCCGGCAAACTCGTAGTCATCGTACAGAGCAGCAAGCAGAAGGGCGACATCATCCTGAAGGTAAAAGACAGCAAGCGCAATATCGAAAAGTCGATTACGCTCCAGGCAATATAAGATGTTATTAGAGGTATTAAGGCCATATACATTTTTTATCGGATCCTCTGGGAATAGCAATGGCTATTTTCCCAGGGGATTCTTTTTTTTTATGATTTTCCTCCGATTTTTTTTGGCATTATCATGAATAATGTGTAAATTTGCACGCATGAAAAAGTCGACAAAACCTATATACCGCATCAGCATGGCAATTGCTATGCTCTTTGTTTCGCTCGCCATCCATGCGCAGCGCTTCGTCAACACCTCCCTTGAAGGTGCGCAGACAGTTTGTGCCATTACCCAGGACAGTGAGGGTATGATATGGCTCGGAACCGACAATGGTCTTTACAGCTATGATGGTTATCATGGTTATCGCCATTTCCAGGAACATACTTTCAGCAATACGCGTGTCAATGCGCTCGGTTTCGAGGGCAGGATGCTCTATCTGGCTACCGGCAACGGTATCCTGAAGTTTGATACCGAAGATTATCAGTATGCTGAAACACCTGCCATGAAGGCTTTTGCCGATGAGACAAAACGCAAGCAGCTGAAGGAACTCCGTGTGCTCGATATGAAGGGTGGTAAGACTGACTTCGGGGGCGATGTCTATGCCTTGCTCTCTACCCCGAAAGGCTTGCTCGTAGGTTCGCTTGCCGGTCTGCATCTCGGCGGCAGACTGATTCCGCTCCGTGCCGGAGAACAGCCGCTGGTCAATGCACTTGCCTATGATGCCAAGCGCCGATGCTATTGGATTGGTACCGAGGGCGCTCTCTATTGTGCCGATCTGCAGCTCAGGAACTTCTCCCAGATTCCTGCTCTTAACGGCAATTCCATCAAGTGTCTCTCTACCGATGCTGCCGGCAATCTCTATATCGGAACAGATAACGGACTCTATCAGATGGCACTCTCCAATGCCATCACCCATTATATCCACGATTCCCGCGATGATGCTTCTATTCCTAACAACATCGTCTGGGCTTGCTTTGTAGATAAGTGGCAGAATGTATGGGTGGGTACCGACAATGGTCTCTCCCGTCTCACTACCCACACCTATTACCGTTATGTATCGCTCGATAAGATAACGATGTCGGGTGAGGGCAACTGTCTGCATGCCATGCTCCAGACCCGTAACGGCGAATGGTGGATGGGCGGTACCAACGGTCTGATTCGTTTCACCCGGAATGCTGAAGGTTATCAGAATGTGGCATGGTACAAGCAGAACAGCTCTGCCTTCCCTATGACTCATAACCGTGTTCGCAAGATTTATGAAGACCGTGACGGCGATATATGGATTTGTACCGACCATGGCATCAACTTCTATGACCGCAATTCCCATCAGATGCGTAACTTCATCGTCTACGACAAGAGTGGCAAATATTCTACCGCCTGGGCTTATGATATTCTCCAGGACCAGAAGGGCAGGATATGGATGGGTTCTTATCAGGGTGGTGTCTTCGTGATGGATAAGGCGGCTCTGCTGAGCGGCAAGACCATTGCCGACTGGCATTTCTCTGACAAGGGAAAAAACGCACTCTCCGGTCTGCATGTAGGGCAGATGGTGATGGATGGAAAGGGTAGGATTTGGGCTTCTACCTATAACCGTCTCGACTGCATCAATCCGAACAGCATGAAGGTGGTGCAGGTGGCTAACTCTGATGTTGTCAACTATCTGATGGCAGACAGCAAGGGCAATATCTGGATGGGTGATAATACTTCGGTAACCTGTTATTATGCTGCCGGTTCTGTGCTGGGTAACAGTTTCCCTTCCAAGACATGGCAGATTGGCGGTAAGGTAAGTACCATGTGCGATGTAGAAGGCAAGATATGGGTAGTGTCGGGCAATGAATGCTGCGTAATCGATCCTCAGGGCGAGAGCCAGCGCTTCGTGATTCCTTCTATCGTGCCGCTCACCATCTGTTACAGCAGGCAGACTCATCAGGTAATGATGGGCGGCAATGACGGCTATGTGGCAATCAGTTCTGATGTTGCGCAGAAGCCTAAGCAGTTTACCCGCCTGATGCTGGCAGGAATCATCGTAAACGGAGAGGCTCGTGAGGAGCGTGGAGAAATCCTGAAACTGAAGAGTGATGAGAACAACTTCACCTTGCAGCTCACCGACCTTCCTTTTGCCGACCATCCTTCAGCTGTTTACGCTTATCAGCTCGAAGGTAGCGACCACGACTGGCATTATCTGAACTCCGGCAATATTGATATCACCTATAATGGTTTATCTTATGGCGATTATCATCTTACGGTTCATGCCGTGGATGGTGAAGGCAAGATAGCCGCCGAGGTTTATTCGCTCGACATCTCCGTCCTGCCGCCTTGGTATCTCTCCTGGTGGTGCAAACTCTTCTATATTACAGCGCTCATCATATTTGTGGCATGGCTGGTAAGCTGGTATTTCCTGCGTAAGGAACTGGCTGATGCCCAGAAGCAGAAGGCTGAGGTGTTGGAACAGGTACAGATGCGTATGGACTTCTTCAACCGTTTGACGGAAGATTTGAAGGCTGCCGTAGCTCATCATTCGTTCGATGAGGTAACCGATCTGATGGTCCGCTATCTGAATGTAAAGATACCGAAGGAGCCATCATCTGTTGCTACAGAGTTATCCGCTTCGCCAGTATCTGAGCCTGAGTCATCATCTTCTGAACCTGCTCCTGCACTCTCTGAGTCTTCTGAAGAGGAAAAGAAGAGAGTAGACGTCAGCGAGTTGGAGCCGGCAGATAAGCGTCTGCTCGAAGAAATCAATGAGGCGATAGAGAAGCACATGATTGATTCCGACTTCAATGTTTCGATGTTGCAGGATGTGATAGGTATCGGTGGCAAGCAGTTGTATCGCAAGACGAAGGCGATAACGGGTCGTACGCCTGTAGAGTATATCCGTGAGATGCGTATGAGCCGTGCTGCCGAGCTCCTGAGCCAGGGCAAGTTCAGTGTTTCCGAGGTGATGTATACCGTTGGTTTCTCCAACAGCAGCTATTTCTCCAAATGCTTCTCCAAGGAGTATGGTATGACACCTACGGAATACATGAAGGTTAAAAGGTAGGTAAATGATGTGCTTCCGTTTGCCTACAGATATGGCTGCGTGGGGTTAAGAATATGACT
>CAVHWE010000145.1:0-6329 GCA_963639495.1 bacterium | reverse complement strand
AGTATTAGATTTAAGGTTAACAAGGTATTGGGGTCGCAGCGGCGACCCTTTTTTGTTTTTATCCCCTTTTGTTGACTAGAAAATCCCTTCTTTCAAGGCATCTTTTCTCTCCCCAAAAACGGTATGGAATTCATCTCTTCCGAGGTTTGAATTTACGGTAAAGTTTCCAAGCCAACAGTGCACCGTCGAATGCTCCTGCTCCCACCTGCAGCAAACTCTGCAGTCGCTTGCTAGGACTCGCATTGCGTGACAGGATTTCAGGTTTTGTGAAAAGCGAGTTCCATAAAGTCTGAATCTTGGCATCATCGGCATCAATTTCCTTGCGTATCGCCTCTTTCTTGAGTCGGATATCGTTTAAGGAATTATATTCTGTGATTTCTGAATGATTTGTCATGTTGCGAAAAGGAGGTTATTTTTCCATCAAGAGGCTGGCCAGAAATCTGACCAATGGTCTCTCAATCCACTTATGGCGGAAAACAACAAATAATATTAATATAAATAGGTATACAGCAGCTACGATGCAGAATCCGAAGGTCAGGCTACCTATTAAGTCTGCCAACGCAAAAGCAGCGCCAAAGGATAAGTAAATGAGGGTAAGAGTGAGTAAGCCCAGGAGAACCACGGTCATGGTGATGACAGTAAGCAGGCGTACCACTTTATCCACAACATCGAGCTTCAGATATTCGCTCTGAAGCCCGATGTAATGTTTTAGCACCTCTATGAGCTGCCCGATGGTTTCTACATTTTTATCGTTAGAGAACATCATGATAGTTGATGATTAAACCTCAGGAGCTGCGTCCTTGATATCGTCAACCAGATCATCAACGTCCTTACGGCTCAACTTGATGTCGTGCTTCTTGCAGAAATCGTCTACTGCACCTGCAATCTTACTACGTGTATCCTCACCCTTCTCTGGAGCGAAAATCAAACCGAGTGCTGTACCGGCGATAGCACCGCCGAGGAAAGCACCAATGTAACCTAATGTTTTCATATGCTATAAATTTTAAACGTTAAACGATTATCTCTTGTCTTTTTCATTTGACATTGCAAATATACTAAATTCTCACCAAAAAACAAGCCTTTTTGCCTTAATTTTTCATTAAAAATGTTTTAATAGCCTTATTTAACAAACTTTAGGCGGTATGTTCTTCGTTTTTCGGGCAATTTTTTGTATTTTCGCAGAGTAAAAAACGCATAACGCGAAATTTATATTGAATGAACAACAATAATAAACAATAAAACGAATAAGAATTATGAAGAAAATTACAGTATTAAGCATGGGAATGTGCGCTGTTTTGGCGCTCGCAAGTTGTGGTACATCAAAGGAAAGTGCATACAAGAAGGCTTATGAGAAGGCTCAGCAGCAGGAACAGCAGGCAGCTCAGGCTCCTGTAGCGCAGGAACCAGTTGTAGCTCCTCTTGAGACTCAGGCTCCTTCTGATGAGCAGACTGAGGTTGATAATGCTACTGTTCGTTCTGAGGATGTTTCTCTTATCTCAGGTTCAGGCTTGTCAAACTATAGCGTAGTAGTAGGTTCTTTCTCTCTCAAGGCTAACGCTGAGGGATTGGCTAGCACATTGAAGAGCGCTGGTTACGATGCTCAGATTGCCTTGAACACAGAGCGCAACATGTATCGCGTGGTAGCTTCTACATTTGCAGATAAGGCTGCTGCTGTTAAGAGCCGCAATCAGCTTCGCGCTGGTAAGTATCCTGATGCTTGGTTGCTTCTGAAGAAGTAATCTGATATTATATATATATAAGGATAAGATATCCGTAGATTAATGCGAATTTTATCTATAGATTACGGTAAGAAACGTACCGGACTGGCTGTGACCGATCCATTGCAGATTATTGCCAATGGGTTGGCCACAGTTTCTACACATGAACTTTTCACTTATATCGAAACTTATATTCAGAAGGAACAGGTGGAACGCATTGTTATCGGAAAACCGATACAGCCTAACGGACAGCCTAGTGAAAACCTGGCAAGGGTAGAAAACTTCTATAACCGTTGGCGAAAGGCTCATCCTGAAATCCCTATAGAATATTATGACGAGAGATTTACATCAGTCCTGGCACATAGAGCCATGATAGATGGAGGTGTAAAGAAGAAGGTGAGAAAAGAAAACAAAGGATTGGTAGACGAGATAAGTGCTACCATCATATTACAGGATTATTTGCAATCAAGAAGATAATGATTTTACCGATTTATATTTATGGTCAGCCTGTACTGAGAAAGGTGGCTGAAGATATTACCCCTGATTATCCTGATCTCAAGGAGTTGATTAATAATATGTATGAAACGCTTGATTCCAGCAATGGCATCGGATTGGCTGCACCTCAGATTGGCTTGCCTATCCGCCTGGTTGTTATCGACCTGGATGTGCTCAGCGAGGATATGCCTCAGTACAAGGGATTCCGTCATGCTTTCATCAATGCCCATATTCTGGAGCGCGATGAGGAAAATACCGACTCTTCTGAGGAGGGATGTCTTTCTATTCCTGGTATCAATGAGAAGGTGGTTCGTCCTACACGCATCCATGTGAAGTATATGGATGAAGATTTTAATGAACATGATGAGTGGATAGAGGGGTATTTGGCTCGCGTGATGCAGCATGAATTCGACCATTTGGAGGGTACTATGTTTGTTGACCGTGTGTCTCCTCTTCGCAAGAACATGATAGCAGGAAAGCTCAAGGGTATCATCAAGGGCAACTTCCGTGCTGCCTATCGTACCAAGATCCGTCGATAGTTCTTCCGAAAATATAGTAAGCTTCATGGTAATCGTGACGATTGGGCTTACTATATTTTTTTATTCTACATTCAATAGGTTTTATTTCAGAGAGTTACGAACAGATGAAGAAGATTCTCTTAGTTCTTTTTATGGTGATGGGCGCCATTTCGGCTTCTGCCCAATACCGTGTAGACCGACTTGTTACGGCCGGTCGGAGTGCCTTGTATTATGAGGATTTCGTCCTTTCAATCAAGTATTTCAATCTGGCTATCGGTGCCAAGCCTTATCTGTATGAGCCTTGGTATTACCGCAGTGTGGCAAAATTTAATCTGGATGACTTTACGGGTGCCGAAAGTGATGCCAGTGAGGCGCTGCATCTCAATCCCTATATCAATGATATTTATGACTTGAGAGCCATCTGTCGCATCAGACAAAATAGGTTTGATGATGCGATAGCTGACTATAATGCGGCTATCAGACTGGAACCGCGTAACCGAAACTACTGGTTTAATCGGGCTATCTGCCAGATGGAAAACAAAAAGTATGAGGCGGCACAGCAGGAGTTGGATACCATCGTAGGGAAATGGAAAGACTGGTCGAATGCTTATTCGCTCAAGGCTGAAGTGTATCTGCATCAGAAAGATACCGTGCAGGCAGAGAAATGGCTTGACAAGAGTCTGCAACTCAATCCGTATGATGGAGATGCCTGGACTACGCGTGCCTATATGGCGCTGGCAAGAAAGGAATGGAAAACGGCAGATGAGGCGCTGACCAAGAGTCTGCATTTCAAGCCTAACAATGTGAACAGTTACATCAACAGGGCTCTGGCGCGTATCAATCTGAACAACCTCAGAGGGGCGATGAGCGATTATGACAATGCCATCGATCTGGATCCGAACAATTTCCTGGCACATTATAATAGAGGTCTGATGCGTGTACAGTTGGGTGATGATAACCGTGCTATCACCGATTTCGACTTCATCATCAAGATGGAACCCCAGAACTTCATGGCTATCTTCAACCGTGCTCTCCTGCATGACAAGACCGGTAATCTGAGAGCAGCCATCAGGGATTATACTACGGTTATCAACCAGTTTCCTAACTTCTGGACCGGTCTGTCTAACCGTGCCAACTGTTACCGTCGCCTGGGCATGACGGCAAAGGCAGAGATGGATGAATTCCGTATCTTCAAGGCGCAGATGAACAAGCATATCGGAATCCAGCCGAGATGGAGCGCAAAGACCAAGAAGGAGATGCGTAAGCGTTCGGAGGTAGATCCGAATAAGTTTGCTTCGCTGGTAGTAGATGACGAACCGAAGTATGAGCACAACTATAAGAGTGAGTATCGTGGTAAGGTTCAGAACCGTCAGGTAGAAACCGCCTTCCTGCCGATGTATCAGCTATCTTATTTCCCTAACAATCAGAATGTAAGTGGAGTACAGGCTTATGATAAGGAGGTGGATGCGCTCAATCAGCATACCAAGGCAGACAAGGTTTATATCGTTTGCAGTAAGGAACAGCTCGATGAGAACGGTTCTATGAAGATATTCTCAATGATTGATAAACTATCGGCAGAGTTGAGTGTGGCGAGCGATAATGAAACCAGGAAACGTCTCCTGATGCGCAGAGCCATCGCCCATAGTGTGCTTCGTGATTTTGAGGCTGCCATCAGCGATTTCACCTATTATATCTCGCTCGATGACAAGAACTCTTTGGCTTACTGGCAGCGTGCAGTCTGTCAGGCTGAGATGGATGAATTTAATAAGGCTGAGGGCAAGGGGGTTCTGAATATCCATTCTGCCGAGGCTGATTTCAGCGATGCCATCCGCCTGAATAGCAACAATGCTTACATCTATTATAATAGAGGTAATCTTCATGCAGGCAGAAACGAACTTTCAAAGGCAATAGATGACTATACCATTGCCCTGAGAATTGATAACCGTCTTGCCGAGGCTTATTATAATAGAGGTATAGCGCGAGCCAAGAGCGGCAATAAGCAGACTGCCATCCAGGATCTTTCGAAGGCAGGAGAGCTTGGCTTGTATGATGCTTATTCTGTGATCAAGCGCTTGAATAAGTCGAAATAAAAAAATCCCGCAGATTTTCTCTGCGGGATTTTTTTTATGTATTTCTGTAAACCGGTTTTATATTCTCGTTACCTGCTTAACGCCCTTCACGGCGCTCAGTTTCTTGATGAGTGCATCAGTTTTGCCGGCATCATCAATCATTACGGTAACATTGCCAGAGAAGAGACCATCCTTTGAGGAGATGTTGATGCCTCGCATGATGAGTTTATCTTCTTTGGAAATGATGTTGGTGATGTTACTCACAATACCGATATCGTCGTTTCCGATGATGCGGAGCGTGATGACATACTTGGATGTTCCCTTGCCGCTCCATTTCGCCTTCACGATGCGGTAACCGAAACGGCGGCGCAGTTCCTTTGCATTAGGACAATCCATGCGATGAACCTTGATGCCCTTGCTGATGGTAACGAATCCGAAGATTGGGTCGCCGTAGATAGGGTGGCAGCAATGAGCCAGTTCGAAATCGATGCCCTTGAGGTGCTCATCGATAACCAGCACATCGTCGCTCTGCTTCATCAGTTCCTCGGTAGGATTCTCAAACTCGAAATTCTCTGCACTTTCTGCAGGCTTGTTGGTATTGGTAAGGTTCAAGTCATGGTCGCGCTCCTCGATGTATTTCTCGATGACGCTGTTCACGTCGAGTTTCTCCTCGGCTACATCCTTGTAGAAGTCTGAATTCTCCTTATATCCCATCTTCTTGATGATGCGCGCCATGATGCTCTCATCAATCTCCAGTTTTCTGTTCTTGAATCGGCGCTCCAGAAGTTCCTTGGCATAGAGTCCGTCCTTCTTCTGGGTTTCCTTCAGTGCGAGGCGAATCTTGGCCTTAGCCTTGGATGTCTGTACGATGTTGAGCCATTCGCGGCGTGGCTTCTGGTTGCTCTGTGTGAGGATTTCTACCTGATCTCCCGAATGGAGTTCCTGTCGGAAGGTGACGGCTCTGCCGTTAATCTTTCCACCCACACAGGTATTGCCGATACGTGAGTGGATGTAGTAGGCGAAGTCGAGTACCGTGGCTCCCTTCTGGAAGTTCAGCAGGTCGCCCTTTGGAGTGAACACGTATACTTCGTCTTCCTTCAGATCGGTGGTAAACTGGTCCATCAGCTGCAGATCATCGTTGTTTTCGAGGGCAGCACGTATATTGGCAAGCCATTCGTCAATACCGCCTTCTCCCTGCTTGATGCCCTTGTAGCGCCAGTGGGCAGCGAGTCCGTGCTCTGCAATATCGTCCATGCGTTCGGTTCTGATCTGTACTTCTACCCATTTGTTTTCAGGACCCAGTACGGTGGTATGCAGACTTTCATAACCATTGCTCTTAGGCACGCTGAGCCAGTCGCGCATACGCTTTGGGTTTGGCTGATACATGTCGGTGATGAGGGCAAAGGTCTGCCAGCACTGCATATACTCTTTCTCTCTTGGTGCATCGAGGATAATACGGATGGCAAAGAGATCGTATACACCCTCGAAGGCGCATTTCTGCTTCTTCATCTTCTGCCAGATGGAGTGGA
>CAVHWE010000144.1:0-6342 GCA_963639495.1 bacterium | reverse complement strand
CGGTCACAACTGCTGTGTAGTATTCAAGAAGTATGCTGAATAATTTTATAGATAGGATAAAGCTCTCTTTCCGCAAGGATAAAGAGCTTTATTTGTCTTTATATGAAATCCTCGGTTTTTATCCTCACGACATCAGCTACTACAAGATGGCGCTGTTGCACAAGAGCATCATGCATCGCAATTCTAAGGGAAAACCAGTGAACAACGAGCGGTTGGAGTTCTTGGGTGATGCGGTTTTGGATGCTGTAGTAGGAGATATCGTGTACCAGCATTTCCCTGGCAAGCGTGAGGGATTCCTTACCAATACCCGAAGCAAGTTAGTGCAGCGTGATACGCTGAATAAACTGGCACAGGAAATGGGCATCAACCAGCTGATTCTTTCTAATGGCCACAGTTCTTCTCATAACAGTTATATGGGAGGAAATGCGTTCGAAGCTTTGGTAGGTGCCATTTATCTGGACCGTGGTTACGATGCCTGCATGTATTTTATGCAGAAACGTATTCTGGCACAAATGATAAACATCGATAAGGTGGCTTATAAGGAGGTTAACTTCAAGAGCAAACTCATCGAATGGAGCCAGAAAAACCGCGTGAAGCTGGATTTCGTTATGCTAGACCAGCAAAAAGACAAGAATGGTAGCCCGATTTTCACCTATCAGGTTGTACTCGAAGGTGTTGAGGGTGGAGTAGGAAAGGGCTATTCCAAGAAGGAAAGCCAGCAGGTGGCTTCTAAGACTAGCTTGGAAAAACTGCGCAAAGAACCACAGTATATTGATGCTGTGTTCACAGCTAAGGCTAACCGCACCAAGATGGAAGAGGAACCTGTTGAAAACGTGCCTAACACAGAAGTGAAAGACGATTTCATCATCTCGCAGGATGCTGATGCACAAAACGCACCGGTAGAGGAGAAGCACATCAATGTTTTCAAAGAGGAGGTTTTCACAGAGAAATCTGCCGAAACTGCCCAGGAAACTGAAGTGCAGGTTGAGGTGAAGGATGAAAAGAAGGAGAGTGATGAGTTCGATTTGAGCGACATCACGGCTCAGCCTAAGGAATTATCAAGAGAAGAGATTATTGCCGCTGCCGAAGCGGCTGCTTTCGGTAACGATGAGTAAACTGTATCTCTTTCCGGATAGGAAATACGATTTTACAGAAGACTCCCATAAGATGGTAAATATCGCCACTTATGGGAGTCTTTTGTGTTGTATATTTCCTTTTTGTATACTTTATCTTACCATTTTGTATTAAAAAATAGTAAAAACTTTCTCTATATCAAAAGTTTGATTTACTTTTGCATCTACTTAAATGATATATATCTAGATATGAGTTTAACAACGATAGTAAGTAACGTCTTCAAACCTCGGCAGAAGGAGTTGGAGAAGTATGTCTATGATGCAGAACATTTGCAGCATAAAGTGCTTATGCACCTTATAAATAAAGGAAAAAATACTGAATATGGTGTCAAGCATTTATTAAATACCACCAACAGTTATGATAAATTTGCACAGAATATTCCTGTCAATACCTACGAGGAGTTGAAGGGGGATATCGACCGTATGCGTCATGGCGAAAAGGATATTCTATGGCCGGGACTGGTAAAATGGTACGCCAAGTCATCTGGCACCACCAACGATAAGAGTAAGTTTATCCCGGTTTCTCATGATGGCTTGCATGGCATTCATTATGCCGGAGGCTTTGATGCCGTAGCCTATTATCTGCGCAATAATCCGAAGAGCAGACTTTTTGATGGCAAGAGCCTTATCTTAGGTGGAAGCCATTCGCCTAACTATAATGTGTCGGATAGTCTGGTGGGTGACCTGAGCGCTATCCTCATCGAAAATATCAATCCGCTTGCCAATCTGGTGCGTGTTCCTAAGAAGTCAACCGCTCTCCTGAGCGATTTCGAAGTGAAACGCGACCTTATTGCCCGCGAAACGATGAATAAGAACGTAACCAATATCTCGGGTGTTCCTAGCTGGATGCTTAGTGTGTTGGTGCGTGTCATGGAACTTTCCGGCAAGAAGCATCTGGAAGAGGTATGGCCTAATCTGGAGGTATTCTTCCATGGCGGTATTGCCTTTACTCCTTACCGCAAGCAGTATGAACAGCTCATCACTTCGCCGAACATGCATTATATGGAGACTTATAATGCCAGCGAGGGATTCTTCGGACTGCAGGATGATCCGGCAGACCCAGCCATGTCGCTTATGATAGATTATGATGTATTCTACGAGTTTATCCCTATGGACGAATTCGGCAGCGAGAATCCTACCGTTGTGCCTCTTTGGGGTGTTGAGGTAGGCAAGAACTACGCTATGATCATCACCACTTCCTGTGGTTTGTGGCGCTATCTCATCGGCGATACGGTTCAGTTTACCAGCAAGAATCCTTATAAGTTTGTCATTACCGGCCGTACCAAGTACTTTATTAATGCATTTGGCGAGGAACTGATCATGGATAATGCCGAGAAGGGATTGGCTTATGCCTGCGAGAAGACGGGTGCTCAGGTTTCTGATTATACCGCTGCGCCGGTTTATATGGACAGTAATGCCAAGTGCCGTCACCAGTGGCTCATAGAGTTCTCTCAGGAGCCAGCCAGCCTCGATGAATTTGCCAGTCTGTTAGACCAGAAGCTGCAGGAAATCAACAGCGATTACGAGGCCAAGCGCTTTCACGACGTTACCCTCCAGCATCTGGAGATAGTGAAGGCTAAGCCGGGACTCTTCAATGAATGGCTAAAGAGCAAGGGCAAGTTAGGTGGACAGCATAAGATTCCACGCTTGAGCAACAGCCGCAAGAACATTGATGAGATGCTCATGATGAACAAATAAAACAAGCTGCATGCTTCTTCCGCCTGAAGTTGAAGTGATGCTGCGATATTAAGAAGATATAAAGAATGATTCAATTGAACGACATAAAGAGCAAGTTGAAGGCAAATTCACTGTTTCTGCCTTTCTACGTCTTAGCTTTCCTCATGTTGGCATCCTGTGCCAAGATGGGACAGCCGGATGGTGGTTGGTTCGACGAAACTCCTCCTAAGGTGATTGGAGCTTCGCCAGCCGATAAGGGCGTAAATGTGAAGCAGAAGAAGGTGAATATCTATTTCGACGAATATATCAAGGTAGATAATCCTACCGAGAAAGTGGTTGTTTCGCCTCCGCAGCTCGAAGTGCCTGAAATCAAGGCTTCAGGCAAGCATATTCAGATTTCTCTGGTAGATTCGCTCAAGCCGAATACTACCTATACCATCGACTTTTCCGATGCCATCAGCGATAATAACGAGGGCAATCCGATGGGAAACTATACCTACAGTTTCTCTACCGGCGAGGTCATCGATACGATGGAGGTGTCAGGATATGTGCTCGAATCAGAGAATCTGGAGCCTATCAAGGGTATTCTGGTAGGTCTTTACGCTGATCATGCCGATTCAGCCTTCAAGACCAAGCCTATGCTGCGTGTAAGCCGTACCGACAGCCGTGGTCGCTTCGTCATAAAAGGTGTGGCTCCGGGCTCTTACCGCATCTATGCCCTGCAGGATATGGATGGCAACTATATGTTCAGCCAGAAAAGTGAAAAACTCGCTTTTTCTCATGATATTATTGTGCCGTCAAGCAAGCCGGATGTACGACAGGATACTACATGGATTGATTCCTTGCATATCAAGTCGATAGATCAGGTTAATTATACTCATTTCCTACCGGATAATGTAGTGCTCCGTGCCTTTACCGAACTGGTTTCCGACCGCTTCTTCCTCAAGGCAGAGCGTCAGAAGGCCAACTGCTTCTCGCTCTATTACAGTTATGGTGATTCTATCCTGCCACAGATCAAGGGCTTGAATTTTAATGAGAAAGATGCCTTTATTCTGGAAAAATCGGAGAAGAACGATACGCTTACCTATTGGCTCAAGGATACGGCGCTGGTCAACCAGGATACGCTGAATATAGAGCTTACTTACCGTATGACAGACAGTACGGGCGTGCTCCGCAACCAGACTGATACGCTCGAAATTCTTTCGAAGGAACCTTACGAAAAGCGTATGAAGGCGCAGGCTAAGGAACTGGAGAAATGGACCAAGAAGCAGGAAAAACTGAAGAAGAAGGGTGAACCTTATGATAGCGTGATGGCTGTAAAACCGCTTGATGTTCAGATGAGTGTCTCTTCTCAGCTCGATCCTGACAAGAATGTTATCTTCACCTTCAATACGCCGCTTGCCAAGGCCGATACGGCAGGCATTCATCTCTATGCCAAGCATGATACGCTATGGTATAGGGCACCGATGGAGTTTAAGCCGCTGGGCAACCGCAAGTATATTCTGAGAGGCGAGTGGCGTCCGGACATAGAATATAGTCTGGAGGTTGATTCTGCCGCGTTCCAGGACATCTACGGACTTGTATCTAAACCTGTGAAACAGGGTTTCAAGGTCAATTCCCAGGATACTTACGGCACGCTGCTCATTAATGTAACGCACGATTTCGACAATCATCCGCTCCTCGTTCAGCTACTCAATGCGCAGGATCAGGTGGTGAAAGAAGTGAAGGCAGTGAACGGAGTAGCCGAATTCTATTATCTCAAGCCGGAGAAGTATTACATGCGTCTGATAGTAGACCGCAACGGCAACGGCAAGTGGGATGCAGGCTGCTATGATAAGGATGAACAGGCAGAAGAGGTGTATTACTATCCAGACGTGATAGAATGCAAGGCTAAATGGGATTTAACCGAGAGTTGGGATCCTACGGCCCGTGAACTTTCCCGTCAGAAGCCTGGTACCATTACCAAGCAGAAGCCTGATAAAGAAAAGAAAGTTAAGAACCAGAATGCGCAACGTGCCAAGAAACTTGGCATCGAGTACATTCCTAAATTATAAAGAGTTATGAAAACGATCAAATCATTCGGGATTGCATTATTGCTACTTCTGGTCAGCACTACGGTGTCTGCCCAGTGTACCTTCCGTAATACAGCCTTCAAGTCGGGTGAGTTCCTTACTTACAATCTGTATTACAATTGGAAGTTTGTTTGGGTAAAAGCTGGTAATGCCAGTATGTCTATCGTCCAAACCACCCGTCATGGTAAGCCTGCTTATCGCGGTTCTCTTGTTACAAGAGGCAATAAGCGTGTAGATGATATCTTTGTGCTTCGCGACACTCTGCTCTGCTACAGCGGCACCGATCTGGCGCCTATGTATTTCCGTAAGGGAGCTCACGAGGGCAAGCGCTATACGGTAGATGAGGTATTCTACAGCTATTCTGGCGGTAGGTGTCATCTCAAACAGCACCGTCAGCAGCATGATGGTAAGCATGTATGGAAGAATGCCACCTACGATGATTGTGTTTTTGACATGATGAACATCTTCCTGCGTGCCCGCAGTTTCAATCCTGCTAACTGGAAGAAGGGTTATACCGTAAAATTCCCTATTGCTGATGGAAAGAACCGCACTCCAGCTCAGATAAAGTTTGATGGTAAGGTTACCATCAAGGCAGATAATGGTGTGAAGTACCGTTGCCTGCGCCTTGCCTATATGGAGTATGAGAATCGTAAGTATAAGAGAATCGTAGATTTCTATGTAACCGATGATGAGAATCATATTCCTATCCGTTTGGATATGTTCCTCAAGTTTGGTGCTGCCAAGGCTTTCCTCGTAGGAATGAAGGGTGTTAGAAATCCGGTTTCTTCAATCGTGAAATAAGATAAAACAAAGCTCTCGGTGCATGATGCATCGGGAGCTTTGTTATTAATATGGCTGTGCAAGCTGATTATTTCGGCAGCGATATGGTGAACTCCGACCATTTGCCTTTTTCGCTCTTTACGCTTACTTTGCCGCCATGGGCATTGATTACCTGCAGCACGTAGTTCAGGCCGATACCGAAGCCGCCACGGGTCTTCCGGGCGTCTCTTTCGTGCTCAGCAGCACGCTCAAAGCGGTTGAAGATTGTTTTCATCTCACTTCTGGCTATGCCGATACCCTCATCGTATATCTTGATATATACATTTCTGTCATTCTCGGAGGTGGAAATCTGAATGTTGATTTCTTCTTTCGAGTATTTGGTGGCGTTATCTACTATATTGCTGATAGCCTCCTTCAGATATTCCTCATCTGCCAGTGCCGAAGTGGCTCCGAATAGGGTGGTGATATGAATCGGTTTCGCCGATTTCGCCTTGTATTTATCCACCACATCCTCTATCATCGCCTCCAGATCTATTTCAGCCTTCTGGATACTCAGTTTACCATGTTCCAGTTTTGAGATGGTAAGCAGGCGGTTGATGAGAGCAAGCAGATGCTGTGCCTCGTCTTCTACGATACAGAAATATTTCTCCTTCATTTCCGGCTTCTTCTCCAGTACGCCG
>CAVHWE010000143.1:0-6345 GCA_963639495.1 bacterium | reverse complement strand
CTGGCGGTCTATCTCTTGTTTTCGGTTGCTTGCTTCCTTACCGTACATGAGCATTGGAGCCCGGGTTATCCGAGCCGTAGCCCTCCAGCAGATTGACCACGCCCCACACGCCAAGGCCAGCGCCGAGAGCAATAACGAGGGTCTGTAAAGTGTCGATTGCAGATGAGAAAAATGCCATATAAGCCTCCATTTCTCCGGGATTTTCCCGGTAACAAAAAAGCCGCCCATGCAGGCGGCAGGTTACAAACTTCGGGACACTTTGTCTCGAAGCGTTTATGCAAAGGCGTCTGGATCGTCGATGTCATCATAGTTGAGGATGTCCTCGTCCTCTTCCGTGAGTGCATCGTCCGGCACAGTCACCTCATACATCGTACACGCCTCGTTCAGCCCGGGCCGCCTGCGGCGGTTAATGAGCCTGTCGAGGTCAAAAGCGTTTTTCTGTTTATCGGCCTCCGCCGTATAGCGGTAGTTCGGATGCCGTTTCAGATCATACTTGGGAGAGAAGAACGGGGGCAGGCCCCGAAGCTGCAAAATACATTTGTCTCCCGGCATGGTTGCAAGTTCGGCTGGGGTCATCAGTTCCCGGCCCAGCCGCTGGGTATTTTGACTGTAGCTTTCCGACTGGCCACGGGAGCGGCTGTCGGTCTGCATACTGATTGTGGCCTTTCCCAGCCAGTTCTCGGAGATTTCCTTGATGGTGCTGGCTTCGCGGCCACCGAGGAACACCACGCTGTCCATGTTGCCGAGGATTGTCTCGGCGTGTTTATCGTAAATGGCCTTGCACTGTGCCAACTGCTGATACAGCAGGCACAGACTCACCTCGCGGGAGCGGATAACCGCGACCAGCTTTTCGAGCTGGGGCACCTGTCCCGTGTTGGCTGCCTCGTCCCACAGCACCCGTACATGGTGCGGCAGGCGGCCACCGTGAACATTGTCCGCCCGTTCACACAAGAGGTTGAACATCTGCGAAAATGCAAGCGCCACTAAAAAGTTGTAGGTCTGCGTGGTATCGGAAATAATGAAGAATACCGCCGTTTTCCGATCTCCGATGCGGTCAAGCTCCAATTCGTCATAGGCCATGACTTCACGAAGCTGCGGGATGTCAAAGGGAGCCAGTCGCGCACCACAGGAAATCAAAATGCTTTTTGCCGTCTTGCCGCTGGCCAATTTGTACTTTTTATACTGTTTGACCGCAAAGCAATCCGGCTTGCGCTTTTCGAGCCCGGCAAACATATAGTCCACCGCGTTCATAAAATCCTCGTCATCCTCCTTGACCTCCATGCCGGAAATCATATCCACAAGGGTATTCATGTTCCGATCCTCGGCAGGCCCCTCGAAAATGATGTAGGCGATCAGGGCGCAGTACAAAAGCGTTTCCGATTTCGTCCAGAATGGATCGCCCTCCTTGCCTTCGCCCTTTGTGTTGGAAATCAGGGCATCCACGAATTTCAGAATATCGGCCTCGTTGCGGATATACGCCAGCGGGTTATAGTGCATGGATTTTGAAAAATCTATGCTGTTGAATACCTTGATTTTGTACCCGCGTTTTTGCAGAAAAGCCCCGACCTGTCCCAGCACACCGCCTTTGGGATCGACCACCACATAAGAGGAATGAGCCTGTAAAAGCTGGGGCGTGAGCCAGAAGCGGGTTTTGCCGGAGCCGGACGAGCCGATAATGCAGCAATTCAGGTTTCGGGCATTTGCGGGGATTTTCGGGCGGGTGTTCATCGTGAGAAACTCCGTCCCGGTCAAAATCACGTTGTTTTCAAACTTCGGATCGACAAACGGTTTGATGTCTTTTTCCGTTCCCCACCGGGCGCTGCCATATTCTGCATCCCGCCGAAACTTCTTAGCGTTCTTGCTTTTGAAATAGATCAGCAGCCGGAAACCAACTGCGCCTACAATACCGACAAGCCAATCCAGCGGGACTAAACCGGGCGCAAAGTCAGCAAAGGCCGGGCCAATCGTCTGGCCCAGCCCGATGAGCTTATGTGCAAAATCGTTACCCGCCGCCAGCCGGTAGGCCGTTCCCAGCTTGAGGAACGCCCACAGGATGAACAGATAGGGAATGTTTGGAATGAGATATTTTCTAATCTTATCTGTCCTCATGGGCCACCTCCTCGTATAATAAGTTTCAAGGTTAATAATTTCAGGTATCAGCAGGCTTTGAGGTACCCGTGATACAATAGCTGTATGCCCTCCGTGAGGATGGAAGTCTTGGTCGGTTCCAACGGAAGATCCATGTCCTCAATCCAAAGCAAGTGCGGAAGTTCAAGGAAGCCTATCCTGACCTGCCAAAGAACGACTGGGTGGATGCCTTTGTGATCGCCGACCATCTCCGCTTCGGCAGAATTGCCAAGGAGGTTTACGTGGACGACTATCGCTACCAGGCACTCAGAACGCTTACCAGATCCAGATTTGATGTTATTCAAAATCTGACCCGCGAGAAACAGCGGTTTGCAAACTATCTGTTTCTCAAATGCTCCGGTATCGCTCAGGCCAAAGACATTCAGAATACCAGTGCTACCACGATTGCACTCATGGAACATTTTGAGAGCGTGGATGACCTGGCAAACGCTGATCTAAACGAACTGACCGCCTTTATTTCCAAAGCAGGGCGAGGCAAATTTGCCGACCCAAACGCTACTGCCAAGGCAGTACAGGCCGCGGCCAGAGGTTCTTACCGTCTCCCCAAGACAGTGAATGACACCGTGAACCAGGCTATGGCTGTTTCTATCACTTCCATGCGGGCTTTGAAGGAACAGGTCAAGACACTGGACAATGCTATTGAGCAGCAGTTTGAGATCATACCCAATACGCTGACCTCTATCCCCGGCATTGGCAAGGTCTACTCCGCCGGTATCATCGCTGAAATCGGTGACGTTCATCGTTTTGACTCTCAAGCCTCTGTCGCCAAATTTGCCGGTCTTGTCTGGACACAGCACCAGTCCAGTGAGTTTGAAGCAGAAACAACACACCTTATCAAGTCAGGCAACCGCTATCTCCGTTACTATCTGCTGGAAGCAGCCAACTCCGTGAGAAGATGCGACTCCGAGTTCCAGCGCTACTACGACCTCAAGTTCCATGAGGTCAACAGATTCCAGCACAAACGCGCACTCGCTTTAACTGCCAGAAAACTGGTTCGGCTGGTCTTTCGACTGCTGAAGGACAACCGCCTGTATATCCCGCTGGAGGGCTAAGCATACCGCTTGCCGCTCGGGTGTCCAAGCCCTGTTTCAAAAAATGGCAGGAGCAGGGCTTAGTTTGGTGTTGCCTTTTTGCCGCCTACATCGCGCGTTTGCCTTGCTTTTCTTCAAAATTTTTCTGCATCACCTACTTGACTTCATACCATTGGACTTTGCACGTTCTTTCTGCTTCGGCTTTTCTTTGGAAAGCTGATCCGCCGCCTGTTTCAGTTGTTCCCGGATGGGAACACGGTTCGATTTTGCTTTGCTTAACACCTTCCGGGAATACTCAGAAAAGCAGGCGGTCATTGCGTCTGCCTGCCCAGCCTTGAAAAATAGCAGGTATTTGTCCGGCCCGGTTTTATAGAACGCATAGTCTACATTCCATTTCCGGGCCACGCGGTCAAAGGACTTGGCATCCCCGGAAAGCTCAATGCTGTTTGTGGCTGTGCCGTGGGCCATGAGCTTTCGCACACTTTGTTTGCCATGCGGTACTTGCTGCCCACGGTATGCCTTGCGGATCTTCCGGCCCACCATGCCCAGCACATACGCCAGTCCCCGCGCCGTCAGCTTGGTTGTTTTTACAGATATGGCTATCGTGCGCCGGGAAATATCTTCATCAATCAGTTACACCGCCTCCTTCCTTGGGACAATTTGTCTCGAAGTGCCATCACCGATCCCCACGGTCTTTTTTCTGCATTTGACGGTAGCCCTCCAAAGAAGAACCGTCTATGATTTCCTGATAGGCCGCCATTTGCTCCCGGATAGAGAGCTTCGGGAAAGAGAACACCTTATGTTCCTTGGGAATATCCTGCAAGCCGTGATACACTTCCACGAAATGATCGCTTTCTTTGACAACATAGCCGCCCGGGGCAAAATGGCCGTTTTCGTGGATGCAGGCATCCCGGCCATACGCCTCATAATCGAAATACGGTTTTACCTGATCCGGCACATCCAACATTTCCAGATCGTCCACATAAATACGCCCCAGCGTTTCCTCATCGGATACGCCGGGGTAAAAGCCGTAACAGTCCAGATTTTGTGTCAGATTGATGATGTCCCGCACCGAGGAACAGTGATCGCCGCTGTCGAGGACGGCCTCCAGTGTTTCCAGCTCCGATGGGGTAAGCTCGGAAAGCAGGCAGGCCAGATGATTAAGCTCGTCCAGATTTTCATACTCGCTCAAATGGTCATAGAGCCCCAGCACATCCCCATCGAAAGAGGTAATAAAAATTTCCTGATAGCGGACGCCATCCACGCCGATCCGTTTCAAGAGAGCCTCCACCTCCTGGGCGGTTGTGGGAAATTTCAGTGTTTCACCCACAAGCTGGCCCTCGCTGTACTTTCCGGCGTTGGTAACGTAGGCTTCAAACAGGGTTGCCATTAGCGGCGGCCCTGTCCCTTGACGGTCAGGATGCCCTCAAGGGTTGTTGCCGTAATTCCCAGCCGCTGGGCCACGGCAATATCATTTTTCATGGCTTCGGTCATACTGTGCCCGCAGACAACCAGCACATGAGAACGGCGGAGCAGGTCACGGCTCATGTCGATGCCGCTTTTATGCTCTTCGGGAACAGCATCGTTGAGAAACAGGGGCAAGTACAGGGGCGGGCAAATAGGAGAAAAGCCTGCCTCATACACGGTGCGGCAATACTGCGCCGCCAGTTCTGCGTTTTCGCTATCGCCGCCGAGCCATGCAGCGGTGATATAAGCAAGGGGTCGTTTCATCGTTCATACCTCCGATATTTTAATAAGAAAGTTCAACCCAAACCCCACGCCCTTTCCCAGTCTTGGGAAAGGGGGCGGCTCTGGAGGATATACCCCCGCCGCTTGCCGGGGAAATAGCACAGCCGGGGCAGACCGTCAAGGGCGAGCCGCCGAAAACGGCGGTGCGCTGCACCCTTGACGGCCCACTCCCGGCTGTACTAAAAAACAGGCGGCGACGGGGGATATATACCGCCAGAGCCTCTGCGCGAGGGCGGGGCCCTCGGGACAAAGTGTCTCGAAGTTGTTACTTGTCAAGTTCCTGCTTTTTCGGGGCTTTTGCCAGCTCCGGCGGCTGTTTTTCTTTCCAGTCATCCAGCAGGGACATAATCTGTTCTTTCATTTTGGCGGGAGTGACCTCCTTGCCAAAATACTTTTCCAGTTCCGCAGTAGAAATAATCACGCCTCGATCCTCCTTTTTCTGTTCTGATAAGATACCATCAATGACATCGCCGTTGAGCTTGCCCTCCTTATCCAATTCCCGGAGCCGTTTGGCCTGGGCCAGCGAGGGCGAAGCCTGCTCCCCGTCAATGGAAACAGCAATAAGTCTCTGATTTTTCGGTTTGATGTAGGAAAGCTCCACGGCAGGCATGAAGCCCATCTTTTTATCGTCTACCTTATCCAGAAGCTCCGGCACAAGGGAGTTGAGCCGCAAGTAGCGCATGACCTTTTTATAGTTCATTTCATGCGCCTCGCCCACAATCTCAACCGAGCGTTTCCCGACATCGCCTTCCGCAACGCCTTTCAGCCGCCCGCCCTGATGCTTGATGTCCTCAACCTCGAGTTCCAGCAGCGCGGCCAATTCGCTGGGGAGCATCCCGTCACGCTGTTTGTTGCTGTCCTTCATGGCCTGTACCGCTTCGTGGTCGGTCATTTCACGGACGATAAAGGGCATTTCCTCCAGCCCCGCCAGTTCACTGCCGTGGGTACGGCGATGGCCCGCTACAATTTCATAGCCGTTTCCGTCCTTCTCCGGGCGGGCAAGACCGGGAACCATTACACCGTTTACGCGGATAGAAGCAACGATTTCCTGCATCTTCGCATCGTCCCGTACCTTAAAGGGGTGCGGACGGAATGTGTGAAACGGATGAACCTCGGAAAGTTTCAGATAAACCAGCTTGCCTTCCTCAACCGGGCGGGGCGGTGTGGTCGGCTCGGGAGCCGTCTGTTCCGCAGCAGCTTCCTTCGGTGCGGTATCCTGTGCAGGCTTAATGGGCTCCTTGGCATCCGGGGCCTTTCCGTCACTTCGGGACACTTTGTCTCGTTTGGACGGCTTGGGCTTGTCAGGGGCCGCCTTATCCGCCTTGGGTGGGCGGCCCTTGCGGGCCCCAGCCGATTCCTCCGCTTTCTGATTTTCAGTCGCGGCCTTTTCTGCTTTCGGCGGACGGCCACGGCGCGG
>CAVHWE010000142.1:0-6416 GCA_963639495.1 bacterium | reverse complement strand
AATGACCACACTGGTCATGCTGGATTCAAAATATGCCCATTTTTAAAGTGGGCTCAATAAAGAATATAATGAATCTGAAGAATTCAATTTATAAATTATCTTTTGCTGCTATGATCATGATGGCTATGAATGCAACCGACTTACAGGCTCAGGGCGTGGTTCCTGCCCAGAAAGGCGAGAAAACCTTTACGCTGGAAGACCTGAACTTCGGCGGCAACAACTATCGTAACATGGTGGCTAAGAACCGCTGGTGCACCTGGTGGGGCAATGAACTCGTTCGCCAGGATGTGGATGCCTGCTATCTCGTCAACAAGACGACAGGCAAGGAGACCAAACTCTTCAGCATCAACGACATCAACCAGTGGATTGCTCCTACCAAGGACATCAAGGTAAGAGCCCTCTACAATGCGCTCTTCCCTTTTGCAGGCAAGAGCATCGTGATGGTAAGCAACGGCAGCAAGACTTATACCGTCGACTTCAAGAAGCATAAGCTGGTGAGCGAGATGGAGTTTGCTGACGGCGAGAACCTCCTGGAGGCTAACGCCCAGCAGAACGCCTTCGCCTATCTGAAGGGCAGCAACCTCTATGTGCGTACCTTCGATGTAACCGGCAACGCCATGACAAGAGAGAAGAAATCGCACGATTTCCAGATCTCAAACGACGGAAGCCGCGAAATCGTTTATGGACAGAGTGTTCACCGCGATGAGTTCGGTATCAGCAAGGGAACCTTCTGGAGTCCGAACGGCGAACTGCTCGCCTTCTACCGCATGGACCAGAGTATGGTAACCGACTATCCGCAGGTCGACATCCCGGAAATCGGTTTCAATCATCCTGAAACACAGAGTTGCATCGCTACTCCTGCACCAGATAAGTATCCGATGGCAGGCGAGACTTCACACAAGGTAACCGTAGGCGTGTTCGACTGCATGACCGGCAAGACCATCTATCTGAAGGCTGGCGATCCAACCGACCGCTACTTCACCAACATCGCATGGAGTCCGGACAGCAAGACCATCTATATGTTCGAACTGAACCGCGACCAGAACGACTGCCGCCTGACAGCCTACAGCGCAGAAACCGGCGAGAAGACAGGCGAACTCTATCGCGAGACCGATGAGAAATATGTAGAACCTTGCCACCCAATCCAGTTCCTGCCTTGGGACAGCAACAGTTTCATCATGCAGACCCGCAAGGATGGTTACAACCACCTCTACATCTGCACCCTGGGCAAGCACGGAAGCCGTATGGCAAGCAACACAGAATCACTTGAAATCAAGCAGTTGACTTCCGGTAAGTGGGAAGTGATGGAAGTACTCGGCTTCAACAGCAAGCGCAAGAGTATCATCATCGCATCCAACGAGAAATCACCTATCCAGAGAAACATCTTTGCCGTAGATACAAAGACCGGCAAGCGTACGCTGGTAGATGATTGCGGCAAGGGATGGCACAACGCCACTTTGAGTGAGAACGGACAGTATGTCTTCGACAACTACTCTACTCCTACCGTGCCTCGCAAGATAGCCCTCGTGAACACCGAGAACGGCAAGCGCACCGCTTACTTCACAGCCGAGAACCCTTGGAAGGGCTACAATGTACCTGAGTACAGCTGCGGTTCCATCAAGGCTGCTGATGGCGAAACCGACCTCTACTGGAGAATGGTGAAGCCGGTAAACTTCGACCCAAACAAGAAGTATCCTACCATTATATATGTATATGGTGGACCTCATGCCCACAACGTAGATGCGCGCTGGAACTACTCTAGCCGTGGTTGGGAAACCTACATGGCAGAAAAGGGCTATCTGCTCTTCATCCTCGACAACCGTGGAAGCGAGAACCGTGGCAAGGCTTTCGAGCAGGCTACTTTCCGCCAGCTCGGACAGATTGAGATGCAAGACCAGATGAAGGGTGTAGAATATCTGAAGACGCTTCCTTACGTAGATGCTGACAAGATTGGCGTACACGGCTGGAGCTTCGGCGGATTCATGACCATCTCGCTGATGACCAACTATCCTGACGTGTTCAAGGTAGGCGTAGCTGGCGGTCCGGTAATCGACTGGCACTGGTACGAGGTGATGTATGGCGAGCGCTATATGGACACCCCACAGACCAACCCTGAGGGTTACAGGAAGACCTCCCTGCTCTATCAGGCAAAGAATCTGAAGGGCAAGCTGCAGATTATCCAGGGCTTGAACGATGTGACCGTAGTGCCACAGCACTGCCTCACCTTCCTCAAGGCTTGCATCGCAGCAGGCACCCAGCCAGACTTCTTCGTCTATCCTGGCGAGCCTCACAACATGAGAGGTCATCAGAGCACTCATCTGCATGAGCGCATCAGCAATTATTTCTTCGATTATCTCAAGTAAATATCTAGGAGTAAACATCCACCCGAAAAGGGGAGTTTACTCCTACATCAATAACAAACAATAACTTACAGCAAATGAAAATTTTATTGTTAGGAGGCGGTGGCCGCGAGCACGCCTTAGCATGGAAAATCGCTCAGAGCGAGAAGTGTGAGAAACTCTTCATCGCTCCTGGTAATGCCGGTACACAGAATGTCGGCGAGAACGTAGATATCAAGGCAGACGACTTTGAGGCGCTCAAGAACTTCACAGTAGAAAATGGCGTTGATATGGTGGTAGTTGGTCCGGAAGACCCATTGGTAAAGGGTGTTTACGATGACTTCAAGAACGATTCTCGCACCCAGAACATCCCTGTCATCGGTCCATCAAAGGCTGGCGCCGTACTGGAAGGCAGCAAGGACTTCGCCAAGAAGTTCATGAAGCGCCACAACATCCCTACTGCCCAGTATGAGACTTTCGACGGCGAGCACGTAGAGGAAGGCTTGAAATTCCTGGAGACACTGAAGGCTCCATACGTATTGAAGGCTGACGGTTTGTGCGCCGGTAAGGGCGTTCTCATCCTCCCTACCCTGGAAGAGGCTAAGAAAGAGTTCAAGGAGATGCTCGGCGGTATGTTCGGCAACGCTTCTGCACGCGTAGTCATCGAGGAATTCCTCAGCGGCATTGAGTGCTCTGTATTCGTATTGACCGACGGCAAGAACTACAAGATTCTGCCTGAGGCTAAGGATTACAAGCGCATCGGCGAGCACGATACCGGTCTGAACACCGGCGGTATGGGTAGCGTTACCCCTGTACCATTCGCTACCAAGGAGTGGATGCAGAAGGTTGACGAGCGCATCATCCGTCCTACAGTAGAAGGACTTGCTGAGGAGAACATCGACTATAAGGGATTCATCTTCTTCGGATTGATTAATGTAGAAGGCGAGCCTATGGTCATCGAGTACAACTGCCGTATGGGTGACCCAGAGACAGAGAGCGTGATGCTCCGTCTGAAGAGCGACATCGTGGATCTCTTCGAAGGTGTAGCAGCAGGCGATTTGGACAAGCGCAGCATCGAGTTTGATGAGCGTGCAGCAGTCTGCGTAATGCTCGTAAGCGGCGGTTATCCTGAGGCTTACAAGAAGGGTTATCCTATCCAGGGCATCGACGATGTAGAAGGTTCGGTAGTATTCCACTCCGGTACTGCCATGAAGGATGGTCAGGTAGTAACCAACGGTGGTCGTGTCATCTGCGTAAGCAGCTACGGCAAGGACAAGGAAGAAGCCTTGAAGAAGAGCTTTGCCGAGGCACAGAAGATCCAGTTCACCGACAAGTACTTCCGTTCTGATATCGGACAGGACCTTTAAGATGAGTTAATAGTTAATAGTTTATAATTAATAGACATTCATGCATTCTTAGATTATTCATTGATTATTTTTAGGTATGCAAGTCCATTTTATAACGGCGCAAGCCTCTATAAACTATTAACTATAAACTATAAACTAAATATAGATGTTAAGAAAGAAAACTTTTCAAAATAAAGTAGCGGCTAGCCGCTACTCTTTACCTATTACTGCAACCCTTGCCACACTGGTTTGGGTTGCAGTAGGTTTATTGGTATCCAATATCTGGGTAGA
This sequence comes from bacterium, assembly GCA_963639495.1. Lineage (GTDB taxonomy): Bacteria > Bacteroidota > Bacteroidia > Bacteroidales > Bacteroidaceae > Prevotella. The sequence continues at coordinate 2,440 of CAVHWE010000142.1, read as the reverse complement.
ATTTGCTTTCACAGCCATGTCTACCCTGCTGATGGTGGAACTGAACAACCGTAATGCCCTCATGCGTACCTACAGCCGAATGGTATCCTGCAGTTTTCTGGCATTAATGACGATGGCAGGACTCCCCCAACTCTCTTTAAAAAGCAGTATTGTGACGATGTGTTTCATCGCCTTTTATCTCATTATCTGGAATTGCTATCAGGATAAACGCTCTACAGGCTGGACTTTCTACGCCTTTGCCTGCATCGGTCTGGCATCAATGGTTTTCGTGCAGATAGGCTATTTCATGCCTATCCTATGGATCATGATGATGGTGTTTACCCTCTCGTTTAGCGTAAAGACATTCTTTGCATCCCTGGTAGGTCTCATCGTGCCCTATTGGTTTGCAGCCGGTTATTTTTTCTATACCGACAACATACAGGGGCTGGCTGACCACTTCTGCGAATTCATCAACTACAGCGAACTCTTTGATTATTCGCAGGTTACCGACCATCAGGTACTGAACCTGAGTTTCGTTACCCTGCTCACCATCATCGGTTCCATCCACTTCATACGCACCAGCTACGGCGATAAGATACGCACCCGCATGATCTACGAAACGTTTATCATGATATCGGTTGCCTGCATCATCTTCATCGTCCTCCAGCCTCGACATATACAGGAGCTGGGCGGCATTCTGATTGTGAATACAGCACCGCTTATCGCCCATTTCATCACATTCACCAGAGGTAAGTTTACCAACATCTCCTTCATCCTGCTGCTCATCATGCTGGTACTTATCATGGCTTACAACATACTCGTACCAGAGAGCATATTATTATGAGTTGGATTATCAGTTTCTTAATCGACTGGGGCTATTGGGGCATGCTTGCTGCAGCTTTTCTGGCAGGTTCTTTCTTCCCATTCAGCAGCGAGGCAGTAATGGCAGGCTTGCAGGCAGCTGGACTAGAGCCTCTCCCCCTTGTTATCTACGGTAGCATCGGCAATGTGCTTGGTTCCATGTTCAACTACGGTGTGGGCAGAATGGGTAAGATGGAATGGATAGAGAAATACCTGCATGTGAAGAAAAAAAGTCTGGATAAGGCTGAACGTTTCATGGCAGGCAGAGGCGCCTGGATGGGATTCTTCGCCTTTCTCCCACTATTGGGAAGTGCCATCACCATCGTTTTAGGCTTGACAAGAGCCAACGTGCCCATCTCCATCCTCAGCATCACCATCGGCAAGGTACTGAGATACGTGCTGCTGGTCTATGGACTTAGCTTCATCTTCTAAAAAACATAAAGACAATGAAAACATATACATATATTAATAAGGTAATAAAAATGCTGGCAGGATATGGTTTGCTAAGCGTCATTCTCCTATGCTTAACAAATTGTAATGGAAGCAAGAAGAATACTTTCGACCCAAACAAGCCTACTGTAACAGTAACCATCGAGCCATATCGCTATTTCGTAAACCAAATAGCTGGCGATGATGTCAACGTTAATGTGATGGTACCTGCTGGTAGTAGTCCAGAGACCTACGAGCCATCAGCCAAGCAGATGATGGAGTTGAGCCATAGCGTGATTTACTTCAAGGTGGGCGAAATTGGATTTGAGAAGACGTGGATGGAAAAGCTCCATAAGAATGCACCTAAGATGAAAATCGTAGATACATCAGAGAGAATAGAATCTGCCAAGACTAAAAGTGGATATGTAGACCCACACACTTGGATGAGTGTAGACAATGCAAAAATCATCTCATATACCATAAGAGATGAACTAAGCATGATGTACCCTGACAAGGCCAAGAAATTCTATGAGAGATGCGAAGCTTTCAACAAGCATCTAGTAGAACTTCGAGACATGTTAAACGCGATATATTTAGGTGTAAGACTCAGAGGAAACAGACAAAGTAGCTTTGTTATTTACCATCCTGTACTCACCTACTTTGCCAGAGAATATGATTTAGAACAATTTGCATTGGAAGATGAGGGCAGAGAGCCTAGCATACAACAAATTCAAAATATAATCAATCTGGCTAAGTCGGAAGAGATTTCTGTTTTATTTGTACAGAAGGAGTTTGCCAATCGCAATATTCAAACTTTCATCAATGCAACTAACGTCAAGCCTATCGAGATTAATCCACTCAGCTACGACTGGGAGGAACAAATGCTACTCATCATGAGAAGCTTAACGAAGGATACGGTTTCGGACAAAGCTGTCCTAAAGGCTAAAGCAAGAAGAAAAGCTGAAAACATTCAGCAATAGCTAGCGGACTAGTAAAATATAAATACAGCAATAACAGAGCTAATCATAAAATTCAATGTTCAAAGTTCAAAGTTCAAAGTTAATAGAGATAGAGCATCTTTCGGCTGGCTATGAAGGCAAGGAAGTGCTCCACGATATCAACCTCACCGTCTGTAAAGACGATTATCTTGGCATCATCGGTCCCAACGGTG
>CAVHWE010000141.1:0-6430 GCA_963639495.1 bacterium | reverse complement strand
TTTCATGAGGATGAGGTTCTTCATGCCCGAACTGGCGTTGTTTGAAATCCAGATGAAGTTCTTCGCCTTCTTGCTGGCCTGCATTTCGGCAGGGATGTTCATGCTGATGCCGAAGTTCTTCTTTACCAGCTGCTGCATCTCGCGGTTCTGCTTGCTCGGGTTGGTGGAGATGATGGAGGCGAGGTGCTCCAGTTCAGTCTCATCTACGAGCTGGCGCAGTTTCTCGGGGTTGAGTTTCTCTCTGAGTTGCTGCAGCGAGCGGGCAGAGATGCGGATGACGGTCTGCGGTGAAGCATTCTCGTTGCGGCTCAGCCTGACTGAGAATTCCGCTGCCGGGATGTTCACTACGATGCGAGTTCTTACGAGCGGGTAGCTGCCGTGGATCTTGCCCTTCTTAACCTGGATGAGCCGGCAGAGCGGTTCGGGTTGGGGCAGGGCAGGCACCTCTTCCGTCAGTATCTTCGTAACGATGCTGTCGGTATCTCCCTCGAGCACCACCTCGTAAGGCTGTCCTGTGCTCTTGGGCAGTTTTCTGTTTCTTCCTCCTCCCGGGCTGCAACTTGCCAGAAAAAGGAACAAAAGACAGCCGGCAAGTAGGATCTTTAAAGATTCTCTAACCATTTCTCCCCCACCTTTCCTTACTTATTCATCTTCTCTTCATCCTCGTGCTCACGGATTTCTCCGATTTTCTTCGAGGTGCTGAGCAGACCGCAGGCGGCGTAGATGTCCTGGCCGCGGCTGGCACGGATGGTGGTGAAGACACCATGCTGGGTGAGGTAATCACGGAACTGCTCCATCTTCTCATCATCCACACCTTGCAGAGGAATGTCTGGAATTTGGTGGAAACGGATCAGGTTGAAACGGCAGTCAAGTCCCTTCACCAGTTTGATGATGGCCTTGGCATGCTGCATACTGTCGTTTACGCCCTTAAAGACGATGTATTCGAAACTCAGGCGGCGTTGATGAGAGAAATCATAGTTCCTCAGCAGTTCTACTACCTGCTCAATGCCCATGCCCCTTTCGGCAGGCATCAGTTCAGCGCGCTCAGAAGGGATAGGGTCGTGCATGCTGATGGCCACATGGCAGTCGCTCTCTTCCAGGAACCGCTTCAGCTTGTTCTTCACGCCCACCGAACTTACCGTGATGCGCTTCGGGCTCCATGCCCAGCCGTAGTCGGCGGTGAGAATCTCTGTGGCGCGCAGCACATTGTCGAGATTATCCATCGGCTCGCCCTGACCCATGAACACGATGTTGGTAAGCTTGTCCACCTCCGGCAGCGAGTAAATCTGGTTCAGAATGTCGCCTGCAGGCAAACTGCCCTCAAACCCCTGCTTGCCGGTCTGGCAGAACAGGCAGTTCATCTTGCATCCCACCTGCGAAGAAACGCACAGCGTGGCGCGGTCTTTGTCTGGGATGTAAACCGTCTCGACAAATTTGCCGCTTCGGGTAGGGAAGAGGTACTTGATGGTACCATCCACCGAATGTTGCGCATCGGAATATCCGAAGCATCCTATTTCGTATTCGGCAGCGAGTTTGGCACGGTTCGCCTTCGAGATGTTGGTCATCTCATCAATGCTCTTCACATGCTGCTCATAGAGCCACTTCGCCATCTGCCCACCGGTGAAGGCGGGCATGCCTAAGTCCTTTGCCACCTGCTTCAATTCGGCAAGTGTAAGGCCCAAAAGATATTTTTTTTCATTATTCATACTGCAAAGATAGTGTTTTTTGCCGAAAAATTAGTATCTTTGCCACATATTTTAATATAATAAGATAAAATAAAGATAAAAAACACAGATTTAGCCCCCCGAAAAGGGCTGAAGTGAACAAAAATAACGTAAGAAAATGAGAGAAAAAATAGACCTTTTCTTGCCTTGCGAATACATCGACGATGCGCAGAATGCCTTGTCGGTGCTTCATGAGTACAAGACTGTACAGCATATCCACTTCCTGGTGAGTGCTGATTTTGCCGCTCATCATCAGGTGCCCGAAGGATGTACGTTTGTCATCACCGACCGCCTGGAAAGCAGTAACACCATTGCCAGCATCGCTGAAAATACAGATGCCGACTACGTGATGATCTGTACCCGCCACACCACCATAGGATGGGGAAACAACACGCTGGAGCGATTCCTCAGAGTGGCAGATGATACGGATGCCGTCATGGTTTACGCCGACCACTACAAGATGGTGGAAGGCAAAATGGAGAAACATCCGGTAATTGACTACCAGTCAGGTTCTTTGCGTGATGACTTCGACTTTGGAAGCCTCTGGTGCATCAAGGCACAGGCGCTGGCCGACTACATCGCCCAACCCGACCGCGAAGAGTATCAGTTTGCCGCCCTCTACGACCTCCGTCTCTATCTGAGCCGCGTGGGCGAAATTTTCCATCTCAACGAATTCCTCTATTCAGAAGCCGAACTCGACACCCGTAAGAGCGGCGAGAAGCAGTTTGACTATGTAAACCCGCGCAACCGCGAGGTGCAGATAGAGATGGAAAAGGCATGCACCCAGCATCTGGGCAAGGTGGGCGCCCTGATAGACACCACCTTCTACCGCCAGCCCGATTTCGGTGAGCAGGATTTTGAATACGAGGCATCTGTCATCATCCCCGTCTTCAACCGCGAAAAGACGGTGGCTGATGCCGTGAAGAGTGCGCTGGGACAGAAGGCTAACTTCAAGTTTAACGTCATCGTGGTAAACAACCATTCTACCGACCGCACCGGCGAAATACTGGATGAACTTAAAGCCGACAATCTGATACAGATTGTGCCGGAGAGAACCGACCTGGGAATAGGTGGATGCTGGAACGAAGCCATCAACAGCAGTTTCTGCGGAAAGTTTGCTGTACAGCTTGACAGCGATGACCTCTATTCTTCACCAAAGACACTCCAGAAGATAGTAGATGCCTTCTACAAGCAGAAGGCTGCCATGATTATAGGCTCGTACCGCATGTGCGACTTCGACCTCAATACCCTGCCACCGGGACTGATAGACCACAAGGAGTGGACCGATGAAAACGGATGCAACAATGCGCTGCGTATCAACGGATTGGGTGCTCCGCGCGCCTTCTTTACTCCGCTGGTCAGACAAATCCAGTTTCCTAACACCTCGTATGGTGAGGATTATGCGCTCGGCTTGGCATTTTCGCGCCGTTACCGCATCGGCAGAATCTACGACGAACTCTACCTCTGCCGCCGCTGGGGAGGTAACAGCGATGCAGCCCTCAGCGTAGAGAAGGTGAACGCCAACAACCTGTATAAGGACCGCCTGCGCACCATGGAACTGAAGGCACGCCAGCACCTGCTGCAGGGCAAGGCCGACATTATGGAAGATAGCAGCATCTCGCGTTTCTTCAACCGTCAGCTGGAGGTTTGGACCGATGCGCGCCACCGCTTCCGCGACCTCAAGCATGTAGAAACCCGCCAGTTCTCCGACCAGCTGAAACTGCAGTGGAACCCAGCCCGCATCGTAAGTACGGGCGCCAAGATAGATAAGAAAACCTTGGGCGAGCGCCCTTGTTTCCTTTGCGACAAGAACCGTCCTAAGGAACAGATGTCGAAGCAGATAGACGAAAAATTCCATCTTCTGGTGAATCCGTTCCCGATTCTGCCAGTCCACTTCACCATTCCGGCACGCAAGCATCAGCCTCAGCTCATCTACAAGAATTACGGCGAGATGCACCGCTTCATCAGTCTGCACAGCGACCTGATGGTGTTCTACAACGGTCCGAAGTGTGGTGCATCGGCTCCAGACCATCTTCATTTCCAGGCAGGAACCAACGGCATCCTTCCTCTTCAGACCAACTGGCAGCGTCTCTCCCGCAACCTGACCGACATCATCTCTCTCAATGATGAGGAGAAAATCTCAGTGGTTCGCGACTTCATCGTTCCCGCCTTCGTCATCATTTCGAAGAGTGCTGAGAGCGATGAGGCCCTCTTCCGCCGTCTCTACAAGGCAATGCCTCAGCGTGGCGACGAAACCGAACCGATGATGAACATCATCTCCTGGCGCAAGGGCGAGGAATTCATCAGCGTGGTCATTCCGAGAGAAAAGCACCGTCCGGAAGCCTATTTTGCCGAAGGTGACGCCCAGTTTGTGGTTTCGCCGGGAGCACTGGATATGAGCGGACTCATCATCACCCCTCGTGAGGAAGATTTCCGAAAGCTGACCGAGGAGAAAGCCCTCTCGCTGCTGCAGGAATGTGGCGTTTCGGAAGAAAAGATGAACGCCATCATCGCCAAACTGAAGGCATCTAAGGATGCCGAGGATGCAGCCGAAGCCTCTTCCACCTTATATAATAAAGGTAAGCAGCCCGACGTAACGGTGGGCATCGTGAGTGCGCAGAAGATTCATTTCTCGCTCAACAAACCTTATCTTGCCAAGGGCGAAAAGGTGCTGGGCGAACAGGTGGTAGAATTCTCAGAGGGCGGTGTGCTCTGGAACGGCAATCAGTACAGCCAGCTCACCTTCCATCCGCAGAGTGCCGACGCCTCGTTTTCGCTGAGCGACGTAACCATCGGTGTCAACTTCCACTGGGAGCGCAAGGAAACCCAAACCTTCCTGGGCACGCTCCGCTTTGTGGTAGAATCGGATAAGATTGTGGCAATCAATGAGTTGCCTGTAGAAAAATATCTGGAGAGCGTCATCAGCAGTGAGATGAGTGCCACTTCGAGTCTCGAACTCCTGAAGGCGCACGCCGTCATCTCCCGTTCATGGCTCCTGGCACAGATGAAAAAGCGTCGAGAGGTGGCTGAGAGCGGCAACAACTTCTTCTCCTTCACCAAGAAGGAAGATACGCTCATCCGCTGGTACGACCGCGAAGACCACACCCTCTTTGATGTATGTGCCGACGACCACTGCCAGCGCTACCAGGGCATCACCAAGGAAACATCGCCCCATGTAGCTGAAGCCATCCGCCAGACCAAGGGACAGATTCTGATGGACGGCGAAGAAATCTGCGATGCAAGATTCTCGAAATGCTGCGGCGGAATAACCGAGGAATTCCAGTATTGCTGGGAGGATACGCCGAAGACTTATCTCACGGCTGTTCGCGACATCGCCCTGGGCGTGGAACATACACTGCCTAATCTGACCAATGAGGAAGAGGCTGAGAAATGGATCCGCTTCAATCCGCCAGCTTTCTGCAACACGCAGGACAAGAAAATCCTGTCAGAAGTGCTCAACGACTATGATCAGGAAACCGTCAATTTCTACCGCTGGAAGGAAACGCTCAGCCAGGAGAAGTTGCAGCAGCTCATCGCCGACAAACTGAAGATGGACCTGGGTGCCATCCTTGACATGAAGGCCGTGGAGCGCGGAAAGAGTGGAAGAATCAGCAAACTCCAGATCATCGGAACCGAGAAGACCTTTACCATCGGTAAGGAACTCGAAATCCGCCGTACGCTGAGCGACAGTCATCTGCTGAGTTCAGCCTTCGTGGTGGATAAGTATGATAAGGATGAACAGGGAGTGCCTCAGCGTTTTGAACTCATCGGAGCCGGTTGGGGGCACGGAGTAGGCCTCTGCCAGATTGGTGCTGCCGTGATGGGCGAGCAGGGTTATCATTATGATGCCATCCTGTTGCACTACTATCAGGGTGCTGAAATCAAGAAACTTTATAAATAGTGATGTAAAATGGTAACAAAGAAAAACAGTCGGAGTCCATGGGCATGGATTCCGACCCTCTATTTTGCCGAAGGACTCCCCAACGTCATCGTAACTGCCCTCTCTGTGGTGATGTACATGCAGTTGGGGCTGACCGATGCTGAGGTGGGTCTCTATACCGGATGGCTCGCCCTTCCCTGGGTCATCAAGCCCTTGTGGAGTCCGTTCATAGATTTGCTGAAGACTAAGCGCTGGTGGGTGCTCACCATGCAGGCTCTCATCGGAGCTGCCCTTGCCGGCATCGCCTTCTCGCTGCCTACAGCCTTCTGGTTTCAGGCAACGATGTGCTTCTTCTTCCTCATCGCTTTCTGTAGTGCCACCCACGACATTTCGGCAGATGGTTTCTACATGATTGAGCTGGATGAACATACGCAGACTAAGTTTGTAGGCTTGCGAAATACCTTCTACCGCCTCGCCATCATCTTTGTGAATGGTTTTCTGGTGATGCTGGCAGGTGTGCTTCAGGTTCTCTTCCGCAACCAGATTCGCTTCTCATGGGCGCTTATCTTTTACGGACTGGCAGGTATCTTCATCGGTTTGTGGCTCTACCACAGCCGCTTCATGCCGCGCCCGAAGGATGATGTGCAGACCGACAGAACGGTGGGTGAAGTGGCTCATGAACTGAAGAACATGTTCCGCACCTTCTTCGTGAAGTTCGGGTTGGGAGAAACCATCTGCGTGATGCTCTTTCTCTTGCTCTACCGATTCCCGGAAGCGCTTCTGAACACCATGACCAAGACCTTCATCCTCCGTCCTAATTCGCAGG
>CAVHWE010000140.1:0-6468 GCA_963639495.1 bacterium | reverse complement strand
CTGCGGCAGCAAGCGTCAGGGAAAGCGATAAGATTGCAATTTTCTTCATTTTATTATTGGTTTTAAATTTACAGAATGAGTATCTGGATTCATGGCTGAAACATGTATTCCGAAAACTGCTGCAAAGTTACCGCTTTCCTTTTAAATATACCCCCACAGAATGTTACCAACACTTTATGGGGTGTATCATAAACTTTTCGATTTGTAACAAATACTTTATTTCAGGAAACATCTTGCCTTTTCGGTTGTGAAAAGGCTAGAGTTTCCGGTGTGCCTGCATATAATCGCGAGGCGAAGAACCATAAAGGTTCTTGAACATGGTGCTGAAGCTGGCTGGGTTGGAGAAACCGCAGGTAAACATGATGTCTGATATCGTCTTGTTAGAGTGGCTCAGCAACTTTTCGGCATACTGCAGACGGGTATTGCGGATGAAGGCATGTGGTGTCTGGTTGGTCAGTTCCTTCATTCGGCGGTGCAGATGCACACGGCTCAGTCCTACTTCGCGGGCAATCATATCCACACTCAGGTCCTCATTATCCATGTTATCATTGATTACCTTCATCACCTGTTCCATCAGCTGGTCTTTTGGCGACAGGTCTTTTTCTATCGCTAGCTGCTTGTCGCTCTGGCTCTCGCTGCCCGTAAACTTGTTTTTCAAAGTACGGCGCACGTTGAGCAGGTTGATGATGGTGCGGCGCAGAATGTCTATATTGAACGGCTTCACCACATAGGCATCGGCACCCGACTGCAAACCGGTCAGCTGGTCTTCCTCTCTGCTCATCGCTGTAAGCAGAATCACCGGAATGTGGTTGGTGTTCACATTGTTCTTAATCTTGGTGCAGAGCGTATTGCCGTCCATCTCTGGCATCATGATGTCTGAGATAACGAGGTCTGGCTTCTGCTTGATAATCTCCGGCAGTGCCTCCTTTCCGTTGCAGAAGGTAAGGATATTGTAGGTTTCCTGAAGTTGGGTTTTCAGGAAATCACGTATAGCCTCATCGTCTTCTACCACAGCGATGGTGCTCTTTACCTTGCTCATGAAATCTTCTTCGGTTCCATTGGCTGCATTCTCTTCGTTTTCTTCCTCTATGTTTTCTTCCAGTTCCTTAATTTCTTCAGCAGCCTGTGGCTCCGGTGCATCTGTCATTTCTTCCGGTTTCAGATGCTCATTACCCAAAGGCAGCGTGATGAGGAACTGGCTTCCTTCCATCCAGTCGGCTTCATCAAGTGTATTGTTGTTGGCGGCTGTAATGGTTCCATAGTGCAGTTCTACGAGCGAGCGGGTCAGGTCGAGACCGATTCCCGTACCTACATTCCGGTCGTTGGAAGAGGTGGTACTCTGATAGAAGCGCTGGAAGATGGTTTCGAGCTTATCCTCTTGAATACCCTTGCCGCTGTCCTTGATGGTGATGCGGACATGATGCGGCGAGTGGGAGAGGGTGATACGGATTCTGCCACCTGCAGGAGTAAACTTGAAGGCGTTTGACAGGACATTCATCAATACCTTGTCAAAGTTGTCGCGGTCTATCCATACCGGAAGAGCCTCGTCTTCGTGTTCAAAGGTGAATTGGATGCTCTTGGCAACCGCCTGCTGGCAGAAGAGTTTGTATTCATCGCCAATAAAGGCAACCATATCGGTTTCGCTCATGTGCATCACCATCTGTCCCTTGTCAATCTTTCTCAGGTCCATCATCTGGTTGATCAGGTGCAGGATTCGTTCCGAGTTCTTACGCATCATATCGTAGATGCCCTGTCGGTGGGCGTCTTTATCTTCCTTGATCAGCGTGAACAGAGGGGTGAGGATGAGGGTCAATGGGGTACGGATTTCGTGGCTGATGTTCATGAAGAACTTCAGTTTCGCTTCGCCCATCTCTTCGGCATGGATATGCTGCTGCAATACGAGCTGGTCTTCCATCTTGCGTTTGCGGTGTTTGATGTAGAGCAGACAGAGCCCCAGGAAGGCAAGCAGATAGCAGAACTTAGCCCAGATGCTGGCGTACCAGGCTGGGTGAACGATGATGGAGAACTCCTTGACTGGGGTTTCGTATCCGTTGCAGATAGCCTTGACACGGAACTTATAGGTGCCGGCTGGCATGTGGGAGAAAGAAAGTTCGTTCAGACCAGGCTGTATGGTTCGCCAATCCTCACCATTGATGCTGTAGGCATAACTGATCTGCTCTACATTATTATATGTAAGAGTAGACAGTTGGATGGTGAAGGTGTTGTCTTCATGTGACAAGGAGAACTTGTCGCTGTTGTATACCCCTTTATCTGTGATGGTATAGATGCCCGATTCCATATCCTGGTATACAGGTTTGTTACCCACAAGAAGTCCTGATATGGTAACTTTCGCCTGCCAAGGATGCTGTTTCACCTTGTCCGTATCAAACCAGTTGATACCACCGGTTCCGCCCATCACCAGCATTTTTCCTCCCCAGAGTGTGCAGACTGCAGCATCGCTGAACTCATTGCTCTGCAATCCATTGTCTGAGTAGTACTTGTTGATTGTTCCTTTTTCTGTATTTACCTGGTTTAAACCACAGCTAGTTCCTATCCAGATTCTGCCCTTGTAATCTTCTATAATGCTGGCTACGCTGTTGTCTGAAAGTCCAAGTTCTGTGTTATAAATCTTCGGATGAGCATATCCCTTCTTCGGATCATAGCAGATTGCGCCGTCTTCAGTGCCAAACCATACGCGATTCTTGCTGTCAGAATAAACGCAATGTGAGAAACAGCCCTTGTTCAGACAGTTGACGCCACCGAAAGTGGAAGTCCAGCTATTCTTCTGCTGGTCATAGCAAGCCAGGCCTACAGAAGTGGCAACGAAAATCCGCTTGCCATCTTTGGAGATGCTGAGTTTCACGAGGTAATCGTTAGGAATACTATTCTTTTTCAGGTTGTTGTCGGCACCATATAGTGCTTTCCATTGCTTGATGCTTCCATCTGGAGAAAGGCGGAAAAGTCCTTCGCCCATGGTGGCAAACCAGACATTTCCTTGTGGGTCTTCCTGGATATCAAAGATGCCCGCCTGGTTTCCAATGCCTAGGCTGAATGGATGGAAAGACCCCCCCGCATCTATAAATCCGATGCCGTCAGTATAGGTTCCTACCCATGTTCTGCCTTTCTTGTCTTTGCAGAGTGCCAGTACCGTGGTGTTGCTTAATAAATGGCTGTTGATGCTACCGGTTTTTATGTCAAAGAGGTAAAGACCATCCTTGTCGGTGCCCACCCAGACTTGATTGCCCTGGTTGGCACACAGACTTGTGATGCTGTTTTCGCCTATCACGTTGCGGTTGCCCAAACGGTAGCCCATATAGTTGAAATCGCATTGAGCCTGCGACTGCATGAATACGCCCTTCTGGAGCATACTCACCCAGATGTTTCCCGTAAAATCTTCTATAATGCTGGTAATCTTGCACTTGGCAAGATTTACTTCACGGCTGAACAGAGGATTATTTTGCAAGAATCCTGTTACAGGATTATACACGAAGATACCCATACCATCGCAACCGATAAACAAGCGCTGGTCGCGGCTGATATAGATGTTGTCAATAGGAAGATTGCCTATGCCGGCTATCTTGGTGAAGATGGTTGAACCTGCCTTGAGAAGGTAAATACCATCATTCTTGGTAGCAAGATAAATGTTGCCCTTGTTGTCTTGCCTGATATCTTTTGCTTCCAGCGTTTCTGCTCCAGGAATCTGTTTGGTCAGTTTCCCTTTCTTGTCGGCACGGTATAGTTTGCCGTTCTCCAGGATAATCCAAAGTCTATCCTGTTTATCTTCCAGAATCTTATGTATGAATTTCAGGTTCTCCACTTCGCCCTTCATAGCATAGCATACTTCTGCATTTTCTTTCTTGAGCATAATTCCATATCCCGATGTAACTACGGCAATATCGTTGTTTTTCAGACGATAAACCTGGGTTACATAGGTGCTGAAAGGCTGGTTCTTGGAGTCGAGCAGCGGAATATTGGCAAAACTCTTTCCATTATATAAAAGGAGAGAGTTGTTTGTACCCAACAGAATATGCCCCTGGATATCTTGGGTAATACAGTTAATGTAATTGCTGCTCAGTCCTCTGTGGTCTTCCTTGGTTTTTCTGATGGTCGTAAAGTTATAGCCATCATAGATATTCAAGCCGTTACGGGTGGCAATCCAAATGAAACCATTTGAATCCTGGAACACCTGAGTGGCAAAGTTGCTCGAAAGCTGGTTGTCTGAATTGAAAAGTTTTCCTCGCTGCGCCATCATGTTCTGCGCAGTGAGACAGAAGATAAACATCAGTAAAAGACCGATGTGTCTCATTGTTCTGAGGTTTGATTTCATGGAAATCATCATGATTCTTGGTTTCATTGTCTTTTGGGTTTTTTATATTCGTTTGCAAAAATACGAAATAAATGGGAGAATAAAGCATGGTAAAGTATGTTTTTTGTAAGTTTATGCTAAAAAGATGTTAAAATGTTACGTAGGGTAAAGATAATGTTACATGTGGTACAAGAGAAAAACTATTGGTTACTTATTATAAAGTATATATCCTAGATTAGGAGTATCTTTGCATCGGTTTTTAAAGAAGTATATTTCAGAACATTTAGGTTAGTTAGGTTTATACATAATAGGTTTGTAGATAGGTTTAGAATTTCTAAAAGATTTTGATATTATGGTTTTTATATAGAATCATGATTAATTGGTTTTCGGGAATGGTGCGTAGTGATTACGCGCCATTCTATTTTAAAAGACCAGCGTCCTTTTCTGTAAACTGGAACCTGGCAATCCTTCATGAAAAAATAAAGTGACTGACAAATAATGATAAATCTAAAAATAATTATAACAATGAACAGAAAGAAAATGTTAATATCACTCGCTATGGCTATGCTGTCAATGGCGGGACTGGCTGCAGATAATCTGCCGGCACTTCGTGTGCAGGGTAAGAACCTGGTGGATGCCAATGGTAAAACTGTGGTTCTTCATGGTGTGATGGACACGCCGAACCGTTACTTCAATGGGTGGAGATGGCAACAATGGAAGGCTGATTATTCAGAAGCCGACATCAAACCTTGCCTCAATTATTTCGAGAAGATCTTCACCGCCATTACCGATCATTCCCAGGGCGCTTACTGTGATGTGTTCCGTCTGCACATGGATCCTTGCTGGGTTGCGGGTACCGAGAGCCTGAACTCTGGCTATATGAGCTATTATGATAATAATGGTCACGAGACTACTGGCGAGGCAAATATCACCAAGTTTTACTTACCTTATTATAGGAAGTATCTCCAGTCACTCTATATTCCGCTCATCAAGCAGGCTTTGGCGCACGGACTTTATGTAGTGGTTCGCCCTCCTGGGGTTTGCCCTCCAAAGCTCACAGTAGAGGAATATAACAATGCCGCCACCAAGAGAAAGTGCTATCTGTATTATCTTCTCAATATATGGCATGAGTTTGCTTCCGATCCATATATCCAGGAACATTCCGGACAGATTTCCATTGAGCTAGCCAACGAGCCAATCTCCATCACGTGGAATGGAAGTTCTGACAATGGAGCTATGAAGGAATTCTTCCAGCCTGTCGTGAACAGGATTCGCCGCGATGGATTCAATGGCATCATCTGGGTGCCGGGCACCACTTGGCAGCAAAACTATCGTGACTATGTAAAGCATCCGATAGTAGACAAGCAAAACAATCTGGGTTATGCCGTTCACTGCTATCCAGGCTGGTATAGGTCAGGCTCGGGCAACAATGACAATACCAACAAGGAGAAATTCTACAATGCATTCCTGGATGCTGTGCCAGTGGCGAAGACCAATCCTATCATCGTGACCGAGATAGACTGGAGCCCATACAAGCCAGGCTCAGGCCACAAGGACGAGCAGGGCAACTGGGTGGAGAGCAACTATGGCACTTGGGGCACCGCTACCACATCAGGTTTTGGTGAAGGATGGAAGTATATCCACGACAAACTGGGCAATATCAGCATGACGCTTCAAGGCTCAGGACTCTACTTCGACATCGACACTTATCTCAAGGACAAGGTTGTGGAGCCTGCGTTCAAGGGAGTAGACGAGGCTTGCGGCGAAGCTTGCTTTAAATGGTATAAAGAGTGGTATTTGAAACAAAATACAACAGGAATTAAACAATTAGAAACCCAGGCAGACGTGGTTTCCACCTTATATTATAATATAGAAGGAAAAGAAGTTGAAAAGCCAACTGCAGGTGTTTATATAATAAAACAACTGTTAAGTAATGGAAAAATACGTTCTCGCAAGGTTTTTCTAAAATGATAAACTTTCTGTTACACCACGCAAAGTATATTTCGAAAGAAATCCATACCTTTGCCGCCGTGAATAAACAGTTTTTGTGCACGCCTAAATTTTTAAAGCATAAATCAAAAATGAATAGAACATGATTGAACAAGTGTTAACAATGAAACGGACAGCAGCCTTATGCTTGGTGGGAGCTTTCTGCAGCCTGA
>CAVHWE010000139.1:0-6503 GCA_963639495.1 bacterium | reverse complement strand
TGAAGTACATCAGCAGGGTATCCTCATTAGAGTTTACATGTTCCGGGCGAACGAACGGAGCGCATTCGTTCCATTCCTTCATCCAGTCGTGGAAGTCTTCTGGGATATCTGGACCGATACTGATCAATGTCTTGACAGTAGGACTCTCTGGCATTGCCTCTTTAATCTGTTCTACCACGTAATCATCGCCGCAGCAGATAATCGCCTTCACGCTTGCAGCATTGTTGCGATAAACGATGTCGTGCTTGGTAAGCATGTGGGTGGCAGGGATGGCTACGGCGCCCAACTTGTGAAGACCGAGCATGGCAAGCCACCACTGATAGTGACGCTTCAGAATTAGCATCACCTTATCATCGTGACCGATACCGAGACTCTGGAAGTAAGCGGCAGCCTTGTCGCTTTGCTCCTTCAGGTCCTTGTATGTAAAACGGATTTCCTCACCTCGTTCACTTGCCCAAAGCAGTGCCACGTGGTCTGGTTTGATCTTTGCCCATTCGTCCATCACGTCGTAGGCGAAGTTGAAATCTTCTGGTATGATAAACTCCAGATGCTCCTTGAAGTCTTGCTCTGAAGTAAATTTTGTCTGTTTTAGAAATCTCTCGATCATAATAACTCTCCTAGATAATTATACAAAGGAACTTGGCTGGCTCATTGTTGAGTGAACGGAAGCAGTGTGACTTCTTGCTGTCGAAGTAGATGCTGTCGCCTGGGTTCAGCACCATCACCTTCTCTTCAATGGTTACTTCGAGCTGTCCCTCTATCACATAGTCATACTCCTGTCCGTCGTGTCCATTCTTGTTTGGCTTCTTGTCGCCTGGCAACGGATCCACCTGTACCATAAACGGATTCACCTTTCTATCCTTGAATCCTACGGCGAGGCTCTGGTATTTATACTGGTTGTTGCGATCAATCTCCGGTCCCTGTCCCTTGCGGGTTACGTAGTATCCCTTCATGCGAGGTTCCTCACCGAAGAGCAGCACGTCGAGATCGATGCCGTATCGCTTTGAAATCTTTGAAAGTCGATACACGGATGGGTCGGCTTCTCCCGACTCAATTTTGAGATAGTGGTCAAGACTGATTTCGCAAAGTTCAGCCACTTCCTCAGCTGGAATGTTGAGAACCTCACGGAGACCTTTCAGTCTTTCACCGATTTGCTTGATTGCTTCATCCATAATCGAATATTTTATTGGTTGTTTTATCTTTTACCTGCCAGCAAACCATTGATGACAGCGCTAGTAAAGCCGCCCTGTTCCATGGTGTTGAGGCCCTTGATGGTGCAGCCGCCAGGAGTTGTTACTTTATCAATGGCAGCCTCTGGGTGTTCGCCTGTTTCCTGAAGCAGTTCTACGGTACCCTTGATGGTCTGCAAGACAATCTTCTGGGCATCCTTAGCCTTGAATCCCATCTCTACGCCGCCTTCCACATTGGCTCTTACATAGCGCATGGCGTAAGCGATGGCACACGACATAGCTGTGGCTGCAGGGAAGAGACGTTCTTCCATGATGAGGCTTTCGCCCAACTCATCGAAGATTTCTGTAATCTGCTGGATTTCTGTGGCAGATGCATCTACTGGAGTGATGAAAGTCATCGACTGCTTATAGGCGATGGCGATGTTTGGCATCACGAGGAAGAAGGTTGGGGTGACACCATCCTTGTCCAGCCACTCCTTGATGTTGGCTGATGGCACACCGGCTGCAACGACTACGAGTTTCTGACTCTTGTAGTTGAGTGCATCCTTGATTCCCTTCAATGTTTTCTCCACGCACCAAGGCTTAACTACCACGCAAACGATGTCTGCACCGTGGCAAGCCAACTGGTTGTCGAGGGTTACGCTGGCTCCTTCGCTTGCGAAGTGATCCAATACTGGTTGGTTATGGTCTGATACCGTAATATCTGATGGAGTGAACTTCTCGCTCTGCAAGAGTCCTTCTGCCATAGCACCGCCCATGGCACCTGCTCCGATAATTGTTATTTTCATTGTCGTCTTATAGTTAAAATGCAATTACGGTGCAAAGATACTACTTTTATCTGAAAATAGCGTGTTTATAGACGATTTTTTAAGAAAGCATGCTAGTTTACTGACGATATTTTAAGAAATTCGCTAGTTTACTCCCATTCTGGAAGTGTCCACGTCCTTGGTACTCTTCTCCTTGTACTTGCCTATCTTGTAGATGATGGAGATGGAGGCTGATGCCCAATCTTGCTTGATGTTCATGTGATAGTCTTGATTGCCTTGTACTGATTTTGTTGAGAATCCCTCGTTGAAGATGTTGCTGCCTTTAACCACAATGCTCCATTTGTCATTATCGGAAGCCCACCTCAAAATAGCATTCAAGAGAAAGACAGATTTGATGTCATAGAGTCCTTGAATGGCTTTCGACTGATAGAATGGGTTAAGTATGAAATGGATGTGATGGTTTCGACTAAGTTGGGCGGATAGATTTCCGGCAAGAATGGCAGAGATATGTTTGCGATTGAAGGGCAAGTCAAAGAAATCGCTACTCTTGTCATGTCTGTAGATTCCTGTTGCAGAAACATTTCCGTCCAGCCAATTGCCTATGCCGAAAGTCGTCGATGCTCTTACACCCAAGGTATGATTATAGTCGAAATTGGTCTCCTTCATGATGACTGCCGGGTGGTCAGTAGTCTGATAAGGCAACTGGACTGAATACTTGGGTTGGAACTCTGCAAATGCCATCAGTGTATGGCGACTTTTAATCGTCCACATCAAGTTGGTCTCGTATGTAGAGTAAGGTTTGAGATGAGGATTTCCCCATATCTCCATATAGGTAGAGGCATAGTAAATGCTGCTCATAGTTGACCAATAGTTTGGAAACTGTGAGCTGGAACTGAAGGATAAGTTGAGTATGTTGCCAGGATTGGCTTTCCACGATGCATTAAGTGTGGGATAAATATGCCATTTGTTCCACTGTGGAGAATGGTATTGCTCTGCTTCGACTGAGGCTTCCAAGCTGATTCGCTCGTTTATCTGTTTGCTTATGCTGCCATAGAAACTCAAGATTCTTTCTTCGATATTCACCTGGCTGGTTGCATCTGGAATGTCTGCTCCATCCTTGTTGGTCGTGGTTTGGTAGCTTCTGTTGTTGCTGTTTTGGAATTTCATGCCATACGACAGCTCCCAACCCTGTTTCAATGAGTGGGATTGATCGGCGGTGAAAAGCCATTTATCTATCACTTGTTTGCTGTTTGTGTATAGAATACGCTCTTCGTCAAGCATCGTTCCTGCCAGATATTGCTGGCTGGGATTTTGGTAGTTGAGATAGGATATGCCTATTTGTAGTCCAAAGGGCAGGTTGTAGCTGGCATCTACATTGTGCAGGTAGGTATGCTCATTGCCCTGTTGCTGGGATGTGCCTGTTCCCTTCGTTTCATGATGAGGATGGCTGCTATCCCATTTTCCTGTATATGCCAGGGATAGCTGGTGGTTATCAGCAAAGGCATAATTCAATCCCAAGCGATAGTTGTGAGTCAATCCAAGGGTTTTCTGTGAGGTCTTGTCATGATACGCTACTCGTTTCCCTTGAAGGGGATGATTGGCATTGGTAGTAGTTTCACCGTATGATGTTCCATCTGTAAATGAATACATGGCATCCAGTCCGAATTTTCCTTTTTGGAACAGCAGGTTGCCTTTGCCTTCCCCTTCTCCGTATTTGCTTTGGCTCCAGGTGCTTTGTATTTGCCCTGAAAGCTGGTTCTTTCCTGTATAGTCTTTGGTAACCAGGTTGATAACCATTCCACGAATATGTAGGCGTGCTGGTGCTGCCAGCATCACTTCGGCTTTGGCTAATTGTGATGCGGGCATGGCTTTCAGACGCTCTGCCAGTTGTGCGTAATTGAGCGTGGTTGGTTTGCCGTTGATGATGAGGGTCAGTTCTTTTCCTGCATAATTGATATTACCGTTTAGCTCGTTTACTCCTGGTATTCGGGTAAGGGCATCATAAGCATTGTCTGCAGGCATTTTCTCTATGAGAAGTGGCATATTGTAAACCAACTGTCCTCTTTCTGCCTTGACGATAGGACGTGTCGCCTTGACGAAAACCTCTGGCAGGTTTTGCATCATCATCTGGGCGGTAAGCGTGTCTTTTGCCTCTTCGTTTTGAGCGCAAAGGGGCTGGCTCAGCAATAATACTGAACCTAAGATAAAATTTATTTTCATGTGTTTATGTTTGTTTGATGGTTATTGCTTGAGTTGCTCTTTGGCTTTGGATATGAGTTGTGCTGCCTCTTTTTTATCTTCCAGTCTGTTTGCATTTGCTAAGAACATCTGGAGATACAGTTTCGCTTTCAGCTTGTTCTTGGAAGCGATGAACATTTGGGCGGCATTGTAATAGTTGAGAGGATTATCTTCCTCATCGTATAGGGTGCATAACTCAAAGTCACGTGCGGCATCTGCATATCGGTTATGTTGAAAATGTAAGTCGGCGAGCCATTTATAGGTTCGCAATGCTCTGTCTTTTGGCAAGGAAACCTCTAACGACTGATTGAAATGAGCCATAGACAGTGAATCCATGCAGAAGGATTTCTCCATTAAAGCCAAGTGGAAAAGGCAAGTGGCATTGTCGCTTTTGAACTGAACAGCTTTCTGGTAATGCTTCAGCGCCTTCTCATTGTCCGGCAGGTCCTCATAACAGAGGCCAAGGATGAAGTTGGATTCGAAATTATCAAATCCTTGTGCTATCAGTTTCTCATACAAGGGTATAGCCTCATCGTATTTGAATTGCATGAATAGGGAATAGGCATATTCCTTGTTGACATATAAGTTCGTGGAATCACATTGAGAAATGTAATTCTTCGCCACTTTTTCTGCTCTGTCTGGTTTGTTCACCCCATTGTAATGTACGGCAAGCGAAGCAATAATCTCGCTGTCGTATGGAAATGAAGAGGCTATGCGCTCGCCCCAAAGAGAAACCTTGTCATTGTTGTTCTGATTGAGATACGCATAATAGTACATTCGCATGTCTTCGTGGTTGATGCTATCTGATGGAATCTTGTCAAGGCAAGAAATGCAGGCGGTGTAGTTGCCTACTTTCCGATAGCAGGAAGCCAGTTTCCTGCGTGCTCCCAGGTGAGATGGATTTGCTTCCAAATACTTTTGGTAGTATTGGGTTGCATGAAACACATCATATCTACTCAAACAGCTATCTCCTTGTTGAAGTAAATTAGCTGTGGTCTCGTTTGCCTTGGCATTCATTGCCATACATAGCCATAATATAAGGATCAATCTAAACTGTTTCATCGTTTTGGCTGATTATTTCTTTCTTACTTCGGGAGTGAAAACGACAGGCAAGGTAAACTCCATGTTTACTTCCTCGCCATCGGAGAGTCGGGCAGGCTTCCAATGAGGGCTTCTCTTGAGCAGTTCAATCACAGTCTGCTCATAGGCCTTTTCTTTTGGAGCTTCGAGAACTTTAAACAATCCCAATGTTCCATCCTTTTGAACGGTGAAGTTGATGACTACTCGCGCAGGCTTGTCTTCCAATCCTTTAGGATATTGGATGTTTGTCATCACCCATCTCAAGAAATCGTTGATGTCGCCATTGCCGTTGAAGATAGGCATTTGACCACCTTCTGGCAGAACTGCTATCGTCTTTAATACATGAGGTTGTGATACGCTTTGCGGTTTGAACATAAGGATGAGTGTTATACCTATTATTGCTATCACGCAAGCGACTATCCCAAATACCTTTTTCGATATATGAGATTTTGTGTATCTTGTTTCCTGTACTTTGCCCAGGAAATAAGTTTCTTCCTGATTGTTTTTTCCTTTCATACCTTTTATGATTTTATGGAGTTGTCTAAAAGTGCTTTTAATTGTTTGAGTGGTTCCTTGCTGACGTGCAGGGTGAATTTCTCGCTAAACCGCTCGTTGTACAACACTAGTTCAGAAGTGTTGAGATTGATGCTGAAAATGTGCTGACTATTAATAATGTAGTTTCTGCCGACACGAGCGAAGAAGTGTGCCGTTTGGGCAAGTTGCTCTACTATTTTCTTCTCGAAGACCACAAGGTTGAACGAGAAGGTGTATTCATCGCCGTTGGTGAGTCGGAGATTGCAATAGCTTCCTTCCGAACAGACGTATGCTATCTGTTCGGAAGCCACTCTGAGCAAGAAGTTGGCATTTGATATGATGAGATATTCTTCCATACTGATAAGTTTGGTGCAAAGATAAGCAAAATATCTCAAAAGTATGGTTGGAGGTATCGTGTTTTTTGTGAACCAATGGATTCGTTTTGTGAAAAATATGAAGTGTCTACATAGATATCATAAAATAGTTAAAGAAATATATAAAAGTCAAGTTTATTACGTAAAAACCAAGACTTTTATTAACTTTGCACTCAAAAAAAGGAGATAAACATGGTTATAGCAAGACAGATAAAGGAAAAATTGCCATCGACCCCTGCTGGTGTGTTTTTATTATTAATTTTTGTCAACTATGAATAGTAAGAATTTATACTTTACAATCTTCTCTTTAATCCTTTTAG
>CAVHWE010000138.1:0-6573 GCA_963639495.1 bacterium | reverse complement strand
CGGCTTCAGGAGTGTTTCGGAATGACATCAACTCCCACTGTCGATGCTGGCAAACAGCCTCTTCTGCTTGAGTTGTTATCTCCCGGCTTCAAGCCCGTTCAGCTTACTCAGGCTCTCGCAAGTTTTTGGCAAGGCACTTATTTCGAAGTCCGCAAGGAACTGAAGCGCCGATATCCTAAGCATTTCTGGCCGGAGAATCCGTTAGAGAGCCAGCCCGTGAGAGGTGTCAAACATGCCCGACACACATAGGTAGCAGCCCTCGCTCTCCGAGCGTGGGCTGCATTAGAGGCAACGCCGCCGCTCGGAGAACTTCGGCTACTAGATGATGGTGATCCAGATGCTCTCGCCTCGGTCTCTCGCCGCCGTGATGGCATTGACTAGGCGATGCAGCCAGATGCGGGAGTTTACCACCATGCCTCGGAGTTTGTTTTCGCCCGGCAGGATGCAGCCCTGCGTATCATCGGGGTAGTTGCCGGCATGGATGCGGATGCCCTCAAAGCCAGGAACGCCCTGCAGCAGGGGCAGCCACTGCTTGAATCTCGGCGACTTGGTGATGAGCAGCGGATAGGTGCCCTCGGGTATGGCAGTCTTACCCTTCATCTTCTGCGCCTTCTTCCCCGACACTCGCCCCAGGCGCACATTCTCCTCTTGGGGCAACAGGGTGATGCCCAGCAGGTTGCGCCACGTAGGCTCCAGGGTATCGCAGAAGTAGTGATCCCCGTCCAGCTTGCCCACATCTACCACATGGCAGAAGCTGCGCTTCTGGTCCTTATTGAGCGTATAGTTCACCTTGCGCTCCACCTCCTCGTCCTTCAGGATATACATACGCCCTATGGTGTAAGTATTCTGCTTAGCTATTCTTTTGAGTACGATTTCCATAATTGTTTCTATTTAGATTCTTTTTTGAGAAAACATAGCTTGCGATAAAAACTGTAATTACCGTAATTGTAATTGCAATGGCTGTTATCAGCTTTGTCCTTACTAGCATTAACGCCTTGTTCGCCTGCCTCCACTTTCACGATATACTTTCTGAACACCCAAGTGGCTATCATCCGTCGGGTGCCCTTGGTATCCAGCCCCAAGTCGCTTCTCAACTGCTCAGCCTGCTGATAAGAGAACTCATTTGGCAGAAGTTGCAGCATATTGGAAGGCCCTCTTTTGCTCGACTTCACTCCCTCCTGCTCCGACTTCACGATAGCATCTCGGAAGAATCTCATCTTGCAGTACAGGTCATACTGCTCGCTCCAGCGCACAAACTCCTCTATCTCGGATTCCCATTGGCAACCATTCGCCACATAGAGCACGCAAGCCTTCAGATAGGCAATGACATTGGCTCTGAACGAGAGGTTCTCGTAAACCCTGTCTTGGCTCATACGGGCAAAGTCGGCATTCTCCTCTTTCAGCTTCTGTGCCAAGGCGAAAGCCTCAGGGCAATTGATAGTACCAGAAGCCATGTTAAGATGCTCGATATAGGGTTTTAAGTTCTCTCTGAATGTGTCATCGTATGTGCCATAGACAGGCATCTCGGCTCCTATCTCACGCTCTGGGATAGTACAGAAGTTGATTCTAGAGATAGGACCATCGGTCAATACCTTGGAGAAATATCGGATACCCTTGTTGATGGTGGTCGAGGCATTCCAGTTAAATCGGATGGTTACTCGCTCCGTAACACTCTGCGTGCCCACTCGGGTTTGTCCATATTGATTACCAGGGTCGAAGGCGAGGCACATGATACGAAACTGCTGGTTGCCAATGCCCCTTAGGTTATCAAACTGGTCTATCTCGTTGAGAGCAGTATAGAGGAAATGCTCTTGCGCCTCGGCGGTACGCATCACGAAGGCAGGGTTGGTCATATCGGCGTCTATCTCCTGAATCACGAGGTTTTCAGGTCGCTTACGCTTATCCTTGTTAGCACCTTTTCTTGTCACCTCATCCTTCCACTCCTTCTCTCGTTTCAGGTTATCTTTGTCTCGTTTTCTGATGTCTTCCATAATCAGGTTGATAGGCATCTGCACGCAGTTCTTTCCTGCGCCCGTACCTGCTAAGAGACAACACATTAGCGTAGCCTCATGCTCCACATTGTCGATGTAATTAAAATAGGTGCGGCAGAGGTGGGTGGCTAGCGGAGGAAAGATGGCATGGGCTACGGCAGGCTTATAGATATCCGGTGTCTGAGACACGAGGAGCTCCACGAGCTTAGGCAGCTTCTTCGGCATCTCGGGCGGGTCAGGATAATCCTCATCGGTACTTTGAACTTTGAGATTTGAACTTTGAACTGTATGATTTGCGTTTGGGCTTTCAACTGTTAACTGTAAACTATTAACTTTCTGAATGGCCTGCTTCTCTGCTTGCGCATTGATGCGGATCACATCTCTAGAGAATGGCTTCGATCTGTCTCCATATTTCTCATAGAAGTCATGGATCAGCTGCTGGCAGTCACGCTCTTGGGCGAAGCTAGGCATCTTCACTGCCACTACTCTTCTCAGCTCCTCTTCGCTCATCACCCTGCTCGCTCCTGCGCTCATGATGGCAAGAAGTGAGGAGTGGCGAGAGCCCTCGGTATCGATATTCACATTCTTCAGTCCTGCCGACTCCGTGAAGAGGTCGAAGGCTATCAGGCTCTTCTCGCTGGCGGTACCAGAGGTTGGTAATCCGTCAGGAATCTGATAGCCTCCAGCAGAGCCGAGATTACCAGCATCAGCACCATGGCTATTACCAGGTTGGGCAGGCTGAATAGCAGAGCCATGAGAAACAGCAGGATTGCCGTTAGAGCCCGAAAGTCTATTATTTTGAACATTGTCATTACTATTGCTATTAACTGTAAACTGTAAACTATTAACTTTTCCAGCTCTTCCGTCGATGGTAAGCCCACGCTTCAGATAAGCCTCTCTGCGAGCCTTCAGCTCATCGGCAGGAAGCACGGCATACCAGTCCTTGGAGCGATAGATCTCCGAGTCCTGATCCGTGATAAAGAGGATTCTCTCTGGGGTGAAGCAACTCTCATCGCAGGGCACGCCAAGTGCCTCACAATACGCTCTCTGCGTTTCCTCGATAGTCATACCTATCGGCATTCGGATGTCGATGTGGAGCTTCTTTCTCGCCGAGTATTCCAGATGCAGTAGCTTTCCATTCCAGATGGAGTCGCTGCAATTCAGCTGCCTTGCCATTTCGATGGCGATACCCACCAGCTCCTTATCGTCGATGTCGATGGTAGTCTGGAAGAGGAAACTCGTAGGGTCAGCATCCTTCTGCGAGCGATGATTCTTGAGGAATCGGCTGTAATGGCCGCAGCGGAAGGGCATCAGCCCCTTCAGCTTGTCATTGCCCCCACGTATCTGCTCCACCATATCGTGGAGCCAAGGCTGAGCTATCAGCTTGTCATATTCAGCCAGGGGCAGGCAGCTAGCGCTGCCCTTATTGCCCCCACGCTGAGGATTCATTGCAATAAAGTGGTTCATGCTTAATTATACATTATTAATTATACATTATCTATTACTCCTTATAGTCCTCCCACTCCACATTTTCCTTGAAGGGCTTGATAGCCTTCACCATCTCCTGGTGCTCACCCTTGAGGCAGCGCAGAATCTCCGCCTTGCTCATGTCCTTGGAGAAGGCATAGTTCACCTGCACGGTTCGCTTGCTAGTGCGCACCACCCCGTGCTTGGTCTTGAGAATCTCCGTGAAGGGCTTCTCACGCTTGCCCTGCACATAAGGCTTGAAGTCTACCCAGTCGCCTCGCCCATTCTCGCCACCCGAGAATATCATCCTGCCCCTGATCACCTGCGGCTTGTCACTGATTACCTCCGTCTCGTTCCATGGCGCCTTGCGCACTGATACGTTACCATTCTCCTCGGTGATCACAGCACCGTCCACCTTTACTGCATTGATTAGTCTTGTAATCATATTATATGTATTAAAAGATTGAGAACCCGCAATACGCAAAGTCCCCGCAACCAGACGCGCTGTGCATCTGATTACGGGGACAAAGGTACTAAGAAGTAAAATGTTATCTTTATAACAGTTATATAATATTATACGATTATATCAGCTATAAGTATCTGAACATCAAGAGATATATTCCAATAAAATTCTTCGAATATTTTTTGCCTCATTACACCAGGCATTATAATTACTAAACTGTGATATGTTATTGCTCACCGATGCTTTAGCCACACCTTCGATATGCGAAGCATTCAAGAATAGAGCTTGAAAAGGTTTCCACATGATAGTATTGTTAGCAGGGTGCTTCACTCCCAGAATATCGGATACGATATACACCATATATCCATACTCAGCCTGCGTACGATCCCATACATACCAAGAGCCCTCAGTATGAATATACTTATGTTCTGCCAGTGTTTTCCATATCAGGGCAGCCTTCTCAGTCTTGAGTCTGGGGTCCACCTTGATTTCCTGGTCTACTTTAAGATTTTGGGTACCAGCAGCTGTATTCTGCAAAAAATCACTCACCTGCGCATTGCTACCAATGACTACAGAGCAATTCAGTATGGTTACTCCACCAGTCAGAATTGCCTGGGCAAAAATTTCTTCTAACGACATTTTCCTTTTCTTGTTAGAATGTTAATGATAAAGAACAAGTCACGTTTACCTATCATTGGGGAAAGGACTTCTAGCAAACGGTGTCCGCACACAACCTTGTTGCATATGGTAGTTTTTAAGGCAAATGATCTTCGCCCAATCGGAGTTGAATCTTCATAAGGATGTTGGAAATTTATTAGTTTTACATTATATAATTATAGGTAGTTACACCAAATCAGCTACTATTCCTTCACTATTTGGCGCAAGTCTATCCCATCTTTAGCTAGGTTAAGAACATACAGAGCCTTACACCCGAATATTCTCTCAAAATCCTTTTTTCGATAAATACAGGAAAACTCATCACTGAAGGAAACAAATCGTTAAAAAGGAGGGTGTGTCATAAGTCTGTGACACACCCCCCTGTTGTTGTATCTGCGAAATCCGCGTGCCAAACCTTTTATGTTCGGGTTTTATAATCAACGATTTTTATAACCGTTGGTCATCACCTTGCGCACGGTGCCGTCGCTCATTTTCACGATGTTTATTCCGTGTTGCAGAGAGTTCACTTTTGTGCCGTTTAGCGTATAGATGGCTTTCACGGTAGCTTTGCCGACACTCTCTATAGGCTTCACCGATGCCAATATGCCAGATTCTGGCACGTTCCCCTCTATCTGGTAGAAGTTTTCGGCAGGAATAATGTTCCAATAGCTCTCCGTCGTCTTGTAGGTGTCGAGCAATGCTTTTGGAACGTACACCTTGGAATTGAACCTCTTTATATAATAAGTGAAGTAATAAGGCACTTCCATGGGTTGTGGCATGCGGCATACCAACGACTCGATTTTTGCGTCAATAAACGCACCGTCTCCGATGTTTATAAGCGTAGAAGGGAGGTCAACGTATTGCAATGGTTTAAAATCACTGAAAGAATCGTCGGTGATATATTTCACTCCTTCGTCCACGATGAGTTTCTCGCAGGTCAATCCGGTCAGTCTACGTTTTCTCACACCCCCAACTGGTTTAACGACGTTGCCTGCCGTTTCCACTTTGCCAGGAATCAGAAGGACACCATTCTTCACGGCATTGCTTAAAATGACATCCGCCCACATGCCATCTACCGATACTTCGTCTTTTAGCAAACGTCCGTTCTTGTAGAAGGTCTGCGTACCTTCGCAAAAGAGTATGCCGTCCTTGTAGGCGTACACGGGATTGTCGCCAGTGTCAATGTGCTTCAGGTTGGAGTTGAATGCCAATACCGACACTGCTCGCAACGACTTTGGCAAGACTACCGTGTTATCGGCATCTGTCAGTGCGTATGCAGATATTCCGAATATGCCTTCGGGAACTGTCACCTTGGCTGTTTCGCCTTGGGGCGTGTATTTTATAAGCCAGTCGGAGAAAACGAAAAATTCATTTTTGATGCCGTTGGTAAGGAACTTTGTTCCGGAGAATACCTCCCCATATTCACCAAGATTCTCGATATGTTTGGGGATATTGTTGATGTTTTCAAGATTACTGCACCATGAAAAAGCTTCGTTGTTAATGTACTTCAGATTGTCGGGCAATGTGACGGAGGTGATGCTCCTGTTGTACAAGAAGGCGTTGGAATTAATCCCAACCACCGTGTATTCCTTGCCGTCAACTTCTATTTTCGACAGAATCGTAACGTCGCCCTGAGCCTTCTTGCCATTCTTCACCCATGCCGTTCCGTCGGTGCGGAGTTCATAGTCGATGTTGTCCACTTCATGAGCCTGTCCGTTAGTTGTCACAGCGATGACAAAGCAAAGCAACAAGGTTCGCATCAATGATTGTAGAGAAAAGGAATGTTGTCCTTTCTCGAAGAGAGTTGAGTAAATAGTTTTCATAATACTTCTGGTTTTTGTTGGCAGCCCCCGATGCCATTTGTTACTTGAATGTTTATGTCGCTGCATAGCCGGAAGTGAAACGGAGGTACATCGCCCCGAACTTACACCGATTGTTTTTGCTGCCCCTCAAAAAGTAGACACAGAAAGGTGGAAAACTGATGGAAAATGATTA
>CAVHWE010000137.1:0-6738 GCA_963639495.1 bacterium | reverse complement strand
CGATAGCCGCCCTCAATAGGTTCTATCACAGGCACGTGCTTCTCTTTGGCGCCATCGCTGGTGTTTTCCTTCATCAGCTTCATCGGCTCGCCACAGCAACTGAGCACGGCTCCTGGGTTTACAACTTCTACTACATTGCCACAAATCTGGCAGCGGTAGATTTCTCTAACTTTTGTCATAATGGTTCCTCCTATTATTTTATGAATGTGTTGCCTGAATATCAGGCATTTCATTCAGATGATTCCTTTATGAGGATTTCCTTCGGGTGATTCCTCCAAAAGAGCCTTATTCCTCTACAGGGCTGAAATCTTCCTTGCCTACTCCGCAAAGAGGGCAAACCCAATCATCTGGGATGTCTTCGAATGCTGTACCTGGAGCGATGCCGCCCTCTGGATCACCTACTTCTGGATCATAAATCCAACCACACACGTCGCAAACATATTTCTTCATAATGTTCCTTTCTTTCTTAATTTGATTGATTTCTGTTATCTATTCACTTTTAATCAGACAGGTGCGTTTGCATATCAGTCTGATTTACTATGCAAATATACACTTTATTTCTGTAAGAACCAAATAAATTTGAAAATATTATAATTTTATTATCCTTTTTAATCTAAATAAACAAAGATTTCTAGATGTACTTGTGAATAAAGGAGTTATTTGTCTTTTCAGTGGTGTTTTGATAGAAGATTTGATTGTTTCATGTGAAACATCTCGAAAAGAAAAGCTCGCAAGATGATTGTTTGGTATCTTGCGAGCTTCTTTGTATTTAAGTTGCCTTGCGGTTTCTGCAGCCGCCTTCTGGTTTTTCTAATGTGCTTCTAGCCAGTTGTTTCCCCATCCGGCATCAGCAACCAGAGGCACACTGAGCTGGTAGGCGTTCTGCATCTCTTCTACCACAATCTTCTCTACCTTTTCCTTCTCTTCCGGATATACGGAGAAATTGAGTTCGTCATGCACCTGGATAATCATCTTGCTCCTGATGCCTTCTGCTCTGAATCGGTTGAAGATGCGGATCATAGCCACTTTGATGATGTCTGCCTCAGAGCCCTGGATAGGGGCATTGATGGCATTGCGCTCGGCAAATCCTCTTACAGTACCATTCTTGCTGTTGATGTCTGGCAGGTAGCGACGGCGGTGGAAGAGGGTTTCGGCATAGCCTTTCTCTCTTGCCATTTCCTTTGCCTTCTCCATGTAAGCCTGAACACCAGGGAAGGTGCGGAAGTAGTCTTCTATGATCTGCTTTGCCTCTCGGTTTTCGATGTTCATGCGTTGGGCAAGACCGAAGGTAGTGATGCCGTAGATGATGCCGAAGTTGGCAGTTTTTGCCTTCTTGCGCTGTGCATCTGTTACTTCTTTGATGTCTTCGTGCCAAATCTTGGCAGCTGTAGCTGCATGAATATCAGAGCCTTCACGGAATGCTTCTACCATGTTTGGATCCTGGCTCAGGTGTGCCATGATGCGAAGTTCTATCTGTGAATAGTCGGCAGAGAAGAACAGGCAGCCTGGTTCTGGGATGAAGCATCTGCGTATCTCCTTGCCATCGTCATCGCGTACAGGAATATTCTGCAGGTTTGGATCACTTGAAGAAAGACGTCCTGTGGCAGTGATGGCTTGGTTGAAAGAGGCATGAATGTGACCGGTGCGAGAGTTGATAAGCTTTGGAAGGGCATCTATATAGGTTCCCAAAAGTTTCTTTAAACCTCTGTAGTTCAGTATCTCATCGATGATTGGACTCTTGCTGCGCAGCTGCTGAAGAACTTCTTCGCTTGTTACGTACTGGCCCGTCTTCGTCTTCTTAGGCTTCTCCACAATCTTCATCTTTCCGAAGAGTATTTCTCCAACCTGGCGTGGGGAAGCGATATTGAACGATTCGCCTGCCAACTCATAGATATGATGTTCTATCTCATTGAGGCGGTTGGTGAGTTTCTCGGATGTTTCCTTCAGGGTATCGGTGTCGATGCATACTCCCGTCATCTCCATGTGGGCTAAAACAGGTACAAGCGGCATTTCTACATTCCAGAACAGATCTTTACAATCTATCTCTTTGAGTTTTGGTTCGAGCACATTTTTCAATCTCAAGGTGATGTCGGCATCTTCGGCAGCATATTCGTAAATGTCTGATGGGGCGAGATCGCGCATCGACTTCTGGTTCTTTCCCTTCGGGCCAATCAGTTCTTCGATGTGGATGGTCTGATAGTTGAGGAATACTTCTGCCAAGTAATCCATGTTGTGGTAAAGTTCTGGCTGGATGAGATAGTGGGCGAGCATCGTATCGAACATCTTGCCCTGAATCTCTATGCCGTAGTTCATCAACACCTCGTAATCGTATTTGATGTTCTGCCCCACTTTCAGGATTTCCGGGTTCTCGTAGAGAGGTTTGAAGATGTTTACGATTTTTAAGGCTTCTTCACGATTTGCCGGAATTGCTACGTAGAAAGCCTCTTTTTCCTTCACGGCAAAGCTCAAACCCACCAATTCTGCATCAATAGCAGCGGTAGATGTGGTCTCTGTGTCTAGACTGAGAATATTGAATGTCAATAAATAGTCACAAAGATTCTTTGCATCTTCTTCTGTATCAATGAGTTTGTATGAGTGAGAGACCGTTTTAATGGTCTCAAAACTCGCGTTTTTTGACTCTTCCTTACCATCGGCAGGCTGTGCGCCAAATAAATCGAGCTCTCCTGTAGGCTTTGTTTGCACCTTTTTAGGTTTGTTAAGAACTCGATTAGCAAACGACTTAAACTCCAACTCGGTAAAGATTTCATCCAATTTTGTATTGTCTGGCTCTACCCGTTTCAAATCTTCCATCTTGATCTCTACCGGAACATCGGTTCGTATGGTTGCCAGGAACTTTGACATCCTGATATCTTCTACAGCACCCTCCACTTTTTCGCGGAGCTTGCCTTTCACTTGAGAAGAGTTCTCGATAAGACCTTCTACACTACCGAACTCGTTGATAAGTTTGATGGCTGTCTTTTCTCCCACGCCCGGACAGCCTGGGAAGTTATCAGCTGAGTCGCCCATCAGAGCAAGGAGGTCGATAACCTGGAGTGGGGAAGTGATGCTGTATTTCTCTTCAATTTCCTGTACGCCCAACTTTTCGTATCCACCGCCATGACGAGGACGGAACATGAAAACATTGTTACGAACCAGTTGTGCGTAATCCTTATCGGGAGTGAGCATGTAGGTTTCCATCCCCTTTTCACCTGCCTTCAAGGCAACTGTTCCAATGATATCATCCGCCTCGAAACCATCTACCTGAAGGATAGGGATATGGTATGCCTCCAGGATACTTTTGATGATAGGCACAGAGAGTTTGATGTCTTCCGGTGTCTCTTCTCGTTGAGCTTTATATGCAGGGAAAGCCTCATGACGGAAGGTCTTGCCATGGTCGAAAGCCACCGCAATATGGGTAGGTTTCTCCTTGGTAAGTATCTCGTTGAGGGTATTGCAGAACCCCATTACACACGAAGTATTGAGTCCCTTCGAATTGATTCGAGGGGCTTTCATAAAGGCGTAATACGACCTATAAATGAGCGCATAAGCGTCTAAAAGGAACAATTTATCCATAATATTCATTTTTGTGGTGTAAAATTACTAAAAAAATGCGATATTTCAAGAAGAATTGATTAATTTTGTAACAAATTTCAGAAATTAAGTAGATTTACTCACATATAATGGACTATTTATCACTTATCAAGCTGCCTATAGAGGCAGAATTGGCAGATTTTATAGATTTGTTCAACAAGTCTCTCATGCATAGCGATGGCCTCCTTTCCCAGGTGCTCGACCACATCCGTCAGCGCGCTGGAAAACGCATGCGCCCTATACTCATCTTGTTGATGGCACGTAATTTTGGAAAGGTTTCCAGTGTTACCCAGCATTCTGCGGTAGGACTTGAACTTCTTCATACCGCTTCGCTGGTACATGATGATGTGGTTGATGAGAGTGGGGAGCGCCGCGGACAGGCTAGCGTGAATGCTACTTATAATAATAAGGTGGCTGTGCTTGTGGGCGATTTCATTCTTTCCACCGCCTTGCTTCATGTATCTTATTCGCATTCAGAGGAAATCGTGCGTTATCTTGCTGAGTTGGGACGTATCCTGTCTAATGGTGAGATTCTTCAGCTCAACAGTATCAGTAATGAAGAGATATCGGAAGATATTTATTATCAGGTGATTAAGCAGAAAACGGCTGCTCTCTTTGAGGCTTGCGCCGGTATCGGAGCGATGTCTGCCAATGCTTCAGAACTGCAGATTGAAGAGGCGAAGCGTTTCGGACAGAACTTGGGCATCATCTTCCAGATCCGTGATGATATCTTTGATTATTATGATTCCAAGGAGATAGGTAAACCTACTGGTAATGATATGGTTGAAGGAAAACTGACTTTGCCTGTAATATATGCTTTGAAGTCTACCGGTGATGAGGAGATGATGAAGCTTGCCAGAAAGGTAAAGGCTCATACTGTGACGGCTGATGAAATAGCTCAGTTAGTGGCATTTACAAAGGAAAACGGAGGTATTGAATATGCGGATAAGCGCATGTGGGATTTCCATGCCGAAGCCATGAATTTCCTCGATACTTATGTGGAGGATAAGGATATTTACAATGCCTTGAAGGCTTACTTGGATTTTGTGATTGAAAGAAAAGCTTAATATAAAAAGGGTTGGTTCTCAGCGAGAATCAACCCTTTGTTTTTTGTATTCTATTGATAATCAGTTACTTTTCTTTAAATTTTTCTTTTAAACAATACTCTAGAATTCTCTTTAGAAGTATCTTAAATGGTACTTTAAAACTATCTTTCTAAGTATGTTTAATGGTACTTTGAAATTATCTTTAGAAGTACTTGATTTCCTTGCCCAGAATTTCGCTCAAGAGAAGGTTAGTCAGGCGTGATGTGCCGAGGCGCAACCACTGGTTGGTCAGCCACTTCTCGCCCAAAACTTCCTTCACGATAGTGTAGTAAACTACGGCATCATGAACGGTATTGATACCACCTGCAGGCTTGAAACCAATCTGGATACCAGTCTTCTCGTAATATGCCTTGATTGCCTGGCACATGACGTATGCTGCTTCTGGGGTAGCAGAAACCTTCTCCTTGCCTGTTGAGGTCTTGATATAGTCAGAACCTGAGTACATTGCGAGGATAGAAGCCTTCATGATGTTGCTGCAATTCTTCAGATCGCCTGTCTCCAGGATGCACTTCATCTTATGCTCTCCGCATGTCTCCTTGAGTTCCTGAATATCATCGCAGAGACCCTCGTAATCTTCGCTGAAGAACTTGCCAACAGGCATTACGATATCCACCTCTGTAGCACCATCCTTGATAGCCATAGCGGTTTCTGCAATCTTTACCTCGATAAAGGTCTGAGAGGATGGGAAATTGCCGCTTACTACAGCGATTTCTACGCCGTCAACCTCCAGACTTTGGCTGATAAGTCCTGCGAAGTTAGGGTAGGTGCATACGGTTGCTACGTGAGGAAGCTGAGGATAATCCTTGGCAAACTGGTTCACCTTTTCAATCATCTTCAGGATGCTTTCTTCTGTATCTTCTGTATGGAGAGAAGTCAACTCGATGCTACCGAAGAGGAACTTCTTGACCTCCATGGTCTCATTCTCTGCTACCTTCTCATCGAGAATCTTCTTTACTGCAGCAGCTACTTCCTCATCATTGAGGTCGCAGTTGTACTGCTTCAAAACTGATAAATACTTGTCGTCAGACTCTTTATATTGTCCCTGCTGTGCAAGAACCTGTTCTTTAATACTGCTCATACTTAATGTTATTTATATAATTATTAAAGTTAAGTTTTTATATGAATAGCAATTTTAATTCTTGTTATCTTGTTCTTTATCTTCCTGATGCTCAGATAGTTTTGGATTGTTTTTATGCCTTTCAGAATCCCTTTGGGTCTTCTTGTCAAAACTCTTCTGAAGTTCTTCAGTCAAGTCAACCCCTGTCTGATTT
Organism: bacterium; assembly: GCA_963639495.1. Taxonomy (GTDB): domain Bacteria; phylum Bacteroidota; class Bacteroidia; order Bacteroidales; family Bacteroidaceae; genus Prevotella. Next base: position 770 of record CAVHWE010000137.1, on the reverse strand, counting down.
GCCAGGCAGATAAGCACCCAAAGAACATCGGCCATTTCCTCGCCCAAGTTAGGCTTTTCACCTTTCTTGAAACTCTGGTCGCCGTATGTTCGGGCAATGACGCGTGCCAGTTCTCCTACTTCTTCTGTGAGGCAGGCCATGTTGGTCAGTTCGCTGAAATAGCGTACGCCATATTGCTTAATCCACTGATCTACAGCTTCTTGTGCTTCTTTTATTGTCATCTTCCTAATTCTTTTATGGGGAAAGCTGCCTTTCTTTCAGGGTAGGGCATTATTCCTTGTTGTGAGTATCCATCATGATGGTTACCGGTCCATCGTTCAGTAAATCTACCTTCATATCGGCACCAAATTCGCCTGTTCCTACTGGCTTTCCGAGTGCATCGGATAGCTTTTTGCAGAACTCCTCATAGAGTGGAATGCTGATTTCGTGCTTGGCTGCTCTGAGCCAGCTTGGGCGGTTTCCTTTCTTGTAGCTGGCGAATAGGGTGAACTGGCTGATGACCAGAATCTCACCATTTATATCCATGATGGAGCGGTTCATAACATGGTTTTCGTCGTCGAAAACACGGAGTCCTATTACCTTTCTGACCAGCCAGTCTACATCTTCTGAAGTGTCGCTTTCCTCTATTCCCAGAAGGATCAGATAGCCTTGTCTGATGGCAGATTTAACCTCTCCTTCGATGGTAACTGAGGCGTGAGAGACACGCTGTATTACGATTCTCATATTACTACTTTGAACTTTGAATGTTGAACATTGAACTTTATGAATAG
>CAVHWE010000136.1:0-6755 GCA_963639495.1 bacterium | reverse complement strand
AGTCATATTCTTAACCCCACGCAGCCATATCTGTAGGCAAACGGAAGCACATCATGGCAAACTATCAGACATAATAAATCCCAGAACTGCTTGGAAGAGCAATTCTGGGATTTTTTATACCATTTTTTTAATATTTATATTATATAGATTAATTCGTTACTGAAGTTTCGCATATAAGCCCCATACGCCCTGAACCAACGGTCACCGGCCGAAGGGAATTGAAAATCGCTGGCCGAAGGGTAAAGCAAAGGTAAAGGGCGTGTGGGTAATTTCAACCGTACAGGTCGAAAAGTTTTAGAAAAAGTTATCAGATAGTATTGGGATAGCAAAATCTTTACTTTTTTACCTTTTTACTTTTTTACCTTTAAAAATCCCAGAAAACTCTTGCAGATATGAAAATAAAACCGTAACTTTGCGGCATGGATTTTTAAAACAGATGATTATGAAGCAGGTAGAAGAAAGATATATCAGCTTGCTGACCGACTTCGGTTTCAAGCGAATTTTTGGAACAGCAATGAACAAGGATTTGCTCATTTGCTTCCTCAACAGCTTGTTTAATGGCAGACAGGTTGTGAAGGACGTGAAGTATCTGAATCCAGAGCACGTAGGAGATGTCTATACTGACCGCAGAGCCATCTTTGATGTATATTGCGAGGGCGAAAACGGTGAGAAGTTCATTGTAGAAATGCAGAATGCGTACCAGACGTATTTCAAGGATCGCGCCCTCTTCTACTCCACCTTCCCTATCCGAGAACAGGCGCCCAAGGGGAATGAGTGGGATTTCAAGCTCAATCATATCTATACCGTTGCCCTGCTCAACTTCAACATGAACGAGGATGCATTCGACAAGGAGAAAATCCGCCATCATGTGCAGTTGTGCGACACAGCTACCCACAAAGTATTTTACGACAAACTCGAATATATTTATGTAGAGATTTCCAAGTTCAACAAATCCCTGGAACAACTGGATACGCTCTACGAGAAGTGGCTCTATGCACTGAAGAACCTCTATAAACTTACCCAGCGCCCTAAAGAGCTGTGCGACAAGGTTTTCGACCGCCTCTTCGAGGAAGCCGAGATTGCCAAGTTTACCCCGCAGGAAATGAGGGAGTACGAGACCAGCAAGATGGCATATCGTGACATCAAGAATTCCGTAGACACCGCTAAGCGTGAAGGCAAACAAGAAGGTCTTGCGGAGGGTATAGAAATAGGCAGGGAAAAGGGCATGAAGGAAGGTATGGAAAAAGGTATGGCGAAAGGCATGGAGAAAGGCATGGAGAAAGGTATGGAAAAAGGTATGGAGAAAGGTAGAGCTGAAGGCAAGCATGAGGCCAACACTGAAACAGCACAACGATTGCTGGCAATGGGACTTTCTGCCGAACAGGTTTCAAAAGCTACCCAGCTACCTTTGGAAATCATTAAGAATCTGAGCAATACATAAAAAATATAATAGCGGAGATATTGATGACAAATATCACCATAATAAATCCCAGATCCGCTTGGAAAAGCGATTCTGGGATTTTTTGTACCATTTGTTTGTTATTTAATCACGATTTTCTTACCACCATGGATATAGATACCCTTGGTAGGACGAATAACCTTCACACCTTGAAGAGTGTAGTATGCCTTATCCGCAGATTTCATCATGGTTGCCACAGCTGGCTTCTCGATGCCTGTTGATGCATAGGCTTCGTTGGCAAGAAAATAGCTTGGACCATTCCAGTTGGTGCTCCAGCCCTGAATATTGCGGGCTGAGAAATCGGCGTTGGCTATCAGATTCTCTGATGTTCCTTCCTTCACCAACACCATATCGTCAATATCGAGTGTACCACCGTATTTGCCAAATACAAACTGGAAGGTATCCAAGGTGAAGTTAGCTGTGAAATCCCAGGTCAGCGTCTTCCAGTCACCAGCCTCTACAGAATAGGCTGCCAGATACTGCACATCATCGCTTCCACCCCACTGGTTCTTGTGGTCGCTTGCATTCCAGATAGGCCAGAATGCCAGCTCAGCGCAATCTGCAGAAGTTCTCACCTTCATGGTCAGCGTATACTTGGCATCCTTCTCCAAAGCCTTTGGCAAGGTGTAGACAGCCTGACGGTCCCAGAGGTTCTCGCCCACAGTACTCTCGTAACGGATGAAATAGTTGCGGTTTTCCACAGGTACCGGATGCTGGTTCAACTGATGACGCTTGAAGAAGTTCCACAGTTCCTGGGTAGAATTTACCCCGTTAAGATCATTGGAATGCCAATGTCCCACACCATCAATAGAAATAAGGTTCACTTCTACATCATCGTTCACATTATTATATATAGTACGGGTATCATTTGCAGTATTTCTGCCGGCAGGATAAGGACGGATTACCTGCGGGTTGCTTGTATCGCAACCTTCGTAGGCAGCCCACTTCTTTACATATTCCTCAATGCTAGGATAACCGCCAGCCATGTGATAAGGATCGCCCTTATATTTGAATATGTCATCAGCGGTTCCGTGAATATGCATGATAGGCACCATGCGGTTAGCTCTAGGCTGCTTACCGATGTCCACACCGCTTACTGGTCCGAAGGCGGCAATTTTATCGCCTAGAGTTTCCAGGCAATGATACCCCAGCCAGCTACCCATAGAGAAACCCGAGAGATAGATGCGGTTCTTATCCACATTGTGCTTCAGCTCCATATCCTTCATGACAGCCTCCACAAACTTCACATCACCCATACCGCTGGTATCCCACATTCTGTTATTACCCAGCGGATAGGTAACAATAAAACCCTCGGTATCAGCCAGCGCATTCCATTGCGTCTGATTCTGCTGAAACCCAGGGTCCTGATTCATACCATGAAGAGAAATCACCAGAGCCGGTGATTTCTCTACATTCTTTGGTACATAAGTGAGGGTCTTGCGAGTAGAAGTCCCCACATTTACATCTTCCCAGGTCTGTGCCGCCATTTGTAGGCACAGAACCATGAGGAGAGATGCGAGCATTGTAAAACGTCTCATCTATTACTTGATAACCATCTTTTTACCATTCTTGATCACAATGCCCTTGTAACCCTTACCTACCTGCTGACCAGCGAGGTTGAAGCACTTGCCATCCTTAGCTACATTTGCACTCTCAATTTTAGAAATGCCTGTAGTAGGCTCTTCTACAATTTCAAATGTAGCAGCATTCTGCCAACCTGGATAGTGAACAGTCTTATTAGTATCATACTCACCAACTGTTGCATTATCAAAATTCTCTGTTGAAAGGAGGGTGCCATCTGCATCATACACCTTAATGCTACCAATATAGATGACTGCATCCTTAGGCATCTTTCCTACATTCAGCAAGAGTGCAGTAGCTGCATACTCATAATCCTTCAAAATTTCCGGATCACAATTTTTGGTATTACCATTTGTATGATCTATCTCCATTCCTGGCTTTGCAGTACAGTGGGAGTGACAAGTAACCGTGGTCTTACCAGGGAAGTTTATTACTGCCTCTGACTTTTGATTAGTCAAGGTAAGTTCCTCAGTATAACTGAACACTGCAGAAGCATTCCACTCCGTCATATGCTCTGTCTGAGTCTCGTCAATAGCCTCTGTTCCGATTTTGAATTCGGTACCAGCTGTAGTGTACACATCAAACTTCACGACATAAGGCTTGCCCTTCTCTAGATTCTTAAGGTTGATATAACACTGGCTGTCCCAAGCATTATCCTTGTCAGCGGTGCCAGTAATCTTCAGCACCTTGTTAGCTGCACTCACGTTAACTGCCATCAAGGCAGCAGCAATCAAAGTAAAAATCTTTTTCATACGCTTTTAATTTTAAGTTTATTGATAATAATTGTTCATTCGTGGAACAAGAAATGTTTCTCATTTCCACTTGCAAAAGTAACAGAAAAGGCTGAAAAAGACTTTGCGTGGTATAACAAATACTTTGTGAGAAGTACCAAATAGGTTTGATAGCCAACATTATAACGAAAATGATACACCATCAAACCTATTTGAAGAGGAAATCAGGAAAAGTCAAATAAACAAATGTTCCAGATTCCCCAAATGTTTTTGCCCAAAATGTTCCAGATTCCCCAAATGTTTTTACCCAAAATATTCCAGATTCCCCAAATGTTTGGTCAAAACAGAGGAAAAATATACAGATGAGCCTAATACATCACGTCCTTCTCTGGGAATTTGTTATATGTTAAATATCAATTACTGAATTATCTTTTTCTGATAACATTGCCTTTATAGTTATGTTTATCGCTGCCCAGAAAGGTTGAATGTCTCGCCAAGTTTTGGGCGGATGATGACCCTTCTGTAACTGGTCAGTGCCGGAGTCCCATTGTCTGTCACTTCACAGATTATATGCAGTTCTTTTCCAGCCGCATCCTGGGGGATACGTAGAATGGCATTAGCTTTGTCTGCCTCTCTGATACTTACCGTTGAGGTGTAAGTACCCGCTTCCGGCAATATCCACCAGTGGAATGTCAGTTTATCTTTATCCGGATCCACAGATTTTGAAGCGTTTAATTGGAGTTCCTCTTCTGTTTCTGGTTCAATTATAATCGGGTTCAATCCCTTTTCACCATTTACGATGACTATCGGGTTACGGTTTCCTTTGCCGTATGCAGCCCAATCCATACGTGCCATGAAGTTGGCGAATATTGCGGGATAGAAGTATTTTTCATATTTCTCCGATATGCATCTGACTGCCGGATCTGCATTTGTGTAACATGTTGTCAGACTGTCTGGTGACAGTCCCCATCGGAAATAGCCACCCCAACCTGCCTGGCTACATACGGTCGGATCGTTTAATCCATTTGGGGTTACATGTAGGAAAGAAGGAGTGTCGCCTTCCACTCCGTATTTGTTTTTCGGATATATTTTCCCTAGATTCCCGTGATTTTGTATATGAGTTGCGTATTCGTTCCAATTCTGGCTTCCTATGGCGTTCTGCACGATCCAGGCGCTGTCGTCCCAGAAAAAGCGGATATCCTTGCCGCAAGTCTTGCGGATCCATTGATGAGAACTGAAGGCATAATCCACAGGGGGACCTCCGCATACATCTTGGTCTGTAATTGTATAAACACACAACTTATTCAGAAACTTTCTAACTTCCGTTTCGCTTCGTTCCTGCCTGACAGTCCATATCGCTTGAGCCAGTGTATTTGCACCGCCCCAAACCATAACCCATAAGGGACGGTCGTCCTTTTCGTCAACCAGGTCAATAATCATTTGGCTACCTTGTGAGCGATTCTCCTCTCCAAGTTTGCTTACGCCTAAATCTCTGCTGCCAAATGCAGTCCTGCTACGCAAATAGGCAGCACTTGGCCAATAACCCAACGTTTGTTTGCCAGCTTCCTTTTCTACTGGCAGGAAACCCTTTTGTCCGGATCGTTTCATTAGATTCGGTAGATCCTCCTCGTAGGCATTAATTACTTTCTGCATGTTTTCCATCCATTCGTCCGGATAAGATCTCCCGCAGCTGTTCCATCCTCCTGTCGCAATCAGTCCCTCTATTTCATAAAGGTCAGCATGGACCAGCAGGCGGACCATTGATTCCATGTCATCGGGTTCAAGGTCTGTCGGTGCAATATCCGTAAGTACGACAATACGTGGTTTCAGGGAGGAATCCACAACTGTTTTCGCTGCAGTTTGCATTGAACATAGAAGCAAGATGCCCAGCATTCCAGCGATTTTCCATTGTAGTTTAATAATATGTCCCATAGTCCTTAATTACGCAACACTATTATAAATTAAACTTTTTAAACACCTGAGCAGCAAAAAGTTCTTGAACAAGTCAAGCGGCAGAGCCGAACGGCCCAGGATTTTGCCATGTCGAAGAATTCACTTATCTTAGTGTTGCAAAAACAAACAAGAGAATCCAACGATAGCACAGTTTCCATGCAAAGTCTCCTCAGCGCGGGATACGTACAGGAAGTTAAGGAGAGTGCATCATAATGGGCAATGCACCCTCCTTGTCATCAGGAAGTTATTATTTGAACTTCCATTCGTCGAATGTGATATTGTTTCCTTTTAGGACAAAACAGAGGTCCATTGTGCCTGTCATATTCTTTTGAAGTTGGGATTCTATGAGTTTCATTTGCGGGGTACCGACTTTGATTGAAGCTATGACTTCTCCGTCCGGCCTATCCCGGCGGACTTCTATGATTCCGTTTCCGGATGCCTTAATTTCCAGACTGGAAGGTACTTTGTTGAATTCCACACCTCTGACAGCAATGATGCCAGTCTTGTTGGGAACGGTAACGGCATACATGTCCCCGATGCTTTTTCCATTTGTGAACTTGACACCTTGTGTGGCTGCTGTGGTTTCGGCCTGCTCGATGATGAACGGATTCATAGGCTGTATCTGTTTTACGCCTTTCAGAGTCTGATTACCCATGTGGATATTCACAGTATTCTCGTCAACTCGTATTTCATCGACACAAACATTACGAAAACCAGCTGTTGTATTGAAACTATGTTGCAAACTCATTGTGTGATAGAATACATACCATTTTCCGCGGAATTTGTGTAGATGTGTATGATTGTTGCTGTAGTCAAATCCATAATCTCCAGGGTTTTTCATATAGTTGTGCTGGTATTTCCAACTTTTGGTTACCAGCGGAGTTTTGCTAGTCATGTAACTCATGCAACAGGTGGTTGGTTTCTCTGTCTGGAGAGGCCAGTCGCTAAAATCTTGCCAATCTATGTTATAAGTACTGAGCCCACTTTAAAAAGTAAGGCCTGTTTAAAATGTTTATATTTCACGAAAATAA
>CAVHWE010000135.1:0-6846 GCA_963639495.1 bacterium | reverse complement strand
ATTTGTGAGAAAGAAGAAGAGGCTGATGCCATCTTCCTGAACACCTGCAGTATCCGCGAGAATGCAGAGAACAAGATTTATCATCGCCTCGACACCCTCCATGCAGAGCAGAAGAAGGGAAGAAAGGTGATTCTCGGCGTTTTGGGCTGCATGGCTGAGCGCGTGAAGGATGACCTCATCCAGAACCACTATGCCAACCTGGTTTGCGGACCAGACAGCTATCTCAACCTGCCGGATATGATTGCGCAGTGCGAGATGGGTACCAATGCCATCAACATAGAACTTTCTAAGACAGAGACTTACCGCGACATCGTACCTCAGCGCATCGGTGGCAACAGAGTGAGCGGTTTCGTAAGCATCATGCGCGGTTGCAACAACTTCTGCCACTACTGCATCGTGCCTTATACCCGTGGACGTGAGCGCAGCCGCGATGCCGAGAGCATCCTGCGTGAGGTTCGCGATTTGCAGCAGCGTGGCTTCAAGGAAGTTACCCTACTTGGACAGAATGTAAACAGTTACGGTCTCTCGCCATCGGGCAAGCGCGAGGAAGGCAGTCTTTCCTTCGCCGAGCTCCTCCACATGGTAGCCCAGGCTGTGCCGGATATGCGAGTACGCTTCACCACCTCTAACCCAGAGGATATGACCGAGGACATCCTCCACGCCATCGCCGAAGAGCCAAACCTCTGCAAGCACATCCACTTCCCAGCCCAGAGCGGAAGCAACAAGATACTGAAGCTGATGAACCGCAAATACACCCGTGAGGAGTATCTGCAGCGCATCGCCGACATCAAGCGCATCATTCCAGGCTGCGGCATCACCACCGACATCTTCGTGGGTTATCACGATGAGACCGAGGAAGACCATCAGGAAACCCTCTCGCTGGTGAAGGAAGTAGGCTTCGACAGCGCCTTCATGTTCAAGTATTCAGAGCGCCCAGGCACCTATGCCGCCAAGCATCTGCCAGACAACGTTTCTGAGGAAACCAAGATAGCCCGCCTCAACGAACTTATCAAGTTGCAGACCGAGGTGAGTGCCGAGCAGAACAAGAAGGATGAAGGCAAGGTATTCACCATTCTCATCGAGAACTTCAGCAAGCGTAGCCGCGAGCAGATGATGGGCCGAACAGAACAGAACAAGGCAGTTGTCATTGATAAGGGTAACCACCATATCGGAGAGTTCGTGAAGGTTCGCATCACCGGTTCTACCTCTGCTACTCTCTTCGGAGAAGAAGTAAAGGAATAACTCCCAACTCCTCAGAACATCTTTTTCTGAATAAAAAGACTCTTCTGAAAGAAAAAACAGAATATAAACAAGAAAAACCGCCAAAAGTTTGGCGGTTTTCTTAAAAAGCACTATATTTGCACCTATGAAGGAATTCTTGCAAATTTTACGCCGATTCGTCCCTCCATACAAGAAGTATCTGGGACTGTCTATCCTGTTCAATATCCTGTCTGCGGTATTGAACATCTTTTCGTTTGCAGCCTTGATACCAATCCTGCAAATCCTGTTCCAAGTAGATGGTGGTATCCGTGTCAACGAGTATATGCACTGGAATGGAGATTGGGGTAGCATCAAGGAGGTTGCAACCAATAACCTGTATTATTATATTCAGGAGTTTATTGTTGTCCATAGCGCATCAACAGCCCTTTTGGTCATCGGCATATTCCTAGCCTTCATGACATTCCTCAAGACGGGAGCCTATTTTCTCTCGTCAGCCACCATCATACCTATCCGTACAGGTATCGTAAGAGACATCCGCAACCAGATTTACCAGAAGATAAACAGTCTCTCACTCGGTTTCTTCAGCGAGGAGCGAAAGGGAGATATCATCGCCCGCATGAGCGGTGATGTGCAGGAAGTGGAGAACAGCATCATGTCGTCGCTCGACATGCTCTTCAAAAACCCTATCCTGATTCTCTTCTATTTCGTTACGCTGATCTGCATCAGTTGGCAGCTCACCCTCTTCACCATTCTCTTTGTACCACCTTTCGGCTGGTTCATGGGAGTTGTGGGTAAAAAACTGAAGGCACACAGTATTGAGGCGCAGGCTCTTTGGAGCGACACGATGAGTATGGTAGAAGAAACCTTGAGCGGCTTGCGCATCATCAAGGCTTTCTGTGCCGAAGATAAGATGAACAAGCGTTTCGACCAGGTTAACAGCAGCTACCGCGATAACATCATGCGTGTAAATATCCGCCAGCAGATGGCACACCCGATGAGTGAGTTTCTGGGAACCATCCTCATCGTGATAGTATTGTGGTTTGGCGGTATCCTGGTTCTGGATTACGGCAGAATCGACGGTCCTACCATCATCTTCTATCTCGTGATGCTCTACAGCATCATCAACCCACTGAAGGAATTCTCCAAAGCGAGTTACAATATTCCAAAGGGATTGGCAAGTATGGAGCGTATCGACAAGATTCTGCAGGCTGAGGTGGAAATCAAGGACAAGGAGAACCCTGAGCATATCAGCAGCTTCGAACATCAGATAGAGTTCCGCCACGTTTCCTTCGCCTATACCGACCGAAAGAGCGCCGAACTGGTATATGTATTAAAGGATATCAATCTCGTAATACCAAAAGGCAAGACTGTTGCACTTGTTGGTCAGAGCGGTAGCGGTAAGAGTACGATGGTAGATTTGATTCCTCGTTACTATGATGTACAGGAAGGCGAGGTGCTGATTGACGGCATCAATGTGAAAGACCTTGCCGTACATGACCTTCGCATGCTGATAGGAAATGTAAACCAGGAGGCTATCCTCTTCAATGCAAGCTTCAAGGATAACATCCGATTCGGCAAGACCGATGCTACAGATGAGGAAATAGCCAATGCAGCTAAGATAGCCAATGCTTACGAGTTCATCACCAAGTCGGAGAAAGGTTTCGATACAAATATCGGTGACCGAGGCGGCAGACTTTCCGGTGGCCAGCGCCAGCGTGTCAGCATCGCCCGTGCCATCCTCAAGAATCCTCCTATCCTCATCCTCGATGAGGCAACATCAGCCCTCGATACCGAGAGCGAGCGCCTGGTTCAGGATGCCTTGGAGAAACTGATGAAAACCCGTACCACTGTGGCTGTGGCTCACCGATTGAGTACCATCAAGCATGCCGATGAAATCTGCGTATTGCACGAGGGTAGGATTGTGGAGCGTGGTACTCATGAGGAACTGATTGAAAAAAAAGGATATTACAAGAAGTTGCATGATATGCAGCAGGTGTAATTGAGTAAAGAGTTTATAGTTAAGAATTTATAGTTTTACAGATGGTTAAGATTGTTTATGCATTCTTTTATGCAATATCGCTGCTGCCTTTCAGGCTGCTCTATTGCATCGCCGACTTCGAGTACTTCATGATGTATTACGTCATCAAGTACCGCAGAGGCATTGTGCGTAAGAATCTCACCACCTCCTTCCCCAAAAAATCAGAAGAAGAGATTGTTGACATCGAGAAGAAATTCTACCGCTGGTTCAGCGATTACTTCTTCGAGGCGGTTAAACTTCTGAGCATCAGCGATAAGGAACTTCGCCGCCGATTCAAGGTATATAACAGCGAAGAAGTGGAACAATGTTTCCAGGAAGGTCAGGATGTGGCAGCCATCCTCGGGCATTACTGCAACTGGGAGTGGCTCTCATGTGTGGGCATCGAACTGCCCAAGTCACGCAAGATGGGTCTCATCTATCATCCTCTGCGCAACCAAGCCTTCGACGAACTCTTCAAGCGCATCCGTTCTCACGAGGAGAATGGCGTAGTGGTGCCCAAGAAAGACATCCTCCGCTACTTGGTGGATTACAAGCGCAAGGGCATCATGAGCATCTTCGGCTACATCAGCGACCAGGGGCCCAAGTGGGAGAACATCCACCTGTGGCTTCCTTTCCTCAATCATCCCGAAACCCCAGTGTTTACTGGCGGCGAGAGAATCATGAGAAAGATGAACGATGCCGTGTTCTATGTAGAGATGTCCCGCCCTAAGCGCGGCTACTATACAGCAACATACAAACTCATCACCCGCAATCCGAACTCCCTGCCGGAGCACGAGATTACCCGTCGTTTCTTCCAGATGCTGGAAGAAACCATCCGCCGGAATCCACCTTATTATTTATGGACGCATAACAGATGGAAGCGAACCAGGGAGGAGTTTGATAAGCGATATGAAATCAAAAATGGTAAAGTAATTCCTAAAGAATCATGAGAATAGTTCTTTTCTGTGAAAACAAGTATGCCATAGACATACTTAATCCAATACAAGAACATGTGACAAAGCAACATTTGCCACACGAGATATTGTGGTATATCCACAAACCAAAGATAGACAGTTTTCCATATGCCGACCAGGTGAAATGGACCAACTCTATTCAAGAAGTCTATGACTTCCAGCCAGAGGCTATCTATGTGCCAGGCAACATTGTGCCTTACTATCTGCCAGGCGTCAAGATACAGGTATTCCACGGCTATGCCGCAGAGAAGAAAGACCACTGGATTATCCGCCGTTACTTTGACACCTATTTCACCCAAGGTCCTTACTTCACTTCTCACTTCGAGGCTCTGGCCAAGAGATATGGAGATTTCGAGGTGTTGGAAACGGGATGGCCTAAGCAGGATTGGATCAAGGAAAACCTGCATAAATATGATGCCGACCGAGAGAAACTGCTCAGGGAAAGCGGCAAGGAGACCTTGATCCTTTACGCTCCTACCTTCTCGCCAAAACTCACTTCGCTTCCTTACATCAAGGAAGAGCTGGGCAAGCTGGCTAAGGAGCGCAATGCCCTGATAGTAATGAAGTTCCATCCGCTTACCCGCCAGGAATGGGTAGATGAATACCGTGAATGGGCTGCAACCAAGAAGGATGTTCTCTTCATCGACAAGGGAGAGAACGTAACCAAATATCAGCTGATGGCAGATACGCTCATCAGCGATACCTCTTCTACCATCTATGAGTTCCTGCTGCTCTCTCGCCCAGTAATCACCCTCGGCACCATATCCAAGGATATCTACTGGGAAAACATCACGGAACCTGATCAACTGATTGCCGCCTACGACCATGCCCTCACAGACCCTGAGGCGATAGCCAAGAGACAGTGGATAGTAGACAACTACGATCCATATTTGGACGGCAACGTATGCCAGCGCATGCTCGACGGAGCAGAAGACTACCTCCGTCGCCATGGTGTACCAAAGAATAGAAAGCTGAATCTCTGGCGTAAATATACCAGCATCAAGACATTTGGAAGAATCAAAAAAGGATAAAGATATGCTTAATTTTACAGTAGGACCTGTGATGGCAAGCGATGAGGTTAGAGCCATCGGCGCTGAGCAGGTGCCTTATTTCAGAACAGCAGAGTTCTCCGCCATCATGAAGGAGAACGAACAATTGATGAAGCAGTTTGCCAAGGCATCAGACGATGCCCGCACAGTTTTTATCACAGGTTCGGGCACAGCCTCTATGGAAGCCGTGGTCATGAATGTATTCACTCCTGCCGACAAAGTACTGGTAGTGAATGGCGGTAGCTTTGGTCACCGATTCGTACAACTCTGTGAAATTCATGAGATTCCACATACAGAAATCAAGCTTGAGATGGGGACTCCACTCACGGCAGAAGACCTCAAGCCATACGAGGGACAAGGCTACACCGGCTTCCTCGTCAATCTACATGAGACTTCTACCGGCGTACTCTACGACATCCAGATGATCAGCGACTTCTGTCATCGCAACCATATTTTCCTGGCAGTAGATTCCATCAGTTCTTTCCTCGCGGACCCATTCAACATGAAGGAACTCGGCGTGAACGTAATGATTACGGGTTCACAGAAGGCACTGGCATGTCCTCCAGGCATCTCTGTCATCATTCTCGATACAGAGGCAATCAAGCGAGTAGAGGCAAACAATGTTAAGTCGATGTATTTCGACCTGAAGGATGCCTTGAAGAATGGTGAGCGTGGACAGACTCCTTTCACCCCAGCCGTAGGAACCTTACTGCAGATTCATGCCCGCCTGAAGGAGATAGAGCGCAATGGCGGTGTGGAGAGCGAGAACCAGCGCATGAAAATGCTTGCAGAAGATTTTAGAAGCAAGATCAAGGACCTGCCATTCACCATCGTTTCCCAATCGATGTCAAATGCCGTTACTCCTCTGCATCCACAGAACGCCTCAGCCTACGACATCTTCCTGAAGCTGAAAGACGAATATGGCATCTGGGTATGTCCTAATGGTGGCGACATGGCAGAAAAGATATTCCGTGTAGGTCATCTCGGCAACCTGAGTCCGGAAGACAATACTACGCTTGTTGACGCACTGAAGGATATGCAGGCTAAGGGGCTGCTATAATATATATAATAAGGTATAGAGAACTTTCAAGATAGAGAAACTTATGGTTAAAGTCATCACATACGGTACTTACGACCTGCTTCATTATGGTCACATCCGTCTCCTGGAGCGCGCCAAGGCTTTGGGCGACTACCTCATCGTGGGCGTAACCTCGGATACCTTCGACCGTGAGCGTGGCAAAATCAATGTACAACAATCCCTCATGGAACGAGTGGAAGCCGTGCGTGCCACAGGCATTGCCGATGAAATCATCATCGAGGAATACGAGGGACAGAAGATTGACGACATCAAGCGACTGGACGTAGATATCTTTACCGTAGGTTCTGACTGGAGAGGCAAGTTTGACTATCTCAACGCCTATTGCAAGGTGGTTTATCTAGACCGCACTCAGGGCGTATCGAGCACGGAGATCAGAAGCGAGCAGCAGGTGGTTAGCCTCGGACTGGTTGGCGAATCGCCTATCCTCAACAAGATAGAGCGGGAAAGCCAATATGTCAATGGATTGGAGGCAGGAAAGGTTTTCTC
>CAVHWE010000134.1:0-6848 GCA_963639495.1 bacterium | reverse complement strand
TAGAGCACAACCTTGCCAAGGTTGGGGTCGCGGGTCCGAGTCCCGTTTTCCGCTCTTTTTTTTTGAACTCGAGAAACATACCCATTTATGAATTTATATTTAAGATATTTTGATCAGGAGACATTAGTTACTAATGTTGATGATGCTATTGGTTTTTTAAAGAGTATTCCTGAGATTGAGATGGATGCAGAGTTAGAGGCAGATGTTCGTGAATATGCCGCTAGCGATTTGACGTATCCAAAAAGATATAAGGTACGCCCACGTGTTTATTTTATTGTGATAAAGACTACGGCGCAAACTATGCAGGATTTTAAGGATAAGAAAGCATTGCGTACTCCTACTCCTGCAGAGAGAATGGAGAATCCTGTTGTTGCCAGTTTGGCACAGGAGGCTCCAGGCTGGTATGAAGGAGCGCTTGATTTCAAGCGTGTAGTGATGGTACCTGCTACAGGAAAGTTTGAGTACCGTGATACTCATTTTGTTGCGGATGTAAAAGCTGAATCTGGTTTGGATTGTTATAATCGCATTGTAGATTATCTGCGCGATTGTGTAGATTCACGCAGCCAGTTCCCATCTGCAAAAGGTAAGAATTTCCATTTCCGCTATCTGGGAATGTGGAAGTAAATATTCAGAAATTTAAAAGATTCGTGTCATGAACAAGGTTATGCTAATTGGTAATGTAGGTAAAGATCCTGATATTCATTATTTTGAAGCAGATCAGGCAGTAGCTCAGGTCTCTCTCGCAACTACAGAGAAAGGATATACTTTGCCTAATGGTACCCAAGTGCCAGACCATACAGATTGGCACAATCTTGTTTTTTATCGTGGGCTTGCAAAGGTAGTAGAGAAGTATGTACATAAGGGTGACCGCCTTTATGTGGAAGGAAGAATCCGCTACCGCTCCTATGATGACAAGCAGGGTAGAAGACAATATATTACAGAAATCTATGTAGATAATATGGAGATGTTGAGTACTCGCCCTGCTACTAGAGAACAATAATTATTAATTTTTAGCTCAGAAATTGGATATATCTACCATAACTGATGCCTTTGGTGATGTGATGCTGATGCAGCCTTCCGCCGGGGTTATTGTAGCTGCTGTGCTTGCAGCTATATTGTTAGGCATGTCTGCTTTTGCCAGTGGTTCCGAAATTGCTTTTTTCAGTTTATCACCAACTGATGTTGCGGAACTTGAGGATGAAAAGACTGATGCCGATAAGAAAATACAGATGTTGCGTGATGATTCTGAACGTACGTTGGCTACCATTTTGATAACCAATAATTTTGTGAATGTCACAATCATCATGCTCCTTAATTATGTATTCGCAGGAATCGTAGAGTTTGGTCCTAAAGCTTATTGGCTTCAGTTCCTGATTATTACGGTTATTCTTACTTTCTTGCTTTTGCTTTTTGGTGAGATTATGCCGAAAGTGTATGCCCGCCAGGATCCTCTGAAGTTCTGTCGCCGGTGCGTAGGGGGAATTCTGTTTGTCAGAAAGTTGTTTTGGCCTTTAGAAACTATCTTGCTGAAAAGTGGAATTCTTGCAGAAAAGATTATACAGAAGGAAAATCATGTGCTGAGTGTTGATGACTTGGAACAGGCTCTTGAACTGACTGATAAGAATGATATCAAGGACGAGCAGAGCATGCTGAAGGGTATCATCCGCTTTGGCGATGAAACAGCCAAGGAGGTGATGACCAGCCGACAGAATATTGTTGACCTGGATATCCGTAGTTCTTATCCAGAAGTATTAAAGTGCATTGAAGAGAATAATTACAGTCGTATTCCTGTTTATCAGGATAATACAGATAATATTCGTGGTGTACTGTATATCAAGGACTTATTGCCTCATCTTACGAAGTCTTCCAACTTCCGTTGGCAGAGCCTAATTCGTCCTCCTTACTTTGTACCTGAAACCAAGAAGATAGATGATCTGCTTCGCGAGTTCCAGGACAACAAGGTTCATATCGCCATTGTGGTAGATGAGTTCGGAGGTACATCGGGTATTGTTACTCTCGAAGATATTCTGGAGGAAATTGTAGGTGAAATCAATGATGAATACGATGAGGAGGAGAAGTTCTACTCGAAATTAAATTACAATACCTTTGTTTTTGAAGGTAAAACGCTTCTTTCTGATTTCTGCAAAATCCTGAATGTAGATGACGAAGAGTTCGAGGAGGTTGAGGGTGATG
The DNA here is from genome assembly GCA_963639495.1 of bacterium. Lineage (GTDB taxonomy): Bacteria > Bacteroidota > Bacteroidia > Bacteroidales > Bacteroidaceae > Prevotella. Next base: position 4,655 of record CAVHWE010000134.1, on the reverse strand, counting down.
CTGATTCTCTGGCTGGTCTGCTCTTGGAAATCAAAGGCGATTTCCCAAGTATGCACGAGAAGATAGATTATAAGAACTATACTTTCGAGGTTATGCAGATAGAGGAGCGTCGCATCAGCAAGATTAAGGTGACGGTACATCCTTTGAAAGATAACGTGGAGGATTCTTCTAAGTAATCATCAGTATTCATCAATATCAGAATATAAAAAATATGGCAGTTGTCAATATACGAGAAGTTTATCCGGGAGTGAGTCTGGGTTTATGGCAGATGGATGAAACTGTAGAACAGTTGTTCGAGCAGTATCCTCATCTGCAGGCTTACCGCTCTCAGTTGGAAGAGAAATATAAGAACGATGGCAGGAAACTGGAGTTTCTTGCCATTCGTGCATTAATGTATGAGATGCTCAAGACGAACGGGGCTTCCAAGGGCTTGCTTTCTCATGCGGGTGACATTACCCACAACGAGGCTGGAAAGCCATTGTTCCGTGGTTATCATATCAGCGTTTCGCATACCAAGGGTTATGCTGCGCTTATCCTTTCCAAAAATCAGGAAGTGGCGGTGGATATCGAATACTTCAGCGATAGGGTAGAGCGCATCGCATCCAAATTCCTGCGCAAGGATGAGAAGGCGGAAAATTTGGATGCCAAGCTGGTGCATTGGTGTGCCAAGGAAACGGTCTTCAAGTTATTCTCTGAAGAAAATCTAATGTTTGAGGATATGCGGGTGAAGCCGTTTGATACGATGGCAGACTGGTCGTGTGATGTGGAGAATCTCAAGAGCAGAAAGATGGCGCATGTAGATTTCGAGTTAACCATGGAATTTGTATTGACTTATGCTGCGCTGTAATATCCTGTCCATCTTCCTGGCATTCAGTCTATTGGCTGGAGCACAGGATTGGAAAGTAGTGAGAGAGAATTCTCAGAAAGCTTTTCCGAAAACCGTGGCTGCGGGCAACTACAGTGGCATTGCTCATCTGCATGATGATATCTATGCGGTGGTAAGTGACAAGTCGAATAGTGCCCTGTACTTCAACTTCCGGATTCAGGTGAATCCCAAGACCGGTGAATTGGAACAGGTAGAGAACCTTGGATTTACCGAGAGAACAGATGGAACGCTGAACGACGGAAAGTTTTGGCAGGGGCAGGAGAAAGGCTTTGACCACGAAGCCATCGTGAAGGCTTCTGATTCTACCTTGGTGATAACAAGCGAAGGATATTGCCGTTTAAAGGAGTATCCTGTTCTGCCTACTTCGGCTAATGCTCCCAAGATTAGCTATCAGCAGAACCTTTGGGAGAGCAGATGGCCTTCTTCTGATTTTTATCCAAATTATAATTTTGAGTCTCTGGCTTTTGATTCCGTCCGTCAGTATCTCTGGACGATTTCTGAGAGCACGCTCCGCAAAGACGGACAGCCTGCTACTCCTCAAAACGGATTGGCCAACCAGCTTCGTTTAATGAGGTTTGATTGGGGAAAGAACTCTCGTTACATGACAGCCTATGCCTATCAGATGGATCAACCTTCTACCCATAAGAAAGCAGATATCTATGTGATGGGGGTGAGTGAGCTTTGCGCCTTGCCCGATGGTCAGCTTCTGGTTCTGGAGCGTGAGGCCTTTATCCCGAAGATTAAGATTGGGGCTTTCTGCAAGTGTAAACTCTATCAGATTAATCCTTTGAATTCTGAGGAGTTTTCTATGAAAGAGAATTTTTCATCAGATACTCCTTTCTTGAAGAAGAGATTGCTCGCGGAATGGAAAACCGGCTTGTCACTTTCCAAGCGTTCCTTTGCCAATTACGAAGGTATGTGTCTGGGACCCAAGTTGGAAGATGGTTCCCAGGTTGTCATCCTGCTGTCTGATTCTCAGGATCAATATGCGGGAGTATTGAAAGACTGGTTCAAGACGATTGTCATCAGAAAGGAATAAAGTTGTTATGTTGTAATCTTCAATCTCGTCCATAACCATCTAGGAATGAGTCGCCAGAGGAAGACGAGGATATCATATCTCCAGTCTATCACCTTAACTTCCTTTCCGTTTTCGATAGCATTCACGATATGTTTCGCCACATCTTCCGGTTTGAGTTGCAGCGGATAGCTGCTGCCTGCGATGAGGTCGGTCTTTACGAAGCCTGGTCGGATATCTGTGATGGCGATAGGGAGATGACGCATCTGTGCTTGCTGCGACAGGCATTCCAGATAATGGTTCTGGAATCGCTTGGTGGCAGAGTAGGCAGGTGCAGCACCGAGACCTTTGGTTCCGGCAATGGAAGTGATGCAGGCAATGCGGGCTTTTGAATTGTTCTGATGATGAGTAGCAAACCAGTTGAATGCCGTATCCACCATTCTTGTGAATCCCAAGCCGTTGGTTTCCACAGTCTTCAACTCCTTTTCTATATCCAGCGTATTATTCTGCCAGCCAATGCCGGAACTATGGAAGTAGAGGTTCATGCCTCCCAACTTATCGATGAGTTCGAGAAGTTGGGTAGGAGCATCGGGAGAAGTCACGTCTATTTGCTGGTAGCAGGTAATGCCGCCCTGCGAAATCAGAGCCTGCAATCTTTCAATTCTTCTTCCGGCAATTCCGACCTGCCATCCTTTTGCAGCAAGCAGTTTTGCCACTTCCATTCCGATGCCCGATGTGGCACCCATTACAATTGCTTTCTTTGCCATATAGTTCTATTATATAAGGTGAAATCTTGATAGTTCTATTTATATAAGGTGAAGTTTGGTCTAAATTTATCTAAATATCTAAATCGCTTTTACTCTTCAGTAAGTCTTCCGCCTTCTTCACGCTTCCTGATTCCAGAATCAGCTGTTTCACTTCTTCGTAATCCGTGTATTCCGGATTGCGTTCCATGAAGATGCGGCAGGCGCGGTCGATGAGTTTATGATTGATAAGCTTGGCATTCACCATCTTGTTGCCTTCCACCCGTCCTTGTCGAATCTGGAGAGAAGTACTGATCATGTCCAGAATCATCTTCTGCGAAGAACCGGCTTTCATGCGGGTACTTCCCGTCACGAATTCCGGTCCCGTGATGACTTCTACGGGATAATCGGCAGCCTGGGCGATGGGGGCGTGGGGATTGTTCACGATGCAACCCGTAGGAATGCCTGCCTCCTTGCAATGTTTCAGGATGGCGAGCACGAAGGGAGTGGTGCCGCTTGCCGAAAAGCCCAGCACGAAATCATGCTTTGAGATATGCTTGTCGCAGAGCTGGTGCCAGCCATTCTCCAGGTCGTCTTCTCTGGATTCCCTGGTTTGTGTAAGGCAACCGATGCCTCCGGGGAAGATGGCTTGTATCTGCGAACCGTCGATACCATAGGTGTTCTGCACCTCGATGGTATCGAGTGTAGCCAGTCTTCCGCCCGTTCCGCAACCGGCATAGAAGAGTCTTCCGCCCTTCTTCAGCTGCCCTTCGATGGCGGAAATCAGTTGGTTAATGGCAGGCAATGCTTGTTCTATTGCCACAGCCACCTTCTTGTTTTCTGCATTGATATGAGCGGTGAGTTCATCCACGCTCATCTTTTCCAGATGTTCGTAGAGCGAGCTCTGCTCTGTTATTCTCTTTTCTTCTTTATTTGGCATATTACTTTATCTTTAGGGGGTAGATTTAATGTAATGAAGCCTGGATGGTCGCGGAGGCTATGGCTTGCAGGCATCTAGAGAGTTCTATCATGATGAGACCTATCATCCGATGGGCTCTTATTCTTCAGCCAGGAAATAAACTGGCGCATTCCGGGAACCTTCTTTTATCAGAAATCCGGATTTTTCCAGTTTCTTCAGCCAGTTGAGTGCTGTCTGTTTACGGATATGAAATTCCGCTTCCAGTACTTTTCTGTTAATGGAACGGTTATGCTTCAGATACTCTCTTATTTTCTCCTTCAATGCATCTTCAGAGAAAGGGTAGGAGCGGGAAGTATATTGTGATTTCTCGAAATGGGTATTGTATTTCACCTGTTTCAGCAGGTCTGCATTGGGGCGAAACTTGATGCCTCTTACGCTTACATATTCAGCTCTCACTTTATTGTCGGGTTTCAGGTCATTCATATCCAGATCTACCGAGAGCGAGAGATAACCTATTTCCGGAATGTTGACACGTCTTCCCTCCTGCAGGTCTTCTTCTATGATATCACGCAGTTTCATGAGTACGGACGAAACTTCTCCTTCTCCCAGACAGCTATGTCTGGCGATTCGGCTGATCATCTCCTTGTCAGTCATAGCTGTTTGCTCAAAGATATGGGCGAATCGGCGAGTCTCTTCATTTCCTCCTGCATTGGGAAGATAATGGATTTCATATTTTATAGCCATCGTATTCTTCTTTCTGTTTAGCGATACAAAGGTAATCTTTTATTCTTAAACTACCAAATAAAAATGGCACTAATATGGATGAACGGTTTGATTGATACGAATGAGCGGTGCTATTGATGTGGGTTAGAACTGCTTATCAATAGGAATAAGCATCGTAAGAAGCCTTTATAAGTTGTCGGAAGAAGTAGGATAAGTTGTTGGAACAGTAAGTATATGTTGCCGGGAAAGTCACTTCCGTCAGTCGCACAACAGCTGTTGTGCGCTTGCATATCAGCTGTTATGCGCTCGCACAACACGTGTTGTGCGAGCGTAAAACAGTTGTTGTGCAGTAAAATTTGTAACTCCCTT
>CAVHWE010000133.1:0-6950 GCA_963639495.1 bacterium | reverse complement strand
TCTATGATGCTGCAGGAAAGATGGTAGCAAAGAGTCAGGGTGTTCAGGAACAGAAACTCCGGGTGAAGAATCCGCATCTCTGGGACATCGGAAAGGGATATCTCTATACTGTGAAGAGTGAGCTGGTAGTAAACGGGAAGGTAGTGGATGTAGCTACGACTACAGCCGGTTTCCGTGATGTAAAGTTTGATGCAAAGAAGGGTTTCTTCCTGAATGGCAAGAATATCAAGATAAATGGTGTCTGTGAGCATCATGATTTCGGTTGTCTGGGTGCTGCCATTAATGAAGATGCGATGCACCGTAAGCTTACCATCCTTCGCGATATGGGCGTGAACGCTATCCGAAGCAGTCATAATCCTCCGGCACCTGAACTCCTGAACATGTGCGATTCGATGGGGTTCCTCGTGATGGACGAGAGTTTTGATATGTGGCGCCGCAAGAAATCGAATGGCGATTATGCCCGTTTCTTCGATGAATGGCATAAGAAAGACCTGTCTGATCTCATCAAGCGCGACCGTAACCATCCAAGCATCATCATGTGGAGTATCGGTAATGAGGTTCTCGAACAATGGTCGGATGCGGCTGCTGATACGCTCAGTCTGGAGCAGGCTAACCTGATTCTGAATGCCGGTCATGATGCTTCTAGCTTGTCACATAGCGATGAACTGAGTGTCAATTCGCTTCTTACCCAGCATCTGGCAAAAATCGTGAAGGAGTATGATCCTTGGGGCACACGCCCTGTTACTGCTGGCTGTAATGAGCCTGATCCGAAGAATCATCTCTTTAAGAGTGGGGCTATTGATGTTATAGGTTTCAATTATCACCATCAGTGGGTGAAGGATATGCCAAAGAATTTCCCTGGCAAGCCTTTCATTCTGTCGGAGAGTGTTTCTGCCTTGCAGACTCGTGGCTACTATATGATGCCTAGCGACAGCATTTATACTGCGCCAAAGGAATGGTGGTTACCTTATACCGATCCATCGTTTATGTGTTCGGCTTATGATAATTTCCATGCCTCATGGAGTAGTACCCACGAAGAAACCTGGGATGTGGTGAAGCACAACGACTTTGTGGGCGGACAGTTTATCTGGACCGGTTTCGATTATATCGGTGAACCTACTCCTTATGCGTATCCTGCCCGTAGCAGTTATTTTGGCATTATCGATTTGGCGGGTCTTCCAAAAGACTGCTATTATATGTATCAGAGTGAGTGGACTCAGAAAAATGTGCTGCATCTCTTCCCTCATTGGAACTGGCTGCCGGGACAGACCATCGACATGTGGTGTTATTATAATCATGCCGATGAGGTAGAACTCTTTATCAATGGCAAGAGTCAGGGTATCCGTAAGAAGACAGTCTACGGTGCAAAGAACGAAGGCGATGCTTTCAGAAAGAGTACTGAATATCATGTGATGTGGCGGGTAAACTTTGAACCGGGAGAAGTGAAGGTTGTAGCCAGAAAGAATGGTAAAGTTCTTAGAGAGCAGGTCATCAAGACAGCAGGAGCTCCTCATCATCTTGTGTTGAAGAAGACTTATCAGGGACATCAGGCTTTTGGCACTTCAGATCCGACAACCTTTGTCGAGGTGAATGTGGTAGATAAAGACGGCAATCTCTGTCCGAACGCAGATAACCAGATTTTCTTCTCTGTTTCTGGTGAACAGGAGGCAAATGACCAAAACAACCAGAATGCACCAAAAATTCTGGGAACTGATAACGGTTGTCAGACTTCTTTGGAGCGTTTTACCGATTCCCATCGCAAGGCTTTCTTCGGAAAATGTGTCGTTGTGATAAAAGGAAAGGGAACGCTCAAGGCACAGGCAGTAGACTTAAAGGATGCTTCTGTAGCTTTGTGATTATAGTAATATTTTGAAAATCAAAACGTTAATGAACTATATTGCGAAGAAGGATACACTCGTTTGGTGTATTCCTTTTTCGCTCTTAAAAACGAAAAAGGTTTTGAAGCATTGGGACCCAAGGGATTTGGGTATCTCTATTATACTAGTAATAGAAATTTAGCTTCAAAACCTGCGGCAAAGATACATCTTTTTTTCGAATAAAAAAACTTTTTCGAATAAAAAATATAAAAAACTTGCTCTTATCAAAAAAAATAAGTAACTTTGTAATCAGTAAGGGCATCAAACCAAAATCAGCAATCATGAAAAAGGTTATCTTAACTTTATGTGTCATGAGTGCAACATTGACTGCACAGGCACAATTGCAAACAAACAATGGTATTGAATACCTTCAGTGTCAAGCTAGGGATATGTCTGGCGATTTCTCAGATTTGGCCAACACCTATTTCCTGGCAGATAGTATAACAGGCTTCGACCTTAATAGGGGAGAGGGCTTGCTCAACTGGAAGCGCTATCGTCTGGCACCGCGCCAAGCTTTTAATCTTAACGGTTATTGGCCTGTACGCATGAAAATGCTTGACTTCCCTGATACCCAGTATGATAATGATCCGAATCTCAAGATCAGAATTCAGAAGATTGATGACCGTACGCTTCGTGTGACTTTGTTCACTTCACCTATTGAACCTAAGATGGACGAGGCAAACGATCCGATATTTTCTCCTGAGTTTATTGCAGAGAGTCTGGGCAATGGAGATGCTCGTCTGGCACGTGGAAGATGGAATACGTCTGCTGATAACAAACGTATCATCTATCAGAACAGGAATGGTGTATTGGAAATTCAAAAGTATCCTTTCCGCCTGATCCTGAAAGATGCCAATGGAAAGATTCTGACGCAAACCCGCCATATCATTGATAATGACAGTACGCAGGTTAAACTCTTGCCATTCAATTTCATCAAGCGTGGATCTGACAATTCGCGTAGCATCAACCCGGTGTTCCTGCTCTCGCCTGGTGAACGGATTTATGGTTGTGGAGAAAGTTTCACCTCTTTAAATAAGGTGGGACAGAAGGTGAACCTGTCGGTTGTAGATCCTCAGGGACCTGAAACAGATGGTATGTACAAGCCTGTGCCTTTCTATTTCTCCAATAGAGGCTATGGTATCTTTATGCATACTTCGGCTCCTGCTACTGCCGATTTCGGTGCAAGTTATATAGGTGCCCAGCGCCTCTTTATGGGTGATGAAACAATGGACTTCTTCGTGTTCTTTGGTGAACCGAAGCAAATCCTGAATGAATATACAAACGTGACAGGCAAGTCGCCAATGTTGCCGCTGTGGACTTTTGGTACCTGGATGAGCCGTATCTCTTATTTCTCCCAGAAGGAGGGATTGGAAATAGCTCATCAGCTGAGAGCCAATAAGATTCCTGCGGATGTCATCCACTTTGATACTGGATGGTTTGGAGTAGACTGGCAGTGTGATTATCAGTTTGCCAAGGATCGTTTCAAGGACCCGGTTGGCATGCTCAAGACGCTGAAGAAGGATGGATTCCATACTTGTCTCTGGCAGTTGCCTTACTTCACTCCAAAGAACCGCTATTTCAAGGAACTGGTAGATGAAGGTATGGCGGTTCGGAATGGGAACGGTACGCTGAACTATGAGGATGCTGTTCTTGATCTGAGTAATCCGAAAACGGTTACCTGGTATCAGGATAAGATAGCTCATCTCATCAAGCAGGGAGTGAGTGCCATCAAGTGCGACTTTGGTGAAGCAGCTCCTTATGATGGACTTTATGCAAGTGGTAAGACAGGCTTCTATGAGCATAACCTCTATCCGTTGCGTTATAATAAAGCGCTTTGGGAGGCGGTAAAAGCCAATTCTCCAGAGCAGGAAGGAGTCATCTGGGCGCGTAGTGCCTGGGCTGGAAGTCAGCGCTATCCTTTACATTGGGGTGGCGATGCTGCTACGAATGAAGTGGGCAGTGTTGGCATGATGGGCGACCTGCGTGGCGGCTTGAGCTTCGGCTTGAGTGGATTCTCTTTCTGGAGTCATGATATGGGTGGTTTCGTAACCCAGAGTCCTGATGATCTCTATCGCCGTTGGTTGCCTTTCGGTTTCTTGAGTTCGCATACCAGAGCTCATGGAGCACCTCCAACAGAACCTTGGCTCATCAGTAAGGATTTTACGGATGCCTTCAGAGCCAATGCGGAGATGAAATACCAATTGATGCCTTACGTTTATGCACAGGCAAAAGACTGCTCTGAAAAGGGCTTGCCTATGGTGCGTGCGCTCTTTGTAGAATTTCCTCACGATGCTGGAGCATGGCTGGTTGAAGATGAGTATATGTATGGCTCACAGATTCTGGTTGCTCCGCTACTGGAATCGGGAACAGGCCGTTCGGTATATCTGCCAAAAGGTAAATGGATAGATTATCAGAATGGAAAGGTATATGAAGCCGGATACCAGCATATCAGTGTTGCTGAACATAAGATTCCTTGTGTTATCCTGGTTAGAGATGGCAGTTTGATTCCGCAGGTGCCCGTAGCTCAGAGTACTGATAAGATTCAGTGGAACCAGATTTCATGGAAACCTTTCAAGGCAGATGCCAGTCAATGTGTGGGTTATCTCTACAAACCAGGTGATAAAGAAATAACAATAATAAAACAATAAACAAAAAATAGTATAATGAAAATTCAAATAGAACAGGCTACGCCTGACAAGGCTTCGCATATCGCATCGCTTATCATGGAGGCGATGAATGCGCAGTGTTGCCAAAATTTTGCTGGTCCTCAGCATACATTGGTTGATTTTCACCGTATGATGACTAAACTTGTAGAGATGGAGGACAGTCAGTATAGTTATAAGAATACATTGGTTGCTATGTCTACTGATGGCATTCTTGTTGGCATCTTGGTTGCATACGATGGTGCTGACGTCAAAAGATTACGTAAGCGCTTTATTGAGGCTGCGATCGTGGCTTTTGGAATAGACTATTCGGCTATGGAGCTTGAAACAGAGGAAGGTGAGTTCTATTTGGATAGTTTGGCAGTTTCTAACCAATACCGTGGAAAAGGTATTGCATCTAAACTGTTGGATGCTGCTATCTCTCGCGCAAGAGAATTAGGACTTCCTGCTGTAGGCTTGCTTTGTGATAAAGGCAATCCGAAAGCGGAGCGTCTCTATACGAAGGTTGGTTTCCAATATGTCAATGATACCACTTGGGGTGGTCATGCAATGAAACATCTTCAGTATAAATTGTAATCTGATAGGGCAAACTGTGCAAACGTTTGCCCAATAAAAAGTATAGAAATCAACAGAAAATGTGCTGTTTATTGCGCAAACTGTAGTATCTTTGCACCATAAGTTCATAACGAATAGGTTTTTTGGTTTTTAGAAAAGATATTTTATTAGTTTTTGTTGATTTAATAATAAAAGCTCGGTCTGCAGTGATGCAATGCCGAGCTTTTGTATTTTTACTCCCTTTCAGGGTATTTCCTTTCTGTGTCTTTTATTCTAATTCCTCTATTTCTTTTTCGTCCATGTCTTTATCTAACTGGTCTCTCCACAGATACTTTCTGGTTTCATGCACTATGATACCACTCAGGCAGAGCAAGGAGATAAGGTTTGGTATGGCCATTAAAGCATTCATGCAGTCGGCAATGTTCCAAACCAGTCCCAGACTGATGACACTACCCAGGAAGATAGTAGCAATATAGACTATGCGGAAACAGAGCATCCACTTTTTGCCTTTCAGATATTCTACGCATCGTTCTCCATAATAACTCCATCCCAATGTCGTACTGAATGCAAATGTTGCCAGTCCGATGGTCAATATCGGAGCTCCGATATATGGAATCTTACTGAAGGCAGCCTTGGTGAGTGCTGCTCCGTTATGGTAGTCAATGTCTGGGTATGCTATGATACTTGAGGTGATGACAAGACCTGTAAGGGCACAGATGATGACAGTATCCCAAAAGGTACCGGTAGATGAAACCAATGCCTGACGCACAGGGTTACGGGTTTGGGCTGCTGCAGCAACGATGGGTGCCGAACCCAGACCACTTTCGTTAGAGAACAATCCGCGGGCTATACCATAGCGGGCTGCAATCATCATGGTACTTCCAGCGAAGCCGCCACCTGCAGCCTTTGTCGTGAATGCTGAGTCAAAGATTACGTGGATGGCAGGCAATAAATAAGCATGATTTACACAGAGAATGTAGATGCAGCCTAATACATAAAAGAGTGCCATGAAAGGTACCAGCATGCCACAAACCTTGGAGATACTTTTCACGCCTCCAAGAATCACAGCTGCTCCTAAAGCCGTAACGATGGTTCCAGTAATGTATGGAGAAATGCCGTATTGGTTTTCTACCAGGGTAGAGATGGCATTTGCCTGTACCGTGCTACCGATTCCGAATGATGCCAATGCGGCAAAGAGGGCGAACAGGACTGCAAGCCATTTCCAGCCCAATCCTTTTTCCAGGGCATACATAGGACCACCCAACATCGTGCCTCGCTTGGTCTTTACGCGATATTTTACGGCGAGTAATCCTTCGGCATATTTGGTAGAAATACCAAAGACACCGGTTAACCAGCACCAGAGTACGGCTCCTGGTCCGCCAAGAGCGATAGCTGTAGCCACACCGATGATGTTACCGGTGCCAATTGTGGCTGCCAGTGCTGTTGCCAGTGCTCCGAACTGTGAAACATCTCCTGTGGCATTCTTGTCTTTCTTTACAGATAGTTTGATTGCCTTGAAAATCTTGCGTTGTGGAAAGCGCAAGCGGATGGTCAGAAAGATGTGGGTTCCCAACAGTAGGATAATCATAGGCCATCCCCACAGGAATGAACTAAATGCGGTGAAAAAATCGTTTATTGCATCCATCTCTTAAAAATTTTACGTTTATCTTATATCTATATTTTTTTATACCTGATAACGCAGTTACTTGTATATTATAACCTTTTTATTTCTCAAATTCTATCTTTACGTTTTTGAATCCCATTGCTTTCAGCATCTCTCTAAACTGAGTTTTGGCATTTGCCTGTGCAGTATAGATATTGGTGCGGTTTAAGCAACGTTTCTTCATGGCTTGAT